>JADHRD010000060.1 GCA_016777585.1 Rhodospirillales bacterium | reverse complement strand
TAGAGTTGGTATCAATAGAACGTGGGACTCAAGGTGGTACGCCGAAGGGGAAAATTATTCAGGTCAGTTGTTAGCAGACTTAGAGATAAGAAGATTTCTTAAAGAGCGGTTGAAACAAGCTGGTTTGAGTAAGATCATTATTGAGCGTCCAGCTAAAAGAGCCAGTATTACAATACATACAGCCCGACCTGGAGTTGTTATCGGAAAAAAAGGTGCAGATATTGAAACTCTGAGGTCAGAGTTGTCGAAGAAAACTGGCAGTGATGTCAGTTTAAATATTGTTGAAATACGTAAGCCAGAAATTGACGCTATGCTAGTTGCTGAAAATATCGCCCAACAACTAGAACGGCGTATCGCTTTTAGGCGTGCGATGAAAAGAGCCGTTCAATCCGCAATTCGTTTAGGCGCTCAGGGTATCCGCATAAACTGTGGTGGACGTCTTGGCGGTGCGGAGATAGCCAGGACAGAGTGGTATAGGGAAGGGAGAGTGCCCCTCCATACGCTTAGAGCAGATATTGATTATGGTGTTGCGAGAGCAAAGACAACCTATGGTATATGTGGAGTCAAAGTTTGGATTTACAAAGGTGAAGTGCTTGCTCGAGATCCAATGGCTCAAGATAAAAATTCTCAAGACCAGCAACCAGCCAGATAATACGATAAAGTTAAAGAAAGTTTCATACAATGTTACAACCAAAACGGACTAAATACAGAAAAGCCCATAAAGGAAGAATTCACGGAAATGCTAAGGGTGGATCTTCACTTAATTTTGGCTCTTATGGTATGAAAGCGATGAAACCGGCTCGTATTACGGCGCGTCAGATAGAGGCTGCCCGTAGAGCTATGACACGTCATATGAAGCGTGCGGGCCGGGTGTGGATCAGAGTATTCCCAGATATTCCAGTTTCACAGAAACCGGCTGAAGTTCGTCAAGGTAAGGGTAAGGGAAATCCAGAGTTTTGGGTGGCCAGAGTGAAACCTGGGCGCATCATGTTTGAGTTGGATGGAGTTTCTGAAGATATTGCTCGTCGTGCATTTGAGTTGGCGGCAGCTAAGTTACCGATAGATACCAAATTTGTTCAACGTTTAGGGACAGGAAGTTGATGTTATGAAAGCTCAAGACGCGCGATTAAAAACTATTGATGAGTTAAAAGATGAGGTTAATCTTTTGAGTAAAGAGGCCTTCAATCTTCGTTTTCAGGCCGCTAGTGGTCAGCTTGAGAATACCGCCAGAGTTAGGAATGTTAGGCGTAGCTTGGCTACGGTTAAAACTATTTTGAATGAAAAAAAGAGCAGTAGTGCTGATTGAGGAGTTGTTAAATGCCAAAGCGAATAATGCAAGGTGTTGTTGTTAGTGATAAAATGGATAAGACAGTTGTTGTTAATGTTGAGCGTCGTAAACAGCATCCTCTTTATAAAAAATTTATTCGGTTATCAAAAAAATATGTGGCCCACGACGAGGGTAATAGTTGTAAGGCTGGTGACCTTGTTCAGATTGAAGAGTGTCGTCCTATATCAAAGCGAAAAAGCTGGGTGGTCATTGAGACCACGAATTAACCAGTAGTTAGATTTAATTAAGAGGAATTTAAGATGATACAGATGCAAACCAAACTTGACGTTGCTGATAATTCGGGCGCTCGGCGGGTGCAATGTATTAAGGTTTTGGGTGGATCTAAGCGGCGTACCGCAGCTGTTGGTGATGTGATCGTGGTAACGGTTAAAGAGGCTATTCCTCGTGGCAGGGTAAAAAAAGGTGAGTTGCATAGGGCGGTTATTGTTAGGACGAAGAAAGAGATTCGGAGAGAAGATGGTAGCACCATTCGTTTTGACAGTAATGCTGCAGTACTTGTCAACCAACAGGGGGAACCGGTTGGAACTAGGATTTTTGGGCCGGTTACACGAGAGTTAAGGTCACGTCAGTTTATGAAGATAATATCGCTTGCACCTGAAGTTCTATAGGAGGGTTATTCAATGAATATGAAGTTTAAGTTGAAGAAAGGCGATAAAGTAATTGTATTGTCAGGAAAAGATAAGGGAAAAATTGGAGAAATTTTGAAAATGTTACTCTCTGATAACCGGGCTATAGTTCAAGGTGTGAATATGGTAAAGCGCCACACCTCACCCTCTCAGGCTGGTGCAGGCGGTATCGTTGAGAAAGAGTCCTCAATTCATTTATCTAATATTTCTCACGTTGATCCAAAAGAAAATGTAGCGACCCGCGTTGGTTTTAGATTTCTAGAAGATGGTCGTAAAGTTCGTTTTGCTAAGAAGTCTGGTGAAGTTATTGATATATAGGTGAGTTTAGATGACACGTTTAAATGAAAGTTTTGTTACTGAGATAAAGCCGTCCTTAATATCGCATTTTGGATACAAGAACGTAATGCAGGTCCCAAAGGTCGATAAGATTGTTTTAAATATGGGTGTTGGCGAGGCTTCTCAGGACAAAAAGAAAATTGAGTCTGCTTTTAATGAAATGACCCTGATTTCTGGTCAAAAGCCGATTGTTACGCGCGCTAGAAAGTCTATCGCGTCGTTTAAGCTCAGGGATGGAATGGTTGTTGGGTGCAAGGTAACGCTTAGAGGCGATAAGATGTTTGAGTTTCTGGATCGCCTTATAAATATTGCACTTCCTCGTGTGAGAGATTTTCGCGGTATCTCCAAAAAAAGTTTTGATGGCCATGGTAATTTTGCTCTGGGTATCAAGGAGCAGATTGTATTCCCAGAAATCAACTATGATAAAGTTGATAAAATTCGAGGTATGGACGTTATTATCTGTACAACGGCTAAGACCGATGAGGAGGGTTTTCAGCTTCTCAAAGGTTTTAATATGCCTTTTAGTAACTAAACTGATTGCGGAGACTTAATTAATTATGGCAAAAAAAAGTGTAGTTGAGCGTAACAAGAAACGCATTCTTTTATCAGAAAAGTTTGCAAAAAAGCGAGCAGCTCTAAGACTAATAACGAGAGATGAGAAACTTCCCTCAGAAGAGCGTTTCCAGGCCCAACTAAAATTGGCAGAGCTCCCTCGCAATTCATCAAAGGTTCGTGTTAAGTTGCGATGTGAAATATCTGGTCGTGGTCGTAGTAATTATCGAAAATTTAAAATGTCGCGTATTGCATTGCGTGAGCTAGCCTCGCTTGGGATGATCCCAGGTATGGTTAAGTCGAGTTGGTAGGAAGAGGAACGCATAAATGTCTATGAGTGATCCTGTAGCGGATTTATTAACCCGTATTCGAAATGGCCAAAGGGCAAAGAAGAATGCGGTGAGTACTCCCTCATCGAAGCTAAGAGCTAATGTTTTAGATGTGCTGAAGAGAGAGGGGTATATTCGAGACTATTCGAGTTCTAATATACGTAAAGGAATTGACGAAATAGTAATTGAGCTTAAATATTATGATGGTGAGCCAGTAATTAAAGAGATTAATCGTGTTTCAAGCCCTGGGTGTCGAGTATATTCCAAGATTGGAGATCTTCCGCGTATCTATAATGGTTTGGGTATAGCAATATTATCCACACCTCGTGGTGTTATGTCTGATGCTGAAGCTCGCGTTGCTAATGTTGGCGGCGAGGTTTTATGTCATGTTTTTTAAAGGATTTTGTTTATGTCTCGTGTAGGAATGTTGCCGGTTACTATTCCGGAAGGTGTAACCGTAGATATAGCTGATAGTGTAATGACTGCTAAGGGTAAGTTGGGAGTATTGTCACTTACTTTTGTGGACGACGTGTCAACTGTCATCGAGGATGGTAAGCTAATCGTTAAACCTGCTAATGACTCAATTAAGTCGAAGAAAATGTGGGGGACGTTTCGAACTTTAGCTAGCAATTTAATTGTTGGTGTTAGCGATGGTTTCTCAAGAACTCTTGAAGTTAATGGTGTGGGCTATCGCGCTCAGATTCAAGGAAAAGATTTGGTTCTGCAATTGGGTTATAGTCATGAAATTCGCTACACGGCGCCAGAGGGTATAACCATAACGTGTGAAACGCAAAATGAAATATCGATTTTTGGCGCTGACAAACAGGTTGTTGGAAGTGTCGCTGCAAAAATTAGGTCTTATCGCCCCCCGGAACCTTACAAGGGAAAAGGGGTTAAATACAAAGATGAAGTTATTATTCGTAAAGAAGGAAAGAAGAAATAATCATGAAAAGTGCTAAAGAGCTTTATTTACGAAGACGTCATCGCACAAGCGGTAAAGTTAGAGTCAATAACAATGGGCGCATGCGATTAGCTGTTTTTAGATCAAGTAAACATATTTATGCGCAGATCATTGATGATGTGAAGGGGCTAACGTTGGCCGCCGCATCAAGCGTAGATTTGGAAGTGAAAAAAGAAGTAGAGAAAGGTACGAATGTAGAGGCTGCGTCTCATGTTGGTAAAGTGGTTGCTCAAAGAGCGATAAAAAAAGGTGTTAATGAAGTAGTTTTCGATCGTGGTGGATATTTATATCATGGCAGAGTTAAAGCTCTTGCCGAAGCTGCCCGCGAGGGCGGTTTGTCTTTCTAGGAGTTTTTAATTTATGGTAAATGATACTAATACAATGGGTTCTAGTAAACCTCGGAAGTCTGGTGGCAATCAAAACAAAGGTGGGTCTAGGGATAATAAGAGGCGTGATGAGCGAGACGGTGATGAGCTAATCGACAAACTCGTAGGAATTAATAGAGTGTCGAAAGTTGTCAAAGGTGGTCGGAGGTTCGGGTTTGCCGCGCTTGTTGTAGTTGGTGATGGTAAAGGCAGGGTTGGGTTTGGAAGTGGTAAAGCAAAAGAAGTGCCAGAGGCTATAAGAAAAGGAACAGAATCTGCTAAACGTAATTTAGTAAGGGTTCCACTTCGAGAAGGTCGTACCTTGCATCATGATATGGAAGGCGGGTTTGGAGCAGGTAAAGTACTCATCAGAGCCGCCCCTCCGGGTACCGGTATAATAGCGGGGGGTCCGATGCGCGCTGTATTTGAATCATTAGGAGTGCAGGATGTTGTGGCTAAGTCTAATGGATCACAAAATCCTTATAATATGATCAAAGCTACTTTTGATGCTTTAGAGAATTTGGTTTCACCTCGTTCAATTGCCGCGAAAAGAGGGAAGAAAATTGGTGATATTGTTGGGCGCCGAATGGGTTCCCAAACAGCGTCAAACGAAACATCTGAAGTAAATGTATAGGGCTAGGATTAATGTCAAATAAAAAGCCAACGGTTACCGTTACCCAAATTGGAAGTGCTACTGGGCGCCGGTTTGATCAGCGTCAAACGCTAATCGGACTAGGTTTAAATAAGATGAACCGTAAACGAACACTTGAAGATACACCATCGGTAAGGGGTATGATTAACAAAGTTCAGCACCTTTTAGATATTGATGATCTTAATTAGGGAATTATGAAATGAGACTTAATCAAATACGAGATAACAATGGTGCACGAAAAAGCGGATTAAGAGTTGGCAGGGGTGAGGGTTCTGGTAAAGGAAAAACCGCGGGTCGCGGAGTCAAGGGCCAGAAGTCAAGGTCTGGAGTTTCTGTTCTTGGCTTTGAAGGTGGGCAAATGCCTATTTTCCGTCGTACACCAAAGAGAGGTTTTAATAATAATTTTGCGAAACATTATGAAATAGTCAACTTAGATAAATTGCAAGATGCAGTTGATGCGAAAAAGTTTGGTGATACAGAAACAATTGATTGTAATGCATTAGCTGCAGCAGGTCTAATTAGAGGAAATAAAGACGGCGTAAGAATTTTAGGGAATGGTGAGGTTAAAGCAGCGCTAACATTAGAGGTCAATGGAGCCTCTAAATCAGCAGTTGAGGCGATTGAGAGAGTTGGTGGTAAGGTTTTACTGCCCCAGCCAACGAAAGTAGAACTCCTTTCCCGTGAAAAGTCAGAAAAAAGAAAGCTAAAGAGGCAAAGTGTAAACATTAGTTTAGAAAAGAAACAGTCTGTGCCGTCATCGAATAGCGAAGATCCATCATCTGTTGACACTAATTCTACTCAAAATGAATAAAAAATTCGAGGAATATCATGGCATCAGCTGCTGAACAGCTCGCAGCAAATCTAAATTTTGGCGCTTTTAATAAAGCTACAGAACTAAAAAAACGTCTTTGGTTTACGCTTGGGGCGCTGATTATATACAGATTAGGTACTTACATACCTATGCCTGGTATTGATCCAGTAATTTTAAAGGATATTTTTAGACAACAAGCCGGTGGAATCTTAGGCATGTTTAACATGTTTGCGGGGGGGGCTTTGGGTAGGATGACTATCTTTGCCTTGAACATTATGCCCTATATTTCTGCTGCAATCATTATGCAACTCATGACGTCTATCTCTCCGTCAATGTCCCAGCTCAAAAAAGAAGGTGCTCAGGGGCAAAAGAAAATTAATCAGTATACCCGTTATTTAACGGTTCTTATTGCTGCAATGCAGGCTTATGGCATGGCGGTTGGGATTGAGGGTATGCGGGGCTCAGGGGGGTCTGCGGTTATCAACCCTGGTGGTTTTTTTCGTTTTACGGCTGTTATCACGCTTGTTGGCGGCACGATGTTTTTGATGTGGCTTGGTGAGCAAATAACTGCTCGAGGAGTTGGGAATGGAATATCTTTAATTATTTTTGCGGGTATTGTTGCTGAATTGCCCAGTGCTTTAGCTGGCACTTTAGAACTAGGCAGGACCGGCGCTATTTCAACCGGGATAATTATGGCGATCTTAATTATGGTCGTGTTTGTTATTTATGGCATAGTTTTTGTTGAGAGAGGACAAAGACGATTAGTCGTACAGTATCCCAAACGCCAACAAGGAAATAAAATGTACGGTGGGGAGAATTCCCATCTTCCTCTTAAATTAAATACTTCTGGAGTTATTCCGCTTATTTTTGCTAGTTCACTTTTATTAATGCCAACCACAGTTATAAGTTTTATGGCAAATTCTGGGCCGGAGTGGCTTACTACGGTTTCTTCATTGCTTGGCCGTGGACAGCCTTCATACTTAATAATTTATAGCGCATTAATAGCATTCTTCGCTTTTTTCTATACAGCAGTTGTTTTTAATCCAGAAGAGACAGCAGATAATTTGAAAAAGAATGGCGGATTTATTCCTGGGATTAGACCAGGAAAGAATACCGCGGAATACTTAGAATATGTTACAACTCGTTTAACTGTCGTCGGGGCTATTTATTTGGTTGCGGTGGCGCTTTTACCAGAAATTCTAATTTCAAACTGGTCAGTTCCTTTTTTCTTTGGTGGAACTAGCTTGTTAATTGTGGTTACAGTTACAATGGATACCGTCGCTCAAGTGCAATCTTATATGCTGGCACACCAGTACGAGGGACTGATTAAGAAATCTCGTTTAAAGGGTCGTAGGTGAGATGATTTTGCTTCTTTTAGGTCCGCCGGGAGCTGGTAAAGGCACTCAATGTGAAAGATTAATGCTCGAGTACAAACTTGTACAATTATCAACAGGAGATATGTTGCGAGCAGAGGTTAAGTCGGGTAGCGAATTGGGTAAAAAAGCCAAAGCGATTATGGGCACAGGAAAATTAATTCCGGATGAAGTTGTTATTGAGATGATTTCAGATGCAATAGATCTACAAAAAGATGCCAATGGCATTATTTTAGATGGTTTCCCTAGAACAAAGTCACAGGCCTCGTCTTTAGATGATATGCTACTGAGTAAAGGGCTTTATATGAATCACGTTATCCAATTAGACGTAGATGATAATAAAATTCTCAAACGTTTGTCAGGAAGATTTGCATGTGCTAATTGCGGAGCTGGGTATCATGATATCTATAATAAGCCAATTAACGAGGAAAAGTGTGATAAATGTGGATCGACTAGTTTTTCTCGAAGATCTGATGATAAATTGGAGGTTGTACAGGAACGTTTGAAAGAGTATCAAGCGCAAACATTGCCTATCCTGCCTTTTTATCGACAGAAAGGTGTGCTGCAATTAATAGATGGATCAAAAAGCGTTGAAGAAGTTTACGAACAAATTACAAATATTATTGGATAAGGAGACAATTTTGAAAAAAAAATTAAACATTAGCCAGCAAACCCATTGACTTTGCATGTCTTCCGCATATAATCGCGCCGTTTTGGGTTCCCATTTTATTTATTTAATTAATCTTTAGCTAAGGAGAGTTGGCTTTGGCTCGTATCGCTGGTGTTAATATTCCCACCCACAAAAGAGTGGAAATTTCTCTAACGTATATCTTTGGAATAGGGCGTACATTCGCCCGACAAATATGTAAGAATACTGAAATCCCGGCAGAACGCCGTGTCCACGAACTTACTGATGACGAAGTAGTTAGAATACGCGACTTTATCGATAATAATTATCAGGTGGAAGGTGACTTGCGGAGAGAAACTTCTATTAACATAAAACGTTTAATGGATCTAGGCTGTTACCGTGGAGTACGCCATCGGCGTGGCCTGCCTGTGCGAGGGCAACGAACTCATACGAATGCGCGTACACGCAAAGGTCCAGCAAAGTCAATCGCTGGTAAGAAGAAATAGAATTATGAAAGTTATGATGGTCATCGAATTAGTTGTAAAAGGTTAAATTTAATATGGCAAAAGCTTCAGTAGCGCGCCCTAAACGTCGTGAAAAAAAGAATATTACCTCTGGCGTTGCCCATGTAAATGCGACTTTCAACAATACAGTTATTACAATTACTGATGCCCAAGGTAATGCTATTTCTTGGTCTTCAGCAGGTAGTCAAGGATTTCGCGGTTCTCGTAAATCCACACCTTACGCGGCTCAAATCGCGGCAGAGGATGCTGGACGGAAGGCGCAGGAACATGGTATGAAAACATTAGAAGTCGAGGTGAAAGGACCGGGTTCAGGTCGCGAATCTGCATTACGAGCTTTGCAGACAGTCGGGTTTATGGTGACAGCAATAAGAGATGTTACACCAATCCCGCATAACGGTTGTCGTCCACGTAAGAGACGCAGAGTCTAGTATTTCGTAAGTTGATTGTTTTAAAAATTTTATTATTCGGTTAACTTGTATTTTATTCTTTTGCTTTATTGAGGCGTTCAAGTGATTCAGAAAAATTGGCAAGAATTAATTAAACCTAATAAATTAGAAGTTGTTCAGGGTTCATTACCAGAGAGACGAGCAACGATCGTAGTCGAACCGTTAGAGCGGGGCTTTGGTCTCACACTTGGAAATGCCTTAAGGCGGGTCCTTTTGTCTTCTCTTCAAGGTGCGGCAGTTACTGCGATAAAAATAGATGGAGTGCTGCATGAGTTCTCATCGATTGCAGGTGTGCATGAAGATGTCACTGACATTGTGTTAAATATTAAAAACCTAGGTATAAAAATGCACAGTGAAATGGCTGGAAAGATGACTTTGGAAGCTTCTGGTCCAGGTTTAGTCAAAGCTGGACAAATCGATACTGGTCACGATATTGATATTATGGATCCAGATTTGGTTATTTGCACGCTTGACGAGGGCGCCAAGATTAGAATGGAATTCATGGTAGAGATGGGAAAGGGCTATGTTCCTTCTGTTCAAAATCGTCCTGAAGATCCACCAATCGGTTTAATTCCTATCGACTCTGTATTTTCACCAGTAAGAAAAGTTGCTTATAAAGTGGATAATGCGCGCGTTGGACAAGTAACAGATTATGATAAGCTTTCACTTGAAGTAACGACCGACGGTACGGTTACTCCTGAAGACTCTATAGCTTTGGCCTCTAGAATTTTACAGGATCAACTGCAATTATTTATTAATTTTGAAGAGCCCACAGTGGATGTTCCGGAAGACACACAGGACGAGTTACCTTTTAATAAGCATCTGTTGAGGAAAGTAGATGAGTTAGAACTATCAGTAAGGTCGGCAAATTGCCTAAAAAATGATAATATTATTTATATCGGTGATTTAGTGTTAAAGAGCGAATCCGAGATGTTAAGAACTCCAAATTTTGGACGGAAATCTCTTAACGAAATAAAAGAAGTTCTATCGCAAATGGGTTTGCATTTAGGCATGGATATACCAGATTGGCCACCTGAAAATATCGAAGATATGGCTAGAAGGTTGGAAGAACCATTTTAATCTAATTTAACAAAGGAATTTATTATGCGCCATCGCATGAGTGGACGTAAATTAAATAGGACTTCATCGCACAGGAAGGCCATGTTTGTGAATATGACAGTGGCCCTTTTAAAGCACGAACAGATCACGACCACAAAGCCAAAAGCTAAAGATTTGAGGTCATTTGTTGATAGAATGATTACACTTGGAAAGCGAGGAGATCTGCATTCTCGGAGGCAAGCCCTATCTTTTTTGAAAGACAAAGAGCTGGTCACCAAACTGTTTAGTGTATTGGCAGAAAGATATAAGGAACGCAATGGAGGGTATAGTAGGGTGCTTTCTTCTGGTTTTCGTTATGGTGACGCAGCACCTATGGCGGTCATTGAGCTTGTAGATCGGGACGTAGATGCTAAAGGTGCTGATGACAAAGCTCGTAATGCTCAGAATGTTTCTGATGAGGCTATCCCTGAAAGTATGCCTGCTTAGTAAAATTTTATTCCCTAGGTACGAGTGGATCTCAATGTCGGGTGAATAAATATTATATAACAGGCTCAATTTGAGACTTTTAATAAATTATACTTATTAAATTTGTTTGGATATTTATTGGTTTATTGTCTTCCATGAAAACTGGGATTAAAGCATTGTGCTCTACTTTATTGCTAGAAAATTTTTTGCTGTTCACTTAATTATTTTTGTTGTATCCGTACATCCAGCGCACGCTGATAAAAAAGTCCCTCTTTCATCTGAACATCTAAATCTATCTTTTGCTCCCCTTGTTAAGAGGGTTGCACCAGCAGTAGTCAATATTTTTACCCGAAAAACAGTGGCTCGTAGAAAAATTTCTCCATTATTTAACGATCCCTTTTTTAAACGATTCTTTGGTCCTCAATTTGGACCTCAAGAAGGTCCAAAAAAGAAAATACAGAATTCGCTTGGTTCTGGGGTCATTGTGAATTCAAATGGAACAATTGTTACAAATCATCATGTTATTGCTGGGGCAGATGAAATTACAGTTGTTTTGTCGGATCGCAGAGAATTTGATGCTAAAATTATTGGAAGTGACAAAAGGACAGACCTTGCAATTCTTAAAATTGATTCGGATCTTGAGAGGCTGCCGTTTATTGATTTTAAGGACTCTGACGACTTAGAGGTTGGGGATATTGTTTTGGCGATTGGCAACCCATTTGGTGTTGGGCAGACAGTGACGAGCGGTATCGTTTCTGCGTTGGCGAGAACTAAGGTAGGAATAAGTGACCTAAGTTTTTTTATTCAAACTGATGCTGCTATTAATCCTGGGAATTCAGGCGGCGCGTTGGTATCAATGGACGGAGGTTTAGTAGGAATTAACTCTGCAATATATTCCAAAGGTGGTGGATCAGTTGGAATTGGTTTTGCTATTCCTACCAATATGGTTCAAGTTGTTTTGTCAGGGCTCACCAAAAAAGGTAAAGTTATTCGGCCTTGGATCGGTGTCGCTGGACAGCGTGTCGATTCGAATATAGCAGGTTCTCTTGGAATGCAACGTCCAGTCGGAGTTTTAATTAATGAGGTTTTTCCAAATGGCCCAGCTGATAGAGCAGGTATTGTAGTCGGAGATGTTATAATTGGGATCAATAAACGACAAATAAACGATTCCGCCACATTACGGTTTCGAATCGCTACCCAGCCTGTGGGTTCTAGATCAAAACTAAAGCTAATTAGAAAAGGATCTATGATCGAATTAACTGTGAATATAGAAGCCCCGCCAAATAATCCCGAGCCAGATCTAACTTTTTTGTCAGGTGACAGTCCATTACAAGGTGCAAGTGTTGCAAATTTATCGCCAGCCCTCGCAGATGAAATTAGAATGAATTTACTCTCACGAGGTGTTGTAATTATCGATATAAATGGAAGTAGTCCTGCATTTAGATTTGGAATCCAAGTCGGTGATATTATTCTAAAAGTTAATGGCATGGATATAAAAAATGTTGAACAATTGAAAGGGAGCTTTTTATCAAATTTTGATAAATGGAATATCATTATACGAAGGCAAGGAAAGGTCTTCTCTGTAATGGTAAGTCGTTAGAAAAATATTATTACGATTTTAGTAAATAAAAATCTAGGAGTAATTATTGAAATTTTCTTTGAAGAATAGTGTTTTTACATGTTAATGACTTTATCCGTCGCCTTTGGAGGAGCGATAGGCGCTGTGAGCAGATATGGACTTTCCTACATCTGCAATCTTTTTTTTCACTCTCATTTCCCTTTTGCAACTATTATTATTAATGTTTCTGGGTCATTCCTTTTAGGGTTATTATTAGAGGTTATTCAAACCTCTGGGGCAGCCAATGGTGGAATTAGATTATTTTTAGTCACTGGTATTTTAAGCTCATTTACGACCTTTTCAGCTTTCTCTCTAGAAGTTGTAACTTTAATAATTAAAGGTAATTTCTTTATCGCTGTAATTTATATTATTAGTTCTTTATTTTTATCATTCTTATTCCTATATCTGGGAACTCTAACACCAAGGTGTTTTGTATGATTACTGAAAAAAATTTAACTGAAATTTTGACTCGTACTGTCGATATTGAAGAGGATGGAATTCGTCTTGACCGTTGGTTTAAGCGACATTTCCCAGATATTAGTCATGGATATTTACAAAAGTTATTACGTAAAGGCCATATAAAGGTCGATGGTCAACGTGCTAAATCAAATACCCGAATTCAAAATGGCCAAGAGATTAAGGTGCCAAAAGTTAGTGATAATCCAGCACCTAAGGTGAGTAAAGTTAATTATAATACAATAAAAGATAATGACATTGATTTATTAAGAAGCTCTGTAATTTTTAAGGATGATTCTATCATAGCTATTAATAAACCAGCTGGTTTGGCTGTACAAGGCGGTTCGCGTACTTCTAAGCACGTTGATGCAATGCTCAGTAGTTTGCAATATGACTTGAAAGAACGCCCCAAATTAGTTCATAGGTTAGATAAAGATACATCTGGTGTTTTATTGCTCGCTAGAACTTCAAAAGTAGCCTCTCAACTTACTAAAGCTTTTAAACGTAATGAAGTTCATAAAATCTACTGGGCGGTTGTAGTTGGCAGTCCACAAATAAAGAATGGAAAAGTAGATTTAGCCTTAAATAAGGAACCTGGTAAATTTGGAGATAAGATGACTGTCAGTTCAAAAGGAAAAAGAGCAGTCACTTATTATAGAACGGTTGATAACGCATCAGACAAGGTTTCTTGGCTCGCAATGATGCCTGAAACAGGAAGAACACATCAGTTAAGAGTTCACTGTTCTGAAATAGAAACACCAATTTTGGGTGATGGCAAATACGGTGGCGCTGAGGCGTTTCTGAAAGGTGCGGAAGGTGTTGACAAAAAACTTCATCTACATGCAAAGGCAATAAAGTTTCCACATCCATCAGGAGGTTTTTTTCAAGTCGTGTCAGATCTCTCGCCACATATGAATAAAGCCTGGAAGTATTTTGGATTTGATAGTAAAAAAGTAGTTGATCCTTTTGAGGATTTTTATGAACAGTGGTATAGTGACCATGGAGAATAAGTTATCTCTAATTATTTTTGACTGTGATGGTACTATTGTGGACTCGCAGTCAACAATTATTCAAATAGTAAAGCAAACATTTAAAGCTCATAACTGTAAACTGCCAAGTCATGAAAAAATTAGAGATGGTATTGGTCTTGAGCTTAGTAACGCTTTAGATAAACTTTTACCCAGTGATCATAATGTTGATTTAAATTTACTTTGCAAAACTTATCGTGAATTGTCGCAAGTTAACCGGCTTAATAATAATTTTCAAGATCCCTTATATCCCAATGCTAAAAAAGTTATTATTAATTTGGCCAATACAAATTTTTTATTAGGGATTGCTACTGGGAAGTCGCGCTCAGGTCTCGACTTCGTATTGAGGAATGAGAATATTGATGATTTATTTATTACGAAGCAAACTTCGGATAGTGCGGCGGGTAAGCCAAATCCAGAAATGATTTATAATTCAATACGAGATACTGGTGTCGATGTTTCTAATGTATTTATGATTGGAGATACCACATATGATATGGAAATGGCTGAAAATGCTCAAGTTACCGGTATTGGAGTTAGTTGGGGATACCATAAAAAAGATGCTCTAAAAAATGCCGGCGCCAAATATATTTTTAATGATTATATTGAACTCGGTCAGTTTTTTGAAATGTATTCTAAATAAATATAATATTTTATAAGCCCCAGTGTAAAAAAAGAGGGGCGTCAATGCACCCCTCCCTTTCTTTTGATTTTAACAGGAGTTAAATTGCGTTAAAATCCGACGTTTATACCAGCGACAGCTAACCACCCATCATTATTGTTAGCATCATCGGTTGTTTCGTCTTCCCATTCAACTTGAGCAATAGTTGCAACAAAGTCGATTCCAGAACCCAAGTTGTGTTCCAATCCAAGACCTAGTTTTGTAACGGAGTCTTCACCAGCGGTGCCAGATGCATTATCTTTCTTAGCGTTCATAAAAGTAAGAGATGCTGATGTTGATGGACTCATTTGATAAGATATACCGACGTCCATTGCTTCAACGTCAGGGTTGGTAGCAAGTATACTTTGGCCTGAGTCAACAGCATCTTCATTTAAGACAGAACCACCGATTGTAATGGCACCAAAACCTATGTT
>JADHRD010000002.1 GCA_016777585.1 Rhodospirillales bacterium | reverse complement strand
AAAAAAGAATTATATTTAGTTTTTGATAAAAAGCTTGTATTTAGTTAATTTAAAGTCAAAATAAAAATAGACAAGTAGTTAGGATTGTTTGTGGTGGGCTAAATGGCCCACTTTTTTATTGTGAAATTAAAATAATATGAAGACTGAAGAAAAAATAATAGAGAACATTTTACTGCCTGAGGTTCAAAACTTAGGTTATAGACTTATGAGGGTGAAGGTTTTACGAGAAAATAACTTAACCCTTCAAATTATGATAGATAGAAATGATCAAAGTGAGATTACAGTTGAAGATTGTGAAATTGTCTCGAGAACAGTCAGTCCTGTTTTAGATATTGACTGTCCAATAGTTGATGAATATTTTTTAGAAGTGAGTTCTCCTGGAATAGATCGTCCGTTAATCAGTGCCGCGGACTTCGATAATTATTCAGGATTTGATGTTCGAATTGAGATGAGCACCATGGTTGATGGTCGAAAAAGATTTAAAGGCAAACTGATGGGTTTGGAGAACAACATGGTAAAAATTTTAGTCGAGAATGTTGCATATAAGCTACCTTATGACGATATTTTTCGGGCAAAATTAATACTTACTCAAGAATTACTTGATGTATAAATCAAAATTTAAATGAAATAGGTCTGAGAGTTATGAGCGATAATATAGAAACAAGTGTTATAAATGCGCACCCAGAATTGTTGTTGGTTGCAGATACTGTAGCTCGGGAGAAGAGTATAGAAAGGGAAGTGGTGCTTGAAGCCATGGAGCAGGCGATCCAGAAAGCTGGGCGTTCTAAATATGGTCAAGAACATGATATTCGTGCTGAAATCGATCGTAAATCAGGTGAGATAAAGTTGGCAAGATATATTGAAATTGTTGAAGAAGTAGAAAATGAGATCACAGAAATCTCTTTTATCAAGGCGCAAGCAAAGAGAGTTGATGCAAAGGTTGGTGAATTTCTTATTGATACGCTTCCTCCCATTGATTTTGGAAGAATTGCTGCGCAGACGGCTAAACAAGTTATAGTGCAAAAGGTTCGAGAGGCCGAGCGCAAACGACAATTTGCTGAATTTAAAGACCGTATTGGTGAAATTGTAAATGGTGTCGTTAAAAGAGTAGAGTTCGGTAATGTTATAGTCGATTTGGGTGGTCGAGCAGAGGGTATAATTCGTCGGGACGAGTGTATTCCTCGTGAACACTTCAATAATGGAGATAGAGTGAGATCTTATATTTTTGACGTTAGAGAAGAATTAAGGGGGCCACAAATTTTTCTCTCGAGGAGTCACCCACAGTTTATGGCAAAACTTTTTACTCAGGAAGTTCCGGAAATTTATGATGGTGTTATTGAAATTCGTTCCGTATCAAGAGATTCAGGTAGTCGTGCTAAAATCGCTGTTATTTCAAATGATACTACGATTGACCCTGTTGGGGCGTGTGTTGGGATGCGAGGTTCTCGTGTGCAATCAGTTGTTGCTGAGTTGCAGGGTGAAAAAATTGATATTATTTCATGGTCAGACGAACCTGCCACCTTTATTGTGAATGCGTTAGCGCCTGCAGAAGTTACCAAAGTTGTTCTTGATGAGGAACAAAATAGAATTGAGGTTGTTGTCCCCGATGAGCAATTGAGTCTTGCGATAGGTCGCCGTGGTCAAAATGTTCGATTGGCTTCGCAACTGACAAATTGGGATATAGATATTTTAACCGAGGCTGAGGAGTCTGATCGCAGGGGTGAAGAGTTTAAGTCGCGATCACAATTGTTTATCGATGGCTTAGATGTTGACGAAGTTATAGCCCAACTACTCGTAACTGAAGGCTTTTCAACAATTGAGGAGGCTGCGTTTGTTCCCATAGAGGAATTATCAGCGATCGAAGGGTTTGATGAAGATGTGGCAGCGGAGTTGAGGGATAGGGCTCGCCAGCATCTCGAACAACGAGAAACAGAGTTGTCAGACATTCGTAAGAAAGCTGGTGTAAGTGATGAGATAGCTGAAATTGATGGTTTAAATGGCGAGATGCTTGTGGCTCTTGGCGAAAATGAGATTAAAACCTTAGATGATTTAGCTGATTTAGCGAACGACGAGTTAATTGATATTATCGGTAAAAGTAATTTGTCGGAAGATGTTGCTGATAAAATCATAATGTTGGCTCGAGCGCATTGGTTTGAGGACGAAGAAACAGAAGGTGATAAAAAAGAGAATTAGTAATATTTAAGAAATTAGACAAAAAAATATAAGCGGTTATTGTTTATACGTGTTTGGTAGAGAGGTTGTTCTGTTAAAAAGCGCACGCAGTGATAAAAACATGAGAAAATGTATTCTGACGAAAGAACTATGTTATAAATCAGACTTAATAAGGTTCGTGGTAGGGCCAAACAAGTTTGTTGTGCCAGACGTTGCTGGACGTCTCCCTGGTCGTGGTTTATGGTTGAAGGCAAAAAAAGATATTGTAACTGCCGCTTGTGATAAGGGCATTTTTACAAATGTGTTAAAAGATAAAGTAAGTGTTCCTATTGATATGGCTGACTTGATTGAGGGCTTATTGAGAAAACGGTGCCACGAGTTAATGGGAATGGCGAGGCGAGCAGGACAGATGGTGGGTGGCTATGCTAAGGTAGGGTTATTTTTGTCTTCTAAAGACGCTGGTATAATCATTGTGGCTAGCGATAGTAGGAGGTCTCGCTCTAAAGAGAAGACAAATATCCCCCCGGATGCAAAGTTTGTGTTTTGTTTTAGTAGCTCGGAGTTAGGTAGAATTTTTGATAGAGATAAAATTGTATACGCTGTTATTAGTTCTGGTTCATTCACTACGAACCTTTTACTTGAGATCAAGAGATTATCAGGTTTTTTTAAGGAAGAAAATGAGCGTTCTTACATTAGCAGATAGACTTTAAACGAATATATGTACTAAATATTTTTAATGACATTTAAACGAGTAGTTGGTTGGATATGAACGATAATACTGATGCCAAAGACAAGAAACCGAAGAAAAAGCTGACTTTATCTCGGCCAGGTAAACTTGAACTTCAAAAAACTATTGTAGGTGGTCAAGTAAGACAAAGTTTTTCACATGGCCGTTCAAAGGTGGTTGCAGTTGAAGTAAAGAAGAAAAGAACATTTGAGGCGAGTTCATCGGGCCGAATGAAAGAGATTGTCGCTAGCCATGTAGAAAGCGAGCTTGAAACAGATATTAAGCCAGTTGAGGCGGTTATGCTTCAAGAAAACCAAATAGCAAAGCCTGCATCTCAGCAAAATCTCACTGATAAAGAGCGAACAGCGAGAGCCCTTGCGCTTCAAGTTGCCCAAGAGACTGAACAGGCAAGAAAAGATGAGCCAGAACCCGAACCAGTTAAAAACATAGAATCTGGAAAAATCGATGAAGATCAGGTTAAATTAGATGAGGCAGAGATTGAAGCGGAAAAAATTAGACAATCTGCACTAGATTTAGAGGCTGCTGAGGCTTCGGCTGCAAAGTCCAATTTAGATAAACTGATTTTGAAAGACGATGATGAAAGCCCAAAGAAGAAAGGCGTGTCTCCAAAAAAACAACTTTCAATGCCAAGGCAAGGGGAGAGGCGTAGACAAGGAAAACTGACTATTGCTGAGGCCTTAGATGACTCTGAACGTCAGCGCTCACTAGCTTCTTTAAAGCGCCAACGTGAGCGGCAGAAACGACAAGAGGGGCCCATTGAGCACATCAAGATTGTCAGAGAGGTTGTTATTCCAGAAACGATTTCTGTTCAAGAGCTCTCTAACCGAATGGCTGCAAGGGGTGTTGAGGTTGTAAAAGCTCTAATGAAAATGGGTGTTATGGTGAAAATGGCTGACGTGATTGATGCTGATACAGCAGAATTACTTGTTGAGGAGTTTGGCCATACAGCGAAAAGAGTAAGTGATTCTGATATTGAAATTGGCTTGGGCGATAACCTAGATAAAGACGAAGATATGGTTCCTCGTTCCCCCGTCGTAACAGTTATGGGCCATGTGGATCACGGTAAAACTTCTTTGCTTGATGCAATGAGAAAGGCTAGTGTGGTTGATGGCGAGGCTGGTGGCATTACGCAGCATATTGGCGCTTATCAAAGTGAGGCCGATAATGGCGAGAAAATAACATTTATTGACACACCTGGACATGAAGCGTTTACAGCTATGAGAGCTAGAGGTGCCAAGGTCACAGATATTGTTGTGTTAGTGGTTGCTGCAGACGACGGTATTATGCCACAGACAGTCGAGGCAATTAATCATGCAAAATCTGCTGATGTTCCTATTATTGTAGCAATTAATAAAATTGACAAACCAGGCGCTAACCCAAATAAAGTCAGGACCCAATTATTGGAGCATGATTTGGTTTTAGAGGCCATGGGCGGCGAAATTCTTGACGTTGAGGTTTCTGCTACTGCAGGAACTAATATTGAAAAACTGGAAGAAACTATATTACTTCAATCTGAAATACTAGATCTTAAGGCAAACCCAAACCGACCAGCGGAAGGTGTGGTTATAGAATCTCGAGTGGAGCAGGGCAGGGGTGTTGTTGCAACCGTGTTGGTTCAAAAAGGTACTTTAAGCAGGGGAAATATTTTTGTTGCAGGTTCGGAATCTGGTAGGGTAAGAGCGCTTGTAAATGATAAAGGTGAAAATATTACAGAGGCTGGCCCAGCTATCCCTGTGGAAGTTGTTGGTTTCTCGGGTGCTCCCAATGCGGGTGAAGAGTTCTTTGTGGTCGAGAGTGAAGCGCGTGCTCGGGAAGTTGCTGCGTTCAGGGGAGAAAAGAACCGGTCTGCTAAGTCAACTGCAGGTCAACGTGGCACTTTAGAAGAAATGTTTGAGTCGATAAAAGCCGGAGATGTGAAGGATTTACCCATTGTAATTAAAGCGGACGTTCAAGGTTCTGCTGAAGCAATCGTTGGCATGTTCTCGAAACTCCCTCAAGAAGAAGTCAAGATTCAGGTTTTACACCAGGGTATTGGTGGAATTAACGAATCAGACGTATCGCTAGCGGAAGCTTCAAACGCTGTAATTTTTGGGTTTAATGTAAGAGCTAATCATCAAGCTCGTGATACAGCTAGAAAAGAGGGCGTCGATATCAGATATTATTCAATAATCTATGATGTTGTTGATGACATAAAGAAATTGCTGGTTGGTCTAATGGCGCCCATAGTTCGTGAAACGCATTTAGGGAATGCTGAAGTGAGAGAAGTATTTAATGTATCAAAAATTGGAAAAGTAGCAGGCTGTTTTGTAACTAATGGTGATGTCAAGCGCGGAGCTGGTGTTCGATTGCTACGTGATGATGTTGTAATACATGAAGGTAATTTGTCCACGCTAAAACGGTTTAAAGATGACGTTGGTGAGGTTAGGGAATCAATGGAGTGTGGCATGTCTTTCGAAAATTATACAGATTTGAAGATTGGCGATGTGATAGAGTGTTTTGACGTGAAGGAAGAGACCCCAGAAATATAAATTATTTAGAGCGGGTGATGCATGGGAAAAAAGTCTAAACGCATGTCTAAGCATGTTCCCAGTCAGCGGCAACTTCGGGTTGGCGAAGAGTTGAGGCATTTGTTAGCACAAATTTTTGATCGTGGAGAATTGAATCATCCAGACCTGGTAAATGTAACTATTACTGTTTCAGAGGTCCGGGTCTCGCCAGATTTGAGCAACGCTTCAATATTTATAACGCGTTTAGGTGGTGGGGAACAAAAAGTGTTAATTGAGGCTGCTCAGAGCGCGGCGCCATTTATCCGGCATCAGTTAGCAAAACGTGCGCACTTACGAAGAGTTCCTAATTTGAAATTTGAACATGACACATCGTTTGATTATGCAATGCATATTGATAACTTATTGGAATCAATAGATAAAGAGGGGGATATATAATTTTTGACGATACTAGAACCATTTAAAGAGGGATAGAACAGTATATGGCTAGGAAAAGAAAAGGTGATCCGGTTCATGGATGGCTAGTTATTGATAAACCCTTAAATATGAGTTCTGCTAAGGCCGTGTATTATGCAAAAAATTATTTAAATGCCGCTAAAGTGGGCCACGGAGGTACACTTGATCCGATGGCTTCGGGAGTGCTGCCATTGGCTTTTGGAGAGGCAACAAAAACGCTCTCTTATGCCGTAAACAAAACAAAAAAATATAAATTTACTATTAGATGGGGTGAAGCCAGAGATACTGATGACCTAGAAGGGAATATTATAGGCACGAGTGACAAGAGACCAGGTGTGTCTGCTATTCAGAACATTCTTAAACGATTTATCGGAGAGGTAAATCAGGTGCCTCCGGCCTACTCAGCTGTTAAAATAAGTGGTCAAAGAGCCTATAAATTGGCGCGTGCTGGGAACGATGTTATTTTAAAACCTCGGCCTGTTTTCATAGAAGACCTAACATTGATGAATATTTTGAGTACGGAAGAAGCTTGCTTCCAACTGTGTTGCGGTAAAGGAGTGTATGTAAGGTCGCTTGCGCGCGATTTAGCTCGAGCGTTAGGAACGGTCGGGTGTGTTTCAAATTTAAGAAGAACACAAGTTGGTAATTTTTTAGAAAAAGATGCAATTTCGCTGGATCAATTGAAAATTTTAGGGCATAAGGAGGCCGTAGCAAGTAAACTGCTGCCGGTTGAAACAGTGCTGGACGACATCCCGGCCCTTGTATTGACTGAAGAGGAAGCAAAAATAGTTAAGAATGGTATAGCTATTCCATTGATCCAACTAGCTAAAAGTAAACAAGCTTTGAAAATTGGGGTGGCAACACCTTTTTATACAATATGTCAGGGTAAAATTATTTCATTAGCGAAGATAGAATCAGGAAGAGTTACGCCATATCGTGTGTTAAACCTTTAAAATGATTGGAGAAACCGATGTCGATCACTACGGAACGCAAACAGGATGTAATTAATGAATATGCTACTAAAGATGGGGATACTGGTTCCCCAGAGGTCCAAATAGCAATCCTTACGGAAAGGATTACTAATCTGACTGACCACCTAAAAACTCATAAAAAAGATCATCACTCCCGGCGTGGACTTTTAATGATGGTTGGACAGCGACGCCGTCTTTTAGATTATTTAAAATCAAAGAAATCTGACCGCTACGATGAGTTGATAAAAAGATTGGGTTTACGTAGATAACTTATTGTTTGGT
The DNA here is from genome assembly GCA_016777585.1 of Rhodospirillales bacterium. Lineage (GTDB taxonomy): Bacteria > Pseudomonadota > Alphaproteobacteria > Rhodospirillales > UBA2165 > TMED23. The sequence goes on along the minus strand of JADHRD010000002.1, from coordinate 57,539 downwards.
CCCGGAGTTTTTTACAACTCACTCGCTTAAAGTCTCAAATTAGGCTTCCCAGTTAAATTTGATGAGCAAAAGAGTTAGCTCCGGTGAAGCTACACATTAAGGTTGAATGAGTATAGAGTATAAATTAAGTGAGCTAAATATAACGATAAGAATTAACAGTGCCGTGTCAAAGGCGCAAATATAATTGTTGGTAGGAAGGATAGTATAATGTTTTCTGAATTCAAAAAAGAGATGGATTTAGGTGGTCGCAAACTTACGTTTGAAACAGGTAAAATTGCAAGACAGGCTGATGGCGCAGTTATGATTACTTATGGCGAGACAAAGGTCTTATGCACAGCTGTCGGTGCAAAGAAACCTAGGACTGATTTAGACTTTTTCCCTCTAACGGTTAATTATCAAGAAAAAACATTTGCTGCTGGCAAAATACCGGGTGGGTTTTTTAAACGCGAAGCGCGTCCAACTGAAAAGGAAACGCTTACGTCTCGTCTTATTGATAGGCCAGTGCGACCTTTGTTCCATCCAAACTATAAATGTGAGACGCAACTAATATGTACGGTTCTAGCACACGATCTAGAGAACGATCCAGACATTGTTGCGATGATAGGAACTTCAGCCGCTTTAACAATTTCTGGTATACCTTTTATGGGTCCGATAGGTGCTTCACGAGTGGGATACATAGATGGAGAATACATTTTAAACCCTGTTTTAGAAACTATGCAGGATTCCCAGCTTAATTTGGTTGTTGCGGGTACTAACGAGGGCGTTCTCATGGTAGAGTCCGAAGCAAATGAACTTTCGGAAGAAATAATGCTTGGGGCCGTGATGTTCGGGCACAAAGCTAATCAAGAGATTATTAATTCGATAGTTGATTTAGCGCAAGCTTGTGCTAAGGACCCCAGGGATGTTCCAGAAACACCCAAGATTGTTAGCCAAATAAAATCAGCGGTACAAGAATTATCGGAAGATGGGTTGCGAGAGGCTTATTCTATTTCAGAAAAGTCGGCGCGGCAGGATAAAATATCTAGTATTAAAGCAACAGTCATGGAAAATTTTATTGAGAATGAAGATGCTACAGATATGATTGTTGGCAGTGTTTTTAAGGAGATAGAGAAGGATATTGTAAGAAAAGGTCTTATCAAGACAGGTCAGAGAATTGATGGCCGTGATACCAAAACGGTGCGGCCAATTGTATCCGAGGTTGGCATCCTTCCGCGGGCACACGGTAGCTCACTATTTACCCGTGGAGAGACACAGGCAATGGTTGTTGCTACTCTCGGTACTGGACAGGATGAGCAAATCATTGATGGGTTAGATGGTGATTATCGTGAGCATTTTATGTTACATTACAACTTCCCGCCTTACTCTGTCGGAGAAGCTGGTCGCATGGCTGGCCCGGGTCGCCGAGAAATTGGCCATGGAAAACTAGCTTGGCGAGCAATTCGCCCAGTCATGCCAGAAAAAGAATCCTTCCCATATACGATTAGGATAGTGTCAGAAATTACTGAGTCCAATGGATCATCGTCAATGGCGACCGTTTGTGGGACTTCCTTATCTATGATGGATGCCGGTGTACCATTAATTAGACCCGTAGCAGGTATCGCGATGGGTTTGATCAAAGAAGAGGAGGGGGTTGTTATTTTGTCAGATATTCTGGGTGATGAAGATCATTTGGGAGATATGGATTTCAAGGTTGCGGGGACGGAGATTGGCATAACGGCACTTCAGATGGATATTAAAATTACCTCGATCACTGAAGAAATAATGAGAGATGCAGTTGATCAAGCGCGTGAGGGTAGGCTGCACATATTAGAAGAAATGTCGAAAGCCTTAACTTCTGCTCGTGATGGCGTTAGTGATAATGCACCGCGTATCACGGTGATCAAAGTTCCTGTTGATAAAATTCGTGAAATTATTGGGCCTGGAGGAAAAATGATCAGAGAGATTTGTGAAACCACCGGTGCAAAGATTGATATTGATGATGATGGAACTGTTAAGGTTGCTGCTGTAGATGAAAAGGCATCAGATGCCGCTGTAGCGATGATTAATGATATTGCAGCAGAGCCTGAAGTAGGGGTTATTTATTCGGGTACTGTAGTAAAGACAGTTGACTTTGGAGCTTTTGTAAACTTTATGGGTGCTCGCGATGGCTTGGTCCACATAAGTGAATTGCGTCCGGAAAGAGTAGAAAAAACAACTGATATTATTAATGTTGGTGATAAGGTCAAAGTTAAGTTGGTTGGAATAGATGACAGAGGAAAAGTAAAACTTTCTATGAAAAGCGTAGACCAAGAGACGGGCGAAGATATTAGTAGTTAATGACTATGAAATATGCCAAATATCAATAGTAGTTGTATTTTGTAAAATTATTTTTGTTAATTGTTCGTTTTTTGACTTTTTAATACATATATATCTAGTTAAGGGTAAAATTCGTACAACTGAATATACACACTTGGTAATGATAAATATGACTACAGATCAAATGTTTAAGCCAAAGGACAGCTATTCTTATGAAGAAATAATTGCGTGTGCGGGGGGGCAACTTTTTGGTTCTGGTAACGCCCAGTTGCCTAAGCCGCCCATGCTAATGTTTGATCGTATTACATCAATCTCTGAGAAAGGTGGTTCCTACAATAAAGGCCAAGTTTTGGCGGAATTCGATATTAAACCAGAGTTATGGTTCTTTTCTTGTCACTTTGAAGGGGACCCCGTAATGCCAGGCTGTCTTGGCCTTGATGCTTTATGGCAACTGGCAGGTTTTTATCTGGGTTGGAGCGGTGCAAAGGGTCGTGGCAGGGCGTTTGGTGTAGGTGATGTTAAATTCACAGGCATGGTTACTCCGGCGGCCAAACTCGTAACATATCGGGTGGATATTAAACGAATAGTTAATAGACAGGTTGCGATTGCTTTTGCAGATGGTGTTATGGAAGTAGATGGCAAACTTTGTTATGAAACCAAGGGTTTGCGCGTTGGCACCATTCCAGCAGATGTATAGTAAGATTAATGTAAATATGTAATGAGGGTAATGTGAGAAAAGCTGTAATTACTGGATTAGGTATTGTGTCATGCATAGGTAATAATAAACATGATGTGGTTAAATCTCTTCGCACTGGTTCGTCTGGAATAACCTTTTCTGATGAATTTGCGGAGATGGGTTTTAGAAGTCAGGTTTGGGGTAAGCCAGAGATTGAAATTGCTAATTATATTGATCGTAGAGACCGGCGCTTCATGGGAGAGGGGGCGGCCTATAACTATATTGCGATGCAACAGGCGATAGAGGATTCCGGACTTAATGAGACTTCTGTTTCAAATGAACGTACGGGATTAATTATGGGGTCCGGTGGTCCATCGGTAATTAATCTTATTGAAACATCTGATACTGCCCGTAACAGGGGTCCGAGGAAAGTAAGTCCTTTTATGGTGCCTAGAACGATGTCCTCTACAAATTCGGCGACGTTAGCTACGCCCTTTAAAATTAAAGGGGTTAATTATTCAATTACTTCGGCGTGTTCAACATCGGCCCATTGTATTGGTAATGCTGCGGAGATGATACAGTGGGATAAGCAAGATATTGTATTTGCAGGTGGTGGCGAAGAGTTGGGTTGGGGTATGTCTGTAATGTTTGATGCCATGCCAGCACTTTCTTCAGGGTATAATGATAATCCCACTGTTGCTTCTCGTGCTTTTGATGCAAAGCGAGATGGATTCGTAATCGGTGCCGGCGGAGGTGTCGTGGTTGTTGAAGAATATAATCATGCTATAGCTCGCGGTGCAAAGATTTATGCAGAGGTGGTTGGTTATGGCGCGACCTCTGACGGCTATGATATGGTTCAACCTTCTGGCGAGGGTGCAATACGCTGCATGCAACAGGCGATGGCAAATCTAAAATGTCCAGTTGATTACATAAATACTCACGGCACGTCCACGCCTGTGGGAGATGTTAAAGAGTTGGGAGCTTTGAGAGAAACCTTTAAGGACTACAAGAATATTCCTCATTTTAATTCAACCAAGTCTCTTACGGGCCATTCCCTCGGAGCTACTGGAGTTCAGGAGGCAATCTATTCATTGCTCATGATGGAAAATAACTTTATTTGTGCATCCGCTAATATTGAAGAATTAGAGCCTGAGGTTGGTGAGATGCCCATTGTTCGTGATTTAATGGATAACGTTGAAATTAATTGTGCTATGTCAAATAGTTTTGGGTTTGGGGGTACAAATGCTTGTTTGGTTTTTGCCAAACCAGCGTTAGAATAACTTATAATGTTGCAATCTAATCAATTAATGAGTGGTAAGCGTGGTCTTATTATGGGTGTCGCAAACGAGCGATCCATTGCTTGGGGCATTGCGAGGGTTTTGGCGCAGTCTGGTGCAGAACTGGCCTTCACATTTCAAGGTGAAGCTTTTGCAAAACGATTGAGACCACTGGCAGAGGAAGTAAATTCTACTATTGTGTTGCCATGTGATGTTGAAGAAAAAGGTAGCATTAACGCTGTCTTTTCAAGCTTAAAGCAACATTGGGGTTCAATAGATTTTTTGGTTCATTCCTTGGCTTACTCGGATAAAGACGAGTTATCTGGGCGATATGTCGACACAACTGCCAAAAATTTTTCTAGAACGATGGATATTTCGTGTTTTTCATTTACTACAGTTGCGAAAGCTGCTCACCCATTGATGGTTGATAGTGGTGGAAGCATGATTACACTTACGTATTATGGTGCGGAACGGGTCTTGCCGAATTACAATGTCATGGGCGTGGCTAAAGCAGCCCTTGAATCGAGTGTTAGATACTTGGCTACAGATCTTGGCCCAGATAATATACGGGTAAATGGTTTATCAGCTGGTCCGATGAGAACTCTTGCTGGAAGTGCGATTGGAAGTGCTCGTAAAATTTACAATATAAGTGAAGCAAATTCGCCACTCAGAAAATCTGTAACTCTTGACCAAATTGGTAATACGGCTTTATATTTGCTTGGTGAGTCAAGTAGCGGTGTTACCGGCGAAATACACCACGTAGATTCTGGTTACAATATAATTGGTATGCCGTATCTTTAAAATATTTGAACTAATATGTTATTTAGGAAATGCTCTAATTGAAAAACGCTTTGTCTTTGTTATGCTAATTATTTAAGGAGTTATGGTTTGGAAAAAATCCGTCCATACAGCAATGTGATTAGAACTTTAACTGGAGCAGGCCTGAGGCCCACTAGACAGAGATTGGCTTTATCAAGGCTGCTCTTTGATGGGAAGAATCGCCATGTTACTGCAGAAGGTCTTCATACAGAGGCCTCTTTATCTGGACAAAAGATATCTCTGGCTACTGTTTATAATGCCCTAAATACTCTTAAATCCGCTGGTTTGTTGCAGGAAATAATTGTAAATTCAGGTTGCAGTTATTTTGATACGAATATTACAGAACATCACCATATCTTTAATGAAGATAATAATGAATTAACAGATATTAATTTAGAAGATGTACAATTGAAGGGTCTGCCAAGTATAAATAGTTGCGAGAAGTTGGAGAGAATAGACGTAATTGTTCGTGTAAAGAATAAAAATACTTAATAACAATAGTTTATATATTTTTTTAGAATCATTAAAAAAATTGTTGACTAAATAAATTAAAATAGCTTAAGTTACTCTTAGTTTGAGAAATCCAAACGTAATTAGATTACGTAATACCAATAACAGTTTATTTTAACGGAAAGGAACAATCCATGCCTGCACTTAAAGGATCAAATACAGAACAAAATTTGAAAGACGCATTTGCTGGTGAATCACAGGCTAATCGTAGATATTTATATTTTGCACAAAAAGCTGATGTAGAGGGTTATAATGATGTATCTACTGTTTTTAGGTCGACTGCTGAAGGCGAGACAGGTCACGCGCATGGACACTTGGAGTATCTCGAAGAGTCGGGCGACCCAGCTACGGGTCTTCCCATAGGGCCAACAGCGCATAATCTAGCAGCAGCAGTTGAGGGAGAAACCCACGAGTATACAGATATGTACCCAGGTATGGCGAAGACGGCTAGAGAAGAGGGCTTCGACGAAATTGCAGACTGGTTTGAAACTCTTGCAAAAGCTGAAAAATCCCATGCTGGACGTTTTCAAAAAGCATTAGACTCGTTAGATTAGAAATAAAATTTAAAAAGCATGTAATTGATATCCGGGGGAGGCCTTTTGTCTCCCCTTATCATTTTAATCTATAAAAATACAAGGTGTAGCTTTAATGTCTGAAGGTAGCTTAGAGGCGCCTACACGCCACAACATCCCCTGGAAAGAAAAAGACTATTTAGATCCGAAGAAAATTGACAACGAACTGCGTCGAGTTTTTGATGTATGCCACGGTTGCCGACGTTGTTTTAATCTCTGTGATAGTTTCCCAAGATTATTTGATCTGATTGATGACTCGGACAGCGAAGAACTGGATACGGTTGAAAGCAAAGATTTTAAACCTATAGTCGACGCGTGCACATTCTGCGACATGTGTTTTATGACAAAATGCCCGTACGTCCCCCCTCACGAATTTGATCTGGATTTCCCGCACTTGATGCTACGATACAGGGCAATGGAGTTTGATCAGGGAAAAGTCGCTTACACTGCAAAACAAATCACGAAAACGGATAGAAACGGCAGTCTTGCCAGCCCGTTTGCAAGCCTTGTTAATTGGAGTACAAGGCGTCAGAACAAAATTACTCGGACAACAATAGAAAAAGTTGCAAAGATACATAGGGATGCAGAATTACCAAAATTTACTAACACTCCTTTGACAAAACGGACTCCGCTGAAACCTGCTTCTGAACCTAAAAGAAAAGTTGCGCTGTATGCAACGTGTTTTGGCAATTATAATAATCCTAGCATTGGTGATGCCATGAGGGCTGTGTTGGCCAAAAATAATGTCGAGGTTGAACTCGTTTATCCTGCTTGTTGTGGTATGCCTCAATTGGAGCAGGGCGATTTAAAGGGTGTTGCAGAGTCAGCTAAGAATGTAGCGTCCGAATTGGTCAATTGGATTAAAAAAGGTTATGAAATTGTCGCCTTAATTCCCTCATGTGCTCTAATGCTGAAATTTGAGTGGCCATTGGTTCTGCCAGATGATGAAAACGTTAAGCTCTTAAGCCAAAATACATTTGATGCTGCTGAATATATAGTTCATTTAGCGAAAAATGGCGAATTATCAAAGGAGATGGTGGCCCTTGACGGGTCAATTAGTCTTCAATTAGCATGCCACTCTAGGGCGCAGAATATGGGCCCAAAGGCTGCGGAGATGTTGAGGTTAATACCAGAAACTCGGGTTGAGGTTGTCGAGAGATGCTCTGGTCACGGGGGATCTTGGGGAATTATGAAGGAAAATTTTGAGGTTGCCCTGAAGATAGGGCGTCCAGCTGCGCGCAAGGCTCTAGAGTCAAAGGCAAAATATATTGTTTCTGAGTGCCCTCTCGCGCGTGAACACATAATACAAGGAATCGAAAAGCTTAATGAGAATAATCCAGAAAATTTTAATAAAGTTGTTCAACACCCAATTCAGATTTTAGCCTTAGCATACGGAATTAAATAATGACTATAAAAACTAAACTTGAAGAAAGTGACATAATAGATACAAAAAGATATGAAGCTATTAGAAATAACTTTAGAAAAGATATTGTTGAAGAAAAAAAACTACGCAGAATAGCGGTTGGTCCTTATGCAACATTCTATTTTGAATCATATAATACAATGTGGTATCAGGTTCAGGAGATGCTCCGAATTGAAAAAGGTGGGCAAGAACAAATCCCTGACGAATTGAGGGCTTACAATCCACTCATTCCTAATGGAACGGAGCTCGTTGCAACTTTAATGTTCGAGATCGATAATCCAGATATACGAACCGCATTTTTATCAGGACTCGGGGGAGTTGAAGAAAAAATTACTATGCGTTTGGGTGAAAAAATAATTAACGCAGTGCCTGAAGAAGATGTTGATCGCACAAGTGCTAAAGGTAAGGCTTCTTCAGTTCAATTTGCACATTTTAATTTCTCAGAATCAGAGATTGCAGACTTTAAAAGAAATGGAGCGCGAGTTGTATTGGAAATAAATCATCCAAAATATAGTCACTCAACAATCTTACAAGAAGAGTCGCGAGTTACATTGGCAAAGGATTTTAAATAATATAAATAATAAGTTTGCCGATCTCCTATTTGATAACTTCTTGAGAATAAACTCCCCAAAAGTCTACTCGTCGCAACCATCCTTTATAGCCATCTGCGGAGACGATGCACCAACTTGAGATGTGTTCGCACTTAGAAATTTTTCCAACAACGTTTACCTCTAATTTAGCGACAGGATTTGACTTGGTGCTTTCAGATTTTCTGAGTGTTCTTATTTTTCCCGTAATAATAAAGGTTCGTATGCTGCTCAGCATACTTTGGTGAATCCAGCCTTGACCACCCCTAACATCACGCACTTTACGCCACGTGCCAAACTCTAATATAACTTCAAGGGGCAGCTTTTTTATTTGGTAGACCCAATCAATTGGGTATTGAACCCCCGGTCCTGTCCGTAAATAAGTTTTTTCTTGTTTTAATGAAACGAATCGTGGAAGGGCACTATTTTTTTTTACTGATGGACTCTCTGCAAGACTTACTTTATCAAAATCCATAAAAGTCAGAAGTAGAATCAAGATTGGTAACGTTTTAACGCCACTATATTTATTTTGTATTTTTTTCATTATTTTTTATAAAAATTTCCTAGTTAATTTTGTACTCTATCGAGGTTAACGACCCGTTAAATATCACGATTTAGACTAGCTTTTAAAACCGTGGGCATTTATATAATTATGGTCTACTTATAAATAAAGTGATTTATCAATAAATTACAACATTGGGGGATTTACCTATTGTTTCTGTAAATAATATCAAAAAAAATATAAGGCCGAAAGTTTTTGTAACTCGAAAGCTTCCAGACCCAGTTGAGACTCGAATGATGGAACTTTTTGACTCACGTCTAAATCTAGATGATGTCCCATTGGATAGGGAAGAGTTAATCATGGCTGTGCAAACAGCGGATATATTGGTCCCGACGGTTACTGATGTTATTGATTCTGAAATCATCAATTCAGCTGGTAACCAACTGAAAATGATTGCCAACTTTGGGGCTGGTGTTGATCACATTGATCTCCAAGCCGCGGCTGTCCGAAATATAATAATTACAAATACTCCTGGTGTACTGACTGAGGATACAGCCGATATTACAATGGCACTTATTCTCATGACGGCAAGACGATTAGGTGAAGGAGAACGAATAGTTCGCAACAATGAATGGACTGGTTGGACGCCAACACAATTACTTGGGAGTAAAATTACTGGAAAACGACTCGGTATCGTTGGTTTAGGTAGAATAGGTAGTGCTGTAGCTCATCGTGCAAAAGGATTTGGTTTGAAAATTCACTATCATAATAGGAACCGCGTTATATCTAAAAAAGAAGAACAGTTAGAAGCAACTTACTGGGAAAGCTTGGATCAGATGCTAGCCCACATGGATTTAATTGTGCTAACCTGCCCTTCAACTCCAGCTTCTCATCATTTATTGTCTGAACGACGCCTTAAGCTTATTCAGCCACACTGTTTTATTATTAATACATCTCGTGGAAATATTATTGACCAGAAAGCACTGGTAAATTTACTCGATGAAGGATTAATCGCGGGCGCAGGCCTTGATGTATTTGAAGATGAACCAACGATACCTTCAAAACTTAAAAATATGGAGAATGTCGTCATCTTGCCACACCTTGGCTCAGCGACGATGGAGGGCAGAGTAGCAATGGGAGAGACTGTAGTAATTAATATTAAGACTTTTGTCGATGGCCACAAAGTGCCCAATCGGGTTTTGGAAACACTGCTGTAATACTATTGTTTATCATTCTTGAGCGAGCTCTGTAATGGTTGCGGATGGACTGCATAATAAGCACTTTGGATCAGGTCTAATTTTTATTTTCCTAAACTGAGTACTAAGAGCATTAAAAATAATTAATGATCCAGACAAACTTTCTCCTGTGCCTGTAATTTCCTTTAGGATTTCAGTTGCTTGCAAAGACCCAATTATACCACATAGCGATCCCAATACTCCAGCTTCAGCGCACGTTGGGATTGTATTTGGGGGTGGTGCTTTGGGATATAGGCAGCGATAACAGGGACAATCTCCTTCAATTCTCTCATGGGGTTTAAAAACACTTAGTTGCCCGTCAAAACGCATAATGGCTCCTGAGACTAAGGTTTTTCGTTCAAGGTAGCAGCCATCCATTACTAAAAACCTAGTTGAAAAATTATCACACCCGTCAGAAACAATATCATATTCAGATATTAATTGGCGGGCATTCTTGTACGTTAAACGTTCAGAATGGCAAATAATGTCTGTATCCGGATTAATTTCCCTCGCTGCGATTTTAGCACTTAATACCTTTTTCATTCCTAATCGTGAGGTTGAGTGCATGACCTGACGTTGAAGGTTGCTTAGTTCAACTATGTCGTCATCTATTAACCCGATTGTGCCTATACCGGCTGCTGTAAGATATTGTATTATGGGGGTGCTGAGACCTCCGGCCCCGATCACTAGTACCCTTGCTTTACGAATCTTTGCTTGTCCACTACCACCTATTTCTGGAAGGAGAATGTGTCTTGCATACCTCTCAATTTGTTGATCCGTTAGAGACATAATTCGATCACCTGACATTAATTCCATCAAACAGCGCAGTAGATAAATACCTTTCGGCAAAAGAAGGAAGAATTACAACAATTCTTTTATCTAACATTTCTGACCGTGAACCAACTTCAAGAGCAGCAGCTATTGCGGCGCCTGACGATATACCAACAGGCAAACCTTCCAACCTAGCTGCCTGACGCGCGGTTATTAATGCTGTTTCATTGCCAATCTGTATTACCTCATCAATAAGACTAGTATCAAGGTTATCTGGAATAAATCCTGCACCAATACCTTGTATCTTATGAGGACCAGGAATACCGCCAGATATTACTGAACTATCTTCAGGTTCTATAGCAATCATACGAATATTTGGTTTTCTTTTCTTTAATTTACTACCAATACCGGTAAAAGTTCCTCCGGTGCCAATGCCTGCAATAATTGCGTCAACGTTTCCCCCTGTATCTAACCAAATTTCTTCAGCCGTCGTTTGACAATGAATCTCAGGGTTCGAGTTATTACTAAATTGCTGTGGCATGAATGCATTAGGGGTGTCACTCACAATTTCCTCAGCCTTCTCAATAGCCCCTCTCATTCCTTTAGAAGCTGGAGTTAATATTATTTCCGCCCCTAATAAATATAACATTTTTCGACGTTCTTCAGACATGCTTTCTGGCATCGTTAATATTAGTCGATAACCTTTAGCTGCTGCAATGAATGCTAATGCAATTCCAGTATTACCGGATGTTGGTTCAATAATGACTGAGCCTTCTTTTAATTTTCCATCATTCTCAGCCGCAATAATCATGGCATGTCCAATACGATCTTTAACTGAAGCTAATGGATTAAAAAACTCACATTTACCAAGTATAACAGCAAGACAATTATGATTCTTCGGTAGGCGGTTTAATTTAATTAATGGAGTAGCACCGATAGTTTCTATTATGCTGTCGTATATACGACCCCTAAATTCCGATGATTTATTCATAATTATTTTTTTTCATTGCTATATTGAAAAATCTAGGTTTTTACGACCTTCACTTATTACCCCACAGGAACGAGCTTTTTGGCATAGGTCATCGATTGAAATTTGATCCAACTTTTTCATCATTTCATTTTGGTGTTCGGACAGCAGCGGGCTAATTACTAACTTTGTAAGATTTGAACCGACGTCCTCCTCAAACATATTAAGTGATTGATCCATTTTACTTATAATTTCAATAATATTTCCCAGCGAAATACGTCTCCGCTCTCTTGCTAGGTTGTAACCTCCCTTGGGCCCCCTTACACCATGAAGAAGGTTTGCTTTAACCAATTCCTGTAATGCTTGTTCGAGATACCGGCGAGGAATGCCCTGGCGTCGTGTAATATCTCTGCTTTGAACTGGTTGGCTGCCTGCGTGATATGCTATATCAACTACCGCTTCAACAGCAAACACTACTTTTTTTGAGAGGCGGAACATTTTAATACTGATCTCCATCTAATTTGATGCATTTTATTTTGTTCACGTAGAGCCAAAACCCTTATTACCACGGGTTGTCTTCGATAACTCGTCGGTTTCTTCCCAAGTAACTGAAACTACTGGTGATACAACCATTTGAGCGATTCTCATCCCATGCTCAATTTTAAATGTATTACTTCCAAAATTAATAAGAATAACACCAATTTCGCCTCTATAGTCCGAGTCAATTGTTCCTGGCGTATTCAGCACGCTTATTCCATTTTTGATGGCTAAGCCAGAGCGAGGGCGCACTTGTGCTTCATAACCCTCTGGTAAGGCAATTGATATGCCAGTAGGCACTATTTTGCGCTCACCCGGTTTAATGGCTAGAGTATTTTTAACTGCTGCAAGCAAGTCCACACCAGCGGAAAAATTTGTTTGTATTTCTGGCAAGGGTAAATCTTGATAATTCTTTAAGCGTTTAATAGAAATGTTAATCTTTTCCATTTTTATTATCTTTCAGAAATGCTATAATCCGAGTAGCCAATTTTTCCCCTATGGCTTCTTTAGACAAAACTGGCCATTCTTCTATTTTATTTTTAGAAATAAATTTTATTTGATTATTGTCTCCACCAAAAACCTCGGACTCTTTTGAAACATTATTTGCCAAAATCCAGTCACAGCCTTTTTTATCAAGTTTGATGGATGCATTTTTTAGTAAATTCTGGGTCTCGGCAGCGAACCCAATTACTAGATTTGGTCGATTTTTTTTCATTCCAGCTACCGTGGCTAAAATATCTGGATTTTCTACCAATTCTAGAGAAAAAATTTCACCTTCCTTTTTAATTTTTTCAGAATATTTATTTTTCATTCGCCAGTCTGCAACCGCTGCAGCACAAACTACGATATCGGCTGGTAGGCAATCCAGACAGGACTGTAACATTTCTTCAGCCGTTGTAATATGTTTAACATAAATTCCCGGGGGATCTGGTATTTGTGTTGGACCAGTAATTAAAGTCGTAGATGCACCTTGTTCTTGAAGTGCCCTTGCTATTGCAAAACCCTGCTTTCCAGACGATTGATTGGTTATATACCTGATAGGGTCGATTGCTTCATGCGTTGGCCCGCTTGTAACAACTACTTTTCTACCTTTTAACTTACCCGTAGCTTTAGTAGTTTTTGTTTTAAAAAAATTATTTAAGGTAGCACCAATCTTCTCTATATTTGACATTCTACCTAACCCAAATTCACCGCACGCCATCTCTCCATTTTCCGGACCAATGATTTTTATGCCTCTTTTTAAAAGGACCGATATATTATTCTGGGTGCTTGCATGACTCCACATTCTCACATTCATAGAAGGGGCAATTATTACCGGCTTATCGGTGGCAAGTAATGTTGTTGTGGCAAGGTCATCTGCTATCCCACATGACATTTTAGCTATTATATTGGCAGTTGCAGGAGCTACCAATACTAAATCTGTGTTTCGAGATAATTGAATGTGTCCCATAGTATTTTCGTCTGAAATAGAAAATAGGTCTTGATACACTGTATCTTTACTTAAAGCTGTCAGCGAGAGTGGGGTTACGAATTTACTTGCGTTTTCTGTTAATATGCATCTAACACCGATCCCAATGCGGTTTAATTCTCGAATGAGATCAAGGCTTTTATAAGCTGCGATACCACCGGAGATTATAAGTAAGACTCTTTGTTTGTTATCCATTTTGCAAACCATAAAATTTTTGACGCTAATTTCTAGTAGCAAAAATGGACGTTAGTCGCGGATTAATGTTATAGCAAGTAAATTACATAAATTATTAGTATAATTTGGTTTATTATCTAGAGTATTACGTAAATAAAATAACTCCAACTTGCTAGAGAGAATAATAAAAAACATAATATTAATTTCTCAAATGAAGCCTTGCGCGAGTTTTTTCTTTGGAATTCTTTTAGGCTATTCGGGTGAATTTTTAAGCCTTCTTTGCTTAAGGTTTTTATATTTTTTTCAAGTAAAGACAAGGTTTTTGGCAGGCTCTTTATTTTATCTGCAATTTCTTTTGTTGACTGAATGAAAATAGATTCCTTGTTTAAATCGTTCTCGACCCAGTGTTCAATTAATGGTTGTGCAAGTAGCCAAATATTTGCCTTCGGGCTAAGTTTACGTCCAACTCCTTCTGCAGTGAGCATGGTTTTTTGAAGCAAAAGCAACTGGGGTTGTACTTCCATTTGGAAGTCTTTTGATACTTGGAATAAATAACCAAGAAGTCGCGCGATTGATATTTCGTTTTGAGGCTTTCCCAATATTGGCTCTGCGATTGAGCGACACGCTTGGGCAAATGAGCGAACAGATTTATTGGAAGGAACATACCCAGCCTCAAAGTGAAGTTCGGCTACTCGGGTATAGTCTCTATTTAGAAAAGATAGTAACATTTGTCCAAGATAATATCGAGTTTTTATATCCAGACGGCCCATTATTCCAAAATCAATTGCAATGATTCTACCTTTTGCCGAAACAAAAATATTTCCAGGATGCTGATCTGCATGAAAAAAACCATCGCGAAAAACCTGTTTAAATAATGCGGTTGCAGCCTTTGACAGTATTTCGTCTGGGTCCAAACCAGCACGCTTAATTGAAGCAGTATCACCTATAGAGATCCCGTCAACTCGCTTCAGTGTTAGAATACGTTTAGACGTTAAGCTCCAATCAACCTCTGGGACACCAAAGTCTTGATCATCGATGAAGTTTTCAGCTAATTCTCCCGCTGCGGCAGCTTCAAATCGAAGGTCCATCTCTTGATGGATAGTTGTTTCAAAGGTTTCAATGATCTCAAAAGGCTTTAACCGACGCAGGTCTTGTTGAGTATTCTCGATGAGTTGAGCAATCCAATAAAATAAGTCTATATCTTTTTTAAAAGCTTTTTCTATATTTGGACGCAATACTTTTACAGCAACTTCGCAACCTTCTAAGGTTATTGCAAAATGAACCTGTGCAATAGACGCTGCCGCCACCGCTTCCCAGTTAAATTCGGTAAAACATTCTTCGATAGGTTTGCCCATCTCACTCTCGATAATATCTTTAACGTTTTCTTTGCTAAAGGCTGGCAACTTGTCTTGAAGTTTAGAGAGCTCTGAGGCAATTTCCTCACCACAAATATCTGACCGAGTTGACAGTGCCTGGCCTAACTTTATAAATGTAGGACCAAGTTCTTCAAGAGCCATAGCTAAACGTTTGCCGGGGTTGTATTTTAAGTTCTTCTTTGAGATTAAGACAAAAACATTAAGAATGTTATTGGATATCCCTGCTTCTTTCAAAAGCGATAACACATTATATTTTCCAAGCGTTCGAAAAATAAAAATTAGGCGTCTAATATTTTTAAAGGCTTTAACCATAAGTAATTTCTATATTTTCCATGCTGAATGAATGGCTGTTATACCACCTAAAATATTCTCATATGAGGCCTTAACCAGACCCGAGTCTTCTATCTGGGCCAAAAATTCATCTTGATGGGGAAACCTGCGAATGCTCTCAACCAGATACTGATAGGAACTGCGATCTTTGGAGACCACCTGGCCGAGAAACGGTAGGTAATTGAACGAGTAAATATCATAAAGTTTTCTCAATTGAGGAATAATAACGTGACTAAATTCCAAACATAAGAATTTGCCACCCGGTTTTAAGATACGATGAGCCTCTTTTAGGGCCTTATCCAAATTACCAACATTGCGGAAACAAAATGCTGTTACATAACAATCAAACGAAGCGTCATCAATGGGGAGTTCCTCGGCATTGGCACATATCCAAGTAATTTCACTGATTAATGCTCGGTTTAAAGCTCGATCTCGACCAACCACAAGCATTTTTTTATTAATATCGGCGACGACAATTTCCTTACCACCCATCTCTAAAAACTTGAATGGTAAATCACCGGTGCCGCCGCCAACGTCTAGAACTTTAAGTGTCGGCGTGGGCCGAAGTTTTTCGATTAGTCTACTTTTCCACAACCGATGTAACCCTAAGCTCATTAGGTCATTCATTAGGTCATAGTTTGGAGCAACATTATTAAACACTTCTGCGACCAATGCGTCTTTTTCGTCCCTTGATACATCTTTGAAGCCAAAGGACGTATGGTATTCATTATTTTTTTTTATAGACATGATAAGGACCGTAGCTTACTTAATGATAAGGTACAGTCTAACTCACAATTATTATATTTAAAAACGAAAATAGTTCTAACCTATGCCCGAGCTTCCTGAAGTAGAGACGGTAAAAAGAGCCTTAACGCCATACTTGGAAAACACGGTGTTGTCATCCGTCATAACCAGGAGGAAAGGCTTACGTTTTCCATTTCCAGACCAATTTTCCGAAAAACTGTCTGGTAAAAGGATAATAAATATAACTCGGCGAGGTAAGTATCTATTGATTTATTTGGAGGAAGACCTTGTTTTAATTATTCATTTAGGAATGTCTGGGCATATACGCGTCCTTCAAAAAAATATACCTATACCAGGTAAACATGACCACATTGACTTTATTACTCAAAAGGGGGTTACTATTCGTTATAACGATCCCCGAAGGTTTGGTATTGTGACTCTCGCTAAAAGAGAGTTTATTAGATCTCATAAGTTATTAAAAAATATTGGACCAGAACCATTAAGCAATAATTTTAACGCAGTTGTTCTGATGAAAAAGTTAAATGGCAGAAATCTTACTATAAAGTGTGCTCTTCTAGACCAAAAAATAGTAGCTGGCTTGGGTAACATATATGTTAGTGAGAGCTTATTTCGGTCACGTATTTCCCCAAAACGTTTATCTAAAAATATTGGTATTAAAAAAGCTGAAGAGTTAGTAAAAATCATAAGGATTGTTCTAACCGAAGCGATTAATGCTGGTGGTTCAACATTAAACAATCATCGAAGACCCGATGGTAAGCTAGGTTATTTCCAACACCAGTTCTTTGTATATGGTAAAAATGGGGAGTTGTGCGGTCATTGTGAAAAAGTTAAAATAAAAAAAATAATTCAAGCTGGGCGTTCAACTTTTTTTTGTTCAAATTGTCAACGTTAGCTCATTGAAAAGATGGATTTTATGAAAAATTTGTTATTTTTATCTTTTGCCATAACATTTTATTTTCCACCAAACATTGTTTACTCACAAAGCGCATTTATCTCTATACTTAATGATGTGCCATTGATGTCTGGCCTTAAAATACAAAAACAAACTGCACTAATATTTGACACACCTAGTGGAAGAATAGTTGAAGTTGCGGCGGTTGGAAAAATTCCACTATTAAAGGTCCGCGAATTTTATGCAGATACGTTACCTCAATTAGGTTGGAGGGATGTAGGAAAAAATATTTTTTTGCGAGATAAAGAAATTTTAAGCATCAATCTTTCCATAATTGTGAATAGAAACACCCGAATAAAATTCTCTATTACTCCGGAGCCAATTAAACCATAAAACTTCTTTTAAATATTCCAATGAAAACTTCTAAGGCTTGACGCGTTAGAGTTACCCATATATAAACTCGCAACTCGAAGATAGCACTCTGTCTTCGACTCATTGTCAAAATTAATGTCGTTGGAAATCATGGCTAATATTAAATCTGCTAAAAAGCGTATCTTACAAACCGAGAGAAAGTCAGAAGTTAATCGTGGCCGTCGCAGTGACATGCGAACGCAAGTCAAATTGGTAGAAAAAGCTATAGAATCTGGTGATGTGGTTGCTGCGAAAGAGGCGTTAAAGACAGCCGAGCCGAAACTAATGAGGTCCGCTCAAAAGAGTCTCCTTCATCGTAATACAGCGTCGAGAAAAATATCTAGGCTCTCAAAGAAGATCAAATCTTTAAAAACTTAATAGAAGCCACCATCTCAATTTTTTTTAATCAGTAAAAACAGAGTTGTAATAAACATCGTTTATTGTTGTAGAAAAATATTATTAAAATAATGCCTTTTATAAGTCACGATTCGAATCTTTGTTTCATGTCAAGAAGAAAATTTTACACGTTCTCCTTTCGGACCTATTGAATCAAAAAAATTTGTTATGTAAGGTTAATCTTGTCTTGAGGTTATCTTTTAACATTATTTCAAGATAAATTAAAAAAAATTATAAAAAGGTGATTACCAGAAATTTTTAAAGGATATTCAGGGTGCATTTTAATCTTAAGATTATTTTGGAAAAAGTGTGACCGTTAAAAGATTGGGCGGGAGCAAAATTAAAAATTGCTCTTTTGTTGGAATTAAAACGCTATCATATATGATCGTTTGAGATTAGAATTCGATTATGTCGGTATGGTTATACTGACAGACTGTTATCGATAGATGTTTATTGTTGGGGCTGGCAAGCATGGGTATGAGTTCTGAAGATAAAGGTTTACAGGAACAATGGCTTAGAGTAAGCAACACTTTAAAAACCGAAATTGGCGAAACCGCTTTTGAAAACTGGGTGAGGCCGATAAAAGCCTTTGATGTTAGAAACTCAGAAGTCAGATTAGCTGTTCCATCGAGGTTCATGCGTGACTGGGTAGTGGCAAATTACATAGATCGTCTCAAGGATTTGTGGACTAGAGAGAATAACGTCGTTAACTCTGTAGATGTTATAATCCAGCCGAGTTTGAAAAATCAGCCGCATGTGTCCAGAGAATATAATAATATTGATAAAAAAAATGATTTAGATGCTAAAGTTGTTGTCAAGTCAGATCAAAAAGAAAAAGCTACCCCGCCGCATATTTCTGACAGTCAAATTTCTGCACCTTTGGATGGAAGATTCAAATTTGATCAATTTGTGGTTGGTAAGCCAAACGAATTTGCTTATGCAGCAGCTAGACGCGTGGCTCAGGCGTCATCAGTTTTTTTTAATCCGTTGTTCTTATATGGTGGAGTTGGTTTAGGTAAAACTCATTTGATGAATGCGATTGCTTGGGAAATACTAGAGAGGGACCCCGCCCGCACAGTAATGTATCTGTCTGCAGAAAAATTTATGTATAGATTTGTTAGAGCCTTAAGAGAAAAAAACACTGTGGACTTTAAGGAGCAATTTCGCTCGGTTGATGTATTAATGATTGACGATGTCCAATTCATTGGTGGTCGAGATGCAACTCAAGAAGAGTTCTTTCACACATTTAATGCGCTGGTTGATCAGGGTCGACAAATAATTTTGTCAGCCGATAAATCGCCGTCAGATCTTGAAGGAGTTGAAGAGCGTCTAAAATCGAGGCTTAATTGTGGTTTGGTCGCAGACATTCATGCTACAACTTATGAGCTCCGTTTGGCTATATTAGAGACTAAAGCTGAAAAAATGAAATTGGAAGTTCCCCGCAACGTGGTTGAGTTCTTGGCACATAGAATTACTTCGAATGTTCGTGAATTAGAGGGTGCGTTAAACCGTGTTGCTGCTCATACACAATTGGTTGGAAGGGATTTAACATTGGAAACAACGCAAGATATACTCCATGACCTTCTTCGCTCGAATGACCGCAAGGTAACTATTGAAGAAATCCAAAAAAGTGTAGCTGAGCATTTTAATATCCGTATTTCAGACATGCATTCGGCCCGCCGAGCCAGGTCTGTTGCGCGCCCACGTCAGGTGGCCATGTATTTATCAAAACAGCTTACATCTAGATCATTACCTGAAATAGGGAGAAAATTTGGTGGAAGAGACCATACAACGGTGATGCATGCGGTTAAAAAAGTTGACGAATTATGCGATCACGATAATAGCTTTGCAGAAGATGTAGATCTTTTAAAGCGCATGTTAGAGGGCTAAAAGGTTTATATAGCATAAATTTTCGAAGCTAAGAATAAGTTTGGTTATTTTTTTCAAGTACTTTTTGTCGTATTGTAGGCTCGCAAATTATTGCGTTGGACCTATTAATAAAAAATAAAAAAGTTTATATTTTTATAGTAAAAAGCTTACCTATATTGCCTAACCTGCTATACTACCCTTGAGTTTATGCTAGTTATCATGGTGTCAGTATATAATTTATTTAACAGTTGATGCAGAGATGTCTAAATATAAATTTAAAAATATATTTTAACGAAAAACATACTTTTAGTTGTTAAAATAAAATCTATAAATTTAAGAGCGAGTAGGAAATCGTAATATCATGAAAATTACTATTGAACGGGGATTGTTATTAAAAGTTTTAAATCATATCCAAGGAGTTGTAGAGCGAAGAAACACCATCCCTATTTTATCAAATGTAAAATTTGAAGCTCAAAATAATGTTCTTACTTTGCATGCAACCGATATGGATATAGACATAGTTGAGCAAATTCCAGCTGATATAAGTGGTGGTGGTTCAGCCACTGCACCAGCCCATACATTATATGATATTGTTAGAAAGTTGCCTGACGGATCTCAGATTGTTTTAGATTCGGATGGAGATGATAAACAGCTAACATTGATATCTGGTCGTTCTAATTTTAAGTTAACATGTTTGCCAACCGAGGATTTTCCAGTAGCTTCAACTGGCGACTTGCCGATAAATTTTATACTTAAATCAAGTGATTTGAGAGGTTTAATTGATAGATCAAAATTTGCTATTTCTACAGAGGAAACTCGTTATTATTTGAACGGGATATATCTTCACGCTGCTAAAAGAGGTGATACTAATGTATTGCGTGCAGTGGCAACGGATGGTCACAGGCTAGCAAGTGTAGAATTACCCTTACCACAAGGTGCATTAGACATGCCAGGGGTTATTTTACCCCGTAAAGCAGTTGCGGAAATGCGTAAGCTAATTGATGAAGGCGAGGAAGATATTGAGGTGGGTCTATCCGATACTAAGATTAAATTTAGTTTTGACGGGACTGCATTAACATCAAAGTTGATTGATGGGACATTCCCAGATTATGACCGTGTCATTCCAGATAACAATGATAAGGTGCTTGAGGTGGATGCCCATTTATTTTCTCAGGCGGTGGATCGTGTATCTGCTATTTCTAACGAGAAATCCCGATCGGTAAAGCTGTCTGTCTCAAAAGGGAGCCTAATACTCTCAGCAAATAGCGCAGAAAATGATTCTGCCACCGAAGAGTTGCAAGTAGATTATGATGAAGTGGAGATGGAAATTGGTTTCAACTCTCGTTATTTATTGGATATAGCCCAACAAATAGAAGGTAAACTAATACGTTTTACCTTGGCAAATTCATCATCACCAACACTGATAGAAGATCTAGAGGATCAAGGTGCATTATACGTTTTAATGCCAATGAGGGTTTGATAGGTTGATTGCAACTTAAATAATTATGGCGATGTCCATCCCTAATAGTTAAGGATAAGTATTTATAATAAAAAATGGAATAAATTTTTTTGAGGTCTTTTTTAAGAAATTATCATATAGTGTTAGAAATATGAACCAGGTAAATAAAAAACCTGTATCTGACAAAACTGCTATCAGTTCGCTCACTTTGTCTAATTTTAGATCTTATAAGTTTAAACGTTTTGACATTGATAGTAATCTCGTTGTTCTTACTGGTTTAAACGGAGCTGGAAAAACTAATTTATTGGAGGCGCTCTCATTTTTAGTGCCGGGTAAGGGGTTAAGACGAGCGCCATTAAGTGAAGTTTTGCATAAATCATCCCAAGGCGAAGATAAAATTTCAAATTGGGCTGTGGCGGCCAAATTAAAAATTGGCGAAAACATGATGGATATTGGTACGGGTTGTGAATTTTCTAATTATGACAATAAAAGTCAAAAAAGCATTAAACGTGTGATCAAAATCAACGGTAATGTGGTTAGGAACCAATCTGAATTAGGTGAATACGTTAGTGCTCAATGGTTGACTCCTCAAATGGATAGGTTGTTTGCTGAGGGTGCTTCTGGTCGTCGTCGATTTATTGATCAAATTACTTATGCCCTTGATCCTTCTCACATTGGTCCAGTTAGTGCTTATGAACATTCTATTCGAAGCCGTAATAGGCTACTGAAAGATAATTTTGATGACTCTGAATGGCTGGATTCGATTGAGGCATCAATTTCCCGCCATGGGGTAGCTGTAACGGTACAACGGTTACAAACAGTAGACCGGTTGAGAAAATTTTGCTCAATTGGCAATGGTGTATTCCCCGGTTCTTTAATTGAACTTAATGGAGAAGTAGAGAGGTGGTTGGAAAAAGAACCAGCCTTGGCTGTTGAAGAGAAAATACGTGTTGAATTGAAAGCGTCTCGAGAAATTGATAGAATCAAGGGTTATACCTCTTTTGGACCTCATAAGAGTGATTTAATGGTTTACCATGCTAAAAATAAGATGGAGGCAAAATTATGTTCAACAGGAGAGCAAAAATCCCTTCTAATTAGTCTTGTAATCGCAGCCGTAATTCTTCAGACACAAGAGCGAGGTTATGCGCCATTTCTTTTACTTGATGAAATTACAGCGCACTTAGATCAAGACCGTAGAATTTCATTATTTGATCTAATTATCGATTTAGGTGTTCAAGCATGGATTACTGGGACAGACCCAGAAACTTTTTCTTCTTTGAGAAACAATGCACAACATTTCGAAATCGGGGTAGATTAACAACAAAGACTAAAAAATTAGATTATCAAATAGCTGTTTACTAATTGATTGGAAAAAAAATGGTCGATGAGACAAATAAAGTTGGAATATTAGATAACGGAGAATTGCCCGAAGACTCTTACGGTGCGCAATCAATAAAGGTTCTTAAAGGCCTCGACGCTGTCCGCAAGCGACCTGGTATGTATATTGGTGATACTGATGATGGTTCCGGATTACATCACATGATTTACGAAGTTGTTGATAATGGAATTGATGAAGCGCTCGCAGGTCATTGTGATATTGTTGAAGTAACCCTAAATGGTGATGGATCAGTCAGTGTTTATGATAATGGTCGAGGAATACCTGTTGATCTTCATGAAGAAGAGGGCTTGCCAGCAGCTGAAGTTATAATGACACAGTTGCATGCGGGGGGAAAGTTTGACCAGAACTCTTATAAAGTATCCGGAGGACTCCATGGAGTTGGTGTTTCAGTTGTAAATGCATTATCAACACGTTTAGAACTGCGTATCTGGAGAGATGCACAGGAACATCTACTTGTATTTGCCAATGGTGATATTTCTGAGAAAATAAGTGTTGTCGGTGATTCTAACGGCAAAACTGGAACACAAGTGACTTTCTTAGCCTCAGAAGAAACATTTTCAAATATAAATTATGATTTTGCAACCATTGAACATAGGCTCCGTGAATTAGCGTTTCTAAATTCGGGTGTCAGAATCAAACTTATTGATGACAGGCATGTGGACCAGAATATTGTTGAGTTGTGTTATGAAGGGGGTCTTGAAGCTTTTACAAAATATCTAGATCGTTCAAAAAATGCTCTAATTCCAACAATTGTGGTAAAAAGTGAGAAAGAGGATATTGTAGTTGAAGCAGCATTGCAATGGAATGATAGTTATCAAGAAACAACATTATGTTTTACAAACAATATTCCACAAAAAGATGGGGGCACACACTTAGCCGGTTTTAGAGGCGCTCTAACTCGAACCGTGAATACTTATGCGGACCGCGAGGGGTTAAATAAGAAAAGTAAAGTTGCGATTTCAGGTGATGATGCTCGAGAGGGCATTACTTGCGTTTTATCCGTAAAGGTTCCTGATCCAAAATTTTCTTCCCAAACTAAGGAAAAGCTAGTTTCTTCTGAAGTGAGGCCAATAGTCGAGAGCGTGGTGGGTGATAAATTAAATGAATGGTTTGAGGAGCATCCAGCAGAAGCTAAAATTGTAATAAATAAGATCGCGGAGGCTGCCGCAGCCCGTGAGGCTGCTAGAAAGGCCCGAGAATTAACCCGAAGAAAGGGAGCCCTTGATATTGCTTCGCTACCAGGTAAATTGGCGGACTGCCAATCAAAAGACCCTAGTGTTAGTGAAATATTTATTGTTGAGGGCGATTCTGCGGGGGGTTCTGCAAAACAAGGTAGAGATCGTGCTCACCAGGCCATATTGCCGCTTAGAGGTAAAATATTAAATGTAGAACGCGCAAGAGATGACAAAATGCTGGCCTCAGCCGAAATTGGCACTTTAATTACTGCGCTTGGTACTGGTATCGGACCTGAAGAGTTTAATGCTGAAAAATCGCGTTACCATAAAATAATAATTATGACTGATGCTGATGTAGACGGTAGTCATATAAGGACCTTGCTGTTAACGTTTTTTTATCGGCAAATGCCTGAGTTAATAGATAAAGGGTATTTGTATATTGCCCAACCACCCTTATATCGAGCAAAGCATGGTAAATCTGAAGTTTATCTTAAAGATGATTACGAGTTGGAAAACTATCTTATAAATGCGGGCATAGACGGCTGCGTTTTTGAACTTAATACTGGCGATCAAATTTCTGGCCAAGATCTCAAACTCTTAATAGAATTTTGTCGAGATGTTAAGAATCAGGTCTCTGGACTTACTTCTAGGGTGCCTATTAAAATTTCTGAACAAGCTGCTATTTCGGGGGCACTAGACCCAAATATATTAGCAAATACAGAACAAGCGGACGAAGTAGCTACTTATATTGCTAAACGTTTAAACGCCCTTGAATCCAAATCTGAACGAGGGTGGTTGGGTGAAAGCCTAGCTGATGGGGGATTAGCATTTTCAAGGACTCTTAGAGGCGTTCCTGATGGCCCACATATAATTGATGGTTCTGTTATTAGAAGTGCAGAAGCAAGAGCGCTGCATTCCAAAAGAGATGAGCTTTTAGATAAATTTTTGGGCCATGGAGATTTAGTTTCAAAAGAGAAGAGTTTTAAAATTACGGGCCCCATTTCGTTATTCGAATCTATTATGGAGTTAGGTAAGAAGGGTGTGTCAATGCAACGTTACAAAGGTTTAGGAGAAATGAATCCCGAACAATTGTGGGAAACAACACTCGATCCAAATGTAAGAACACTGTTGCAGGTGAAAGAGCGACATGTTGGTGAGGCCAAAGAACTATTTTCAACTCTCATGGGCGATGTTGTTGAACCGCGCAGGGAGTTTATTCAAACAAATGCTCTAAAAGTTACTAATTTGGATGTTTGATATAATGTCGCTCAATTATGATAAATAACACCCTTTTTATTAGAGAGATGAATTTTTGAGGTTCTTGTTTAAGTGGTTTTTTACTATATCAATATGGATATTGTTAGTAATTACAATTGTAACGTTATTTTTTTCATATGACCTACCTACGATTGATAAGGCTTTAGAGGTATCGCGTCGCCCATCAATTACAATTTTAGCAAATGATGGTTCAAGGTTGGCTCGCTTTGGAGACCTAGTAGGCAAAAAAGTTTACGTTAAAGATCTTCCCTCTCATCTGATTAATGCTATTATTGCTACTGAAGACCGCAGATTCTACTCGCATTTTGGAGTCGATATAATTGGAATTGCTAGGGCAATGGCTAAAAACCTTAGAGCAGGCCGTATTGTGCAAGGTGGAAGTACAATAACACAACAAGCTGCAAAGAATTTATTTTTAAATTCAGAGAGAACATTTAAACGGAAATACCAAGAGTTAATATTAGCACTTTGGTTAGAGCAGAAATTCACAAAAGATCAAATAATGTCAATTTACCTGAATCGTGTTTATTTTGGTTCTGGGGCATACGGTGTAGATAGTGCATCAAGAATATATTTTGATAAAGAAGCAAAAAAACTGACAGTTTTAGAGTCAGCAATAATTGCGGGAATCTTAAAAGCACCGTCTAGGCTAAACCCCGCCCATAACCCCAAGGGAGCTATTGCTCGAGCTAAGGTTGTCATCTCAAATATGGTAAAGTCTGGTTATCTTACTGAGATTCAGGCAAAACACTTGATTGAAGATAAATTTAAATACAAACAGCGTAGAAATTTGAAGAAGATTGGACAATATTTTACTGATTGGGTATCTGATCAAATACGAGGATTTGCAGGCCCTAATACCAGTAATGTCATAGTACGAACAACTTTAAATCCACTGCTTCAAACAAAGTTAGAGTTTATTCTTGAGAAGTATTTATCAAAATATGGTAAAAAACTCAGAGTCTCTCAAGGTGCTTCGATATTGATGACGAAACAGGGGGCTATTTTGGCAATGGCTGGGGGCAGAAATTATAAACAAAGCCAATTTAATAGATCAACTCAAGCACTACGTCAGCCAGGGTCAGCGTTCAAACCTATTATCTATCTAGCAGGATTAGAGGCTGGTCTTAAACCAGATACAAAATTTATAGACTCACGGGTCTCAATTGAAGGCTGGTCTCCGAAAAACTATAATAATAAATTTATTGGGGAGATGTCTCTAAAGAGCGCATTAGCCAAGTCTGTAAATACAATAGCAGTTAAGGTTTCGGAATATGCCGGGAGAGATGCGGTAATTAAAATTGCGAGGAAATTGGGAATAATCTCACCGTTAACCCGATCGCCGAGTCTCGCCCTTGGAACGTCCGAGTTGAGTTTATTTGAGTTAACAGGAGCTTATGCAGTGTTTGCGAATGGAGGTCAGGGTGTTCTACCATTCGGTATTTTGCAAATTGAGGATGATCTCGGCAATGTAATTTATAGGCGAACTGGTGGAGGAACCGGACAGGTTGTTGCCCAAGAAAATGTGTTATTAATGGATGAGATGTTGGAAGAAGTGGTAATATTTGGAACAGGTAGGAATGCTCGATTTTCAGGGCAAGAAAAAGGTAAAACTGGAACCAGTCAGCGATTTCGTGATGCTTGGTTTGTTGGTTATGTAAACAATCTCGTAGGCGGTGTTTGGGTTGGTAATGATAATGATCGTTCCATGAAAAAGGTTTCAGGTGGCGGGTTACCGGCTTTTATCTGGAGGGATCTCATGCGTTATGCTCAAAGCCAATTTAATAAGACAGAACTCGGAAAAGAAACAAAACAAATTAGACGTCAGAAAGAAAAATCATTTTGGGATAGGTTTATCGATATTATTATCCCTAATAAGTGATCACTCGCTATGGTTTAAGTGGAGAATGCCCTTTTATAAATTATTTTTGTTTTATTTTTGAAATTGTATTTGTTGTGCTAAAACCATCCTTGATGTCGGCCAATATTATGTCACCACCATAGGAATGAATAATTTTTGCTTCTGGAATGTTTTCTATAGAATAATCTGCTCCTTTCACAAAAATTTCGGGCTTAATAATCTTTAGGATATTATTAGGATTTTTTTCATTAAATATTATTACGCCATCTACATCTTCTAAAGAAACTAGTATTTCTGAACGGGCTGCCTCTGATTGCACAGGTCGATTATTACCTTTTAGATTTTTGACAGAACTATCACTATTTAAACCCACTATTAATTTATCACATAATGACTTTGCTTTTGTAATGGTAGATACATGACCCGGATGCAGAATATCAAAACATCCATTTGTAAACCCTATTTTGAAGCCCTTAGATCGCCATATTTCGATTTGTTCGGTAATGGAGTGAATTGTATATAATTTCTTATCAGTTGATTTAATGCTTTCATTACGAAAGTTTGATATAATATCATTTGTATACACTACAGCAGTCCCTAATTTAGCAACAACAATACCAGCTGTAATATTCGCGAGCTTGACACCATGATCAAGTTTAATATTAGCTGCCAAACAAGCACTTACTGTTGCTGCTACAGTATCACCAGCGCCCGATACGTCAAAAATTTCACGAGCTTCTGCTGCAAATGTAGTAAAGCATTTCTTATTAATGAGACTCATTCCATCGCCAGAGCGGGTCGCTAGTACCGAATTAATTTTATATTTTGATATTAGTGATATTGCAGCGGCATTGATTTCTTTATCACTACCAGTCGGCATGGTGGTTGCTTCTGAGAGTTCTTTAAGATTTGGCGTTATAAGACTTGCCCCGTTGTAAGCACTATAGTCGAAACCCTGCGGGTCTATCACAACAGGAATTTTTCTGGATTTGGCGAGTTTAATAATTTGTTTAAGAAGAAACCTAGTTAAAACACCTTTACCATAATCAGCTATAACCAATGCGCCACATTTATCTAACGCTGACTCCGTTAGATCAATAATATTACTTTCGATTAAGTGATCTACGTTTAATGTTGTTTCATCATCAACACGCATCATTTGTTGCCCACTTGCTATAAAGCGTGTTTTCATAGTAGTTGGTCGTTTCTCATCTATAATCAGGTTAGCTGCGATATTAGGAATTTTTTTAATTAATTCTGTTATAGTCTTTCCGGTTGGATCGTTTCCAATGACTGAAATAAAATGCGTTTCTGCCCCCAAACAAGAAAGATTGTTAGCTACGTTACCCGCGCCGCCCAATAATAATTTATCAGATTTTGTTTTAAGTACAGGTATGGGAGCCTCGGGTGAAATTCTATCTACTTCACCGTAAACAAATTTATCCAACATTATATCGCCGATACATAGTACCTTTGCTTCTGCAAGGCGCTCAACCAAGGTATTTAATGACCATTTCTCGTTCGACATTAATTTTTTCCTGAATCAAATAAGATCAATTTTTGAACCCAAACGTAAAGATTTCATGACAGCAAGAGTTGCCCAACTGCTGTCAAAAATTTCATCTGGATTAGATGGACCCGGAGCATCACTGTTTACAGATGATTTGAATGCTTCTAATGCGCTTTTGAAACCTTTATCTTGACCATAACCAGTATATTTTTTTGTATTACCATTCGAGGTTATGACTAACTCCCGAAAGTTGTTTATAGCTAATACAGTGCCGCCTGCGAATATTTCATATTGTTCTTTGGGGACGGTTGTGTCACCTAGTCCAGTATACGAAATAGTGGCAAGACTTCCATTTTCAAAACGGATTATAGCCGTAACATCATCCGCTGATCCCCCGGTGTTTTTCGCCGCATCTGCCTGTACAGATAGTATCTTCGATTTTGCACAGTGGCGCGCGAAGTCAATAAAATGGCACATCTCTCCAATGATTCTTCCTCCACCTTCCTCATCATTATGGATCCAACTATCATTGGGAATATGTCCAGCATTTATACGGAAAAGCATGAAGCGTGGTCCGTCGATTTTTGCTAATTCCGCGTCAAGTTTACTTGCTAGAGGTGCAAATCTTCTATTAAAGCCAACTTGTAGAAAACTATTATTTTTTTCATAGGCTTTTTGAATATCAATCAACTCTTTTTCTGATAACCCTAACGGTTTTTCAACCAGCACATGTTTACCAGCATTTAAGCTTTTTATTGTCAATTCAGCGTGACTATCATGGCGGGTTGTAATTATTACAGCGTTAATATTTGGATCATCTAGAATTTTTAATGGATCGCTACTGGCATTTAAAAAGCCAAATTTTTCTTTTACATGGTTAGATGATTTACCGTTTTTTGCAACAATTGTGTGCAGGCTTAAATTAGTAATTTTGGATAATGCTGGTAGTAAAATAGATTTACTAAAATTACCGGCGCCAAATAGACCAATCACACATGATCCAGTGTGTTTGATTATTTTGTTTGCTTCTCTTTGATTGTGCCGTATGGAGGTATTTTCTGGATAATTTATTACAATGCCTAAATGAGGGGTAGTTTTTGATAAAACCATATCAAAAGCTTTAACCGCTGACCCAATATCAAAACGATGCGTAATGAGTGAATTGACATCTAGTTGATTTGTTGCCTTATCTGACAATAGTCGCATAACTTCTGCTAGGTTGGCAGTTTCAGTCCAACGAACAAATCCAATAGGATATTTTAAACCACGTTTTTCATAATCATCATCATACCTGCCTGGCCCATAAGATCTTGAAACTATGAGAGACAACTCTTTTTTCATAAACTCTGCATAGGGAAACTCCGTTCCACTCATGCCAACCAAACAAACTTTGCCTCGATCTCGGCTTATTTCTGCTGCTAAATTAAAGGGTTCATTGGTTGGAGTTGATGCAGCAATTAAAATAGAATCACAACCAATACCCCCAGTTAAAGAAAAAATATTGTTACATACATTGTCATCTTGAAGGTTAATTGCCTTTTCAGCACCTAATTTTTCCCCAAGATCTAATCTCGATTGATCATAATCAAGAATAATAACTCGTGCGCCGGATAGTTTCAAAAATTGAGCTGCTAGTTGTCCCACAAGGCCGGCACCAAATACAGCAACAACGTCTCCGAGTTGGACAGATAAATTTCTAATCGAATGCATGGCAATTGAAGCAATTGTTGCGAAAGCGGCTTCTTCATCACTCACTGATTCAGGAATTGAAACCGCTAAATTTTCAGGCACCGCATTGAATTCTGAATGGTTAGCAATACCAGCTCCTGCAATTGCTACTCGTTCACCAATCGTAAATTTACCCTCAATACCTGCACCAATTTCCATAATTCTTCCTGATGCTGAATACCCTAGTGGAATTGGCTCATCTAATCTTGTAAGAACAGCTTTTATTGTTGCTTTGAAGCCATCAGTTTTTACTTTGGACAACACTTTTTTTACAAGGTCTGGACGATGCCGCGCTTTCGATAGTATATTCTTTTTTGCAAATTCCGCGACCATTCTCTCAGTCCCCGATGAAATTAGTGAAGCACTGGTTTTTACCAGAATTTCCTTTCTTCCAACTTGAGGAGTGGGCAAGTCTTTTACCTTCAGGTCACCCGATTTTGCACTCTGAATAATTTGTTTCATAATATAGGTTTTAGCTGGTTTCTTTCATGGTTTCCAGAAATTATCGCTATTTTTAACTCAAAAGTTTTTAAGTTATCAATATTGATTGAATTAAAACACTTCATATGCCATCGTTTAGAAATAATAAGGAGCAATTAATTGGATAATTATCACCTAATAAGTTTTAAAACTTGACCATGGGTTCAGCGCGCCGTGATCGTATTGCGTGCAAAAAAAGTAAAGTTTGACGTAACGTACATTACTAAAGAAGATAAACCCGATTGGTTTTTGGAACTTTCCCCCCATGGAAAAGTACCTGTTCTAAAAGTTAATGATATCGCGCTATTTGAGTCAAATGCAATTGCTGAGTTTCTTGATGAGGTAGTTGAACCACGTTTAGCTCCTCAGGATCCGATCATGCGCGCTTATAATCGAGCGTGGACTGATTTTACCGGAAATTGGGCAAAGGCGCTTAATCAAGTGACTTATGCCAAAACCGTCGAAGAACATGCGTCAGCTCTAAACGAATTACCATTAACACTGCAAAAACTGGAAGACGCATTGTCCCGTCGTAGCAATAATGGACCATATTTTAATGACGAAAACATATCTCTTGTAGATGCAGCTTATGCTCCATTTATAATGCGGTTTGAGATTGTAGAGGGTATAAACCCAACAAACATTTTAAAACAGTATCCAAATATAAGCGCTTGGTCTGATGCGCTAATGGAGAACGAGTTTGTTATTAATTCTGTGCCAAATGATTTTTCTGAAGTTTATCAGGTTAATCTCTACAATCGGAAAACACTGGCAGCGGAGATATTAAATCAAAAACAATAACAAAAAATATAATTTTACTTATGATTAATATAAACTTTTAATTAGGAGAAGGATGTGACCGAGATAGAGGTACAAAAGCTTCAAAAATATCTGCGTAGTAAGTTTAATAATGATAACTTCAGGCTCGTTAGTCGAATTAAGGCACAAGATTCATTGGAGGTTTATTTAGGTGAGGAGTTCATAGGAACTTTGTATCGTGACGAGGAAGAAGGTGAGGTCTCATATGATTTAAATATGGCAATTTTAGAAATTGATCTGCCAGAATAATTTTAAATATTTTATACAATTTTTGAAGCAAACTTATAGGAATTCAGATAAATGAGGTTTTCGAATTTCGGCGTAACTGAATATGACAGGGCTCTGTCCACTCCCGGAGCCACTTTATTCACCCCGCTACTCCAAAAAACAACATATTTAATCGGCATGCAGGGTGAAGTGCTCCACAGTTGGAATCTGGATTCTCAACCAGGAAATTATGCGTATCTGTTGCCAAATGGTAATTTGTTAGCTGCAGTTCTTACACCAAATGGACCGCCAGGATTAAATGCTAAGGGTGGAAAAATTGTCGAGATTAATTGGGAGGGCAATAAAATCTGGGAATATGGTGATGATTATCAGCACCATGATTTTCGGCGTTGTCCGAACGGAAATACAATATATTTAGCATGGGAGCTCATACCCGATGATTATGTTCATCGTGTTAAGGGTGGGGATCCTAGCCGTACACATTCGGATGGTATTTGGGGTGATTGTATTCGCGAGGTAAACCCTGAAGGTGAACTGGTTTGGGAATGGCGTATGTGGGAGCACATTGAGATTGAGTCCTTTCCAAACTCATTTAATTCTGGCCGAAGAGAGTGGGCTCACGCAAATTCAATTATGCTTCTTCCCAATGGAGATGTTATGTTAAGTTGCAGGCATAATAATTTAATTGCTGTAATAGATAGAAAGACAGGACAATTTAATTTTTCTTGGTGTGGAGCTGAACTTGGTTACCAGCATGATTTTCAGGTTCTAGAGAATGGAAATTATATGGTTTTTATTAATCAGGTTCCGGGACCTGGAATGGGTTCTAAGGTAATCGAATTTAATCCTGCAACAAAAGAAATAATTTGGGAGTATTCGGGTAGCCCTAGGTACACGTTTTATAGTCCAATGATTTCTGGTGCACAAAGGCTGAAGTCTGGAAATACCCTAATTTGCGAGGGAATTTGGGGTAGATTTTTCGAAGTCACCCAAGATAAGAAATTGGTATGGGAATATATTTCTCCGTACCTAACATCACAGAACTCTCAAGACCCCCTTTCTAATTGCGTGTTTCGAGCGTACAGATACGACATTGATGGTCCGGAAATTAAGGGTCGGGTTACGCCGCTTTAATAGGGGAGATATTAATGAGAATCACAGGTGGCTGCCACTGCGAGAATATTTTATACGAGGCTGAGGCTGATGAGAAGGGGGTTGGGATATGCCATTGTACAGACTGCCAAAAATTGTCTGCAGCGGCTTATCGAATAGTAATACCGGCAAATGAAAAAAATTTTATTTTGTTGAGAAATAGACCAAAAATCTACATAAAAAAATCTAATAATGGGAATCCTCGAATACAAGCCTTTTGTGCTAAGTGTGGATCCCATATTTATGCCACTTCAACTGAAGAAACCGATAACCGGACCTTTAATATAAGATTAGGTACGGTCGATAATAATAGGGGGCTTATACCGCAAAAACAGATCTGGTGCCGCTCTGCGCAATCATGGACTTTTAATCTTAATAATATACCAAAAATCGAAAAACAAACTTAATAAGAAATATTTATTTAGAATCGTAGGAAATCTTTTTAGAGTAAATAAGACTATGAAGAATAATTATAACGATAAAGACGCGCGTACTTTTGTAAGGCGCCAAGTGAAGTGTCACGTGAACAAAGATTTAGCGCTTTGTATTTATGGATCACAATTATTAGGTCAAAATAATGAGTTAGTGATGCATGGCGGTGGAAACTCATCGGTAAAAATATCAAATGATATTTTGTATGTCAAAGGAAGCGGGTCGGATATGGCGTTTGCAACGCCAGATAATTTTCCAGCGCTTGATCTTAAATACCTCAGTAAAAAGCAATCTTTAGGAGAGGTTTCCGATGAGGAAATGATTACGATTCTGCGAAGATCAAAATTAAACCCTGATGCTATTAATCCTTCAGTAGAAACATTGGTTCATGCATTTTTACCCGATAAATTTATTTATCATACTCATGCGAATTCGATTTTAGCACTGAGCAACCAGCCTAACGGCTTGCTTCTCTGTAAGAGTGTTTTTGGAAATAAGGCTGGAATAATTCCTTACTCAATGTCAGGTTTTGCGCTGGCTAAAAAGGTTATTAGTGAGCGAGATAGACTAAAAAATTGCCACGGTATTGTCTTCATGAAACATGGAATTTTTTCTTTTGGGACAAGTGCAAAAGAAGCCTATGATAATATGATTAACTTGGTAAATCATGCAGAGAAGGCCTTAATACTTAAGAAAAAAAAGAAACTTACGAGCACTATGGCAGTAAAGATACACGCTCGAGTTGAAGAAATACTTCCCATAATTAGGGGTGGATTGGGGCCAGGGTGGATTCTTAGTTATAGAACAAGCAAGCTGATAAAGGCTTTTATGAGTAACAATGAGTTAAGGCGATATGGTCTGGCAGGACCAGTTACGCCTGATCATGTCATATGGATAGGACACAAACCATTAATTTTGACTTTAAGTCAAAATCCAAAGGAGAGTTTTGAAAAAATAATTTTAGATTCGATCAAGTTATATAAAGTCCAGAGTGAGAGAAGATTTGAAAAACATAACCTTAGATATGGTGGCCAGAAAATTATTAAAAATAAAACGCCACGGGTAATTCTTATACCAGGCATCGGATTAGTTGGAGTGGGAAAGAATATTAATGAATCCAGTATTGCAGCCGATTTGGCAGAAGTAAATATAAGAGTGATCTCAGATGCTGAAGCCATTGGCACATATAGTCCTGCTTCTAAAAGGCAAATTTTTGATGTTGAATACTGGGCGCCTGAGGCTAACAAAATCAAAGAACAAACTTCATTACCTCTTGGTGGAAAGATAGTCCTAATAACTGGCGGCGGCTCTGGCATTGGTGCAGCTACTGCAGGTATTTTTTCAAAAAATGGTGCTGTGGTAGCGCTAGTAGATAAAGATTTAACTGCCGCTGAATTGGTTGCTTCAAAAATTAATGGTTATGGCTTCCAATGTGACGTAACCAGTGTAAAAGATGTTAAAAGAACTTTTGATAAAATATGCAAGAAATTTGGAGGAGTTGATATTATCGTCTCAAATGCTGGTGCAGCGTGGCAAGGTGAAATTGGCACAGTTGATAATAAGATAATTCGTGATAGTTTCGAGTTAAATTTCTTTGCCCATCAAAATATTGCTCAAAATGCAGTTAGGATAATGAGAGCCCAGAAACTTGGTGGGTCTTTATTATTTAATACGTCAAAACAAGCAATCAACCCTGGCCCAGATTTTGGCCCTTATGGCTTACCGAAGGCTGCAACACTTTTTTTAATGCGGCAATATGCAGTTGATCACAGTAAGGATGGCATTACCTCCAATGCTGTAAATGCTGATAGGATTAGGTCCGGACTGTTGACATCTGTTATGATTGAGAAGCGATCTAAGGCACGAAA
Organism: Rhodospirillales bacterium; assembly: GCA_016777585.1. Lineage (GTDB taxonomy): Bacteria > Pseudomonadota > Alphaproteobacteria > Rhodospirillales > UBA2165 > TMED23. The sequence continues at coordinate 22,298 of JADHRD010000002.1, read as the reverse complement.
ACTATCTGAAGCGGATTATATGCAGGGCAATTTATTAGGAATAGAGGTAAATGCGGAAGATGTTGGAGAGGCTTTTCTGGCGTTAGCTCTATCTCCAAAAACTACAGCTTCTGTGTTTACGGTTGATGGGGGCAATATAGCTGCAGCCCTCCGCTAATTAACAAGCTTGTCTAAACATAATACAACCTTATTCTAATTAATTGTTGCCGAACGCGCCCTTATTTCTTCATAAAGCTGAAACGCTTGTTTGAACCCCTCATTTTTATGAACAACAGCATTGACTGCTTGTATCATGGCAATCGGATGGTCAGATTGAAAAATGTTTCGCCCCATATCCACCCCAGCCGCGCCTTGATCAATCGCCTTATATGCCATTTCCAATGCGTCTATCTCTGATAATTTTTTACCACCAGCGATAACAATTGGCACGGGACAAGCTGCTACAACCTTCTCAAACCCTGGTTCAAAATAATAGCTTTTTATATAATGAGCACCTATTTCAGCGCACATTCGAGTTGCAAGACTAAAGTAACGAAGATCTCGATCCATCTCAGCCCCAACGCCGGTAACCGCTAATGTTGGGATTCCATACCTTAAACCTGTATCTATCAATTTTACTATATTGGAGATAGATTTGTGTTCATATTCTGCCCCAATATATACTTGCGCTGCCATTGCAGATGCGTTTAATCTGAGTGTATCCTCAATATCTACTGCTATGGTCTCGTTTGAGAGCTCTTTAAGAATGCTTTGTCCACCAGAGCATCTTAATACTATTGGCTTTTTTGTATCTGAGGGAATAACCGTACGTAATGCTCCTCGGGTACACATTAAAACATCAGCATAAGGTATTAAAGGTGCAATGCTGATATCAATTCTTTCTATTCCGGTAGTTGGTCCTTGGAAGTAGCCGTGATCAAAAGCAAGCATAACAGTTCGGCCGGTGATTGGGTTAAATATTTGTGATAAGCGGTTCTGCATACCCCAATCCAATGAACCCGCACCTTTTAGAAAAAAAGGCTTATTAGTTTGGGGCACATGAGTATGAAAATTCTTTCCTTCTTTTAAATCGTCTTTGTCAGCCATACTTTTTTCCACCTTTAATTTTCACGTTATTCTACAGATATCCACAGAGAACTAAGTATAAAATACAATATTTTTCCAATAATTACAGTAGTTTATGTAAATTATCCTCATTGTTGTTATAATTTGTATTTTATTGTTTAAAATGTTTGGATAATTTTAATTCTTGACCCTGATAATTTGAACCAACATCTGAACCGTAAATAATTTCTGGAACTGATACTAAAGGTTCATAGACAAGCCTTCCCACCATCTGCCCATCCTCCAGAACAAATGGGACATCGTGAGAGCGCACTTCTAACACAGCTCTGCTACCCAAGCCCCCGGCAGTGTTGTGGCCAAATCCAGGGTCAAAAAAACCGGCGTAGTGAACCCTAAATTCTCCCACAAAAGTATCGTAAGCCCTCATTTCGGCGGCCTGGTCTGGCGGCACACATACTTCTTCTTTAGAAGCAAGAATATAGAATTCGTCAGGGTCTAAAACCAATGTTTTGCTTGGCCCAGCTATAATTACATCCCAGAAATCTTCAACTTTATAATAATTAATCTTTTGGATATCTATTAACCCAGAGTGTTGTTTTGCTTTATAACCGATTACCCTACTTTTATTTTCTTCATCTCTAAATCCAGATAGGTCAACTGTGAAAGCGATACCAGTGGCCGCATCAAACTCTCCTTTCCGCAGTCGGAGCTGTGATAGTTTTGATCCGGAGCGAACTAGAACACTGAAAGTGAGTGGCGATATTTCTGCATATAATGGTCCTTTATAACCCGCTTTTATCCGATCAAACTCAGTCGAATTATCAGTTATTACTCGCGTAAAAATATCTAAACGCCCAGTTGAACTTTTAGGGTTTGCCATGCCTGATATACTATCAGGGAGATCTAAATTTTCGATAAGAGGCACAATATAAACGCAGCCTTTCTCTAAAACTGAACCTTCTGAAAGATCAATTGTATGCATCGTAATTGCGCGCAATTTTTCTTCTACAGTTGAACTCTCCCCAGGTAGAAAACTCGCTCGAACACGATATGCGATAGCACCTAAACGAAGGTCAATGCTAGCTGGTTGAAGTTGATCAGGTCTAATATCTATAGATGATTTAACTATTTTGGAACCAATCGCCTTCCTTAATTCTTGCGAAGGTAATATACCTGATTGTAGATCTGAACTCATAAGAACCTATAGTTTTTTAAACACGCCTGTGTTTGTCGAAGGCTTTTGTAATTTTCTACCTAAAAATGCCTATCCGGTTCTTATAAGTCAATTACAACCTTATCTATTCCACCAACAATCTTTCATAAAATTAGTATAGTCTTCGATATCAACATTAGTAGATTTTTTGAATTTATCTTGAAGTTCATCAGATTCCATATCTATTTCAAGACTATCTGTGAAACGATTCCAAAAATTATTATGACCAATTACGATTGTAAGTTCAACAATTTGCTCAGATGTATAATAATTTTTTAACTCAGCCATTGCTTCTGGCGATTGGCTCGGGCGTCCCGGTTCAGAATGATATAGTTTCAGTGTTACTATCTCCGCCCACCGCAGTGCCGCTTTTTCCTCTGATGAGAAAAGATTTGACGCTAGATAGTCACCATTAACAGCCTCAAGTAATTCATCAGAAAACCCTAACCCCCGACCGAGGGTTGTTTTATGGCTTATTCAATAATTACAACCATTTAATAATGAAGTTTTCAGCGTTATTAGGCCTTTTACTCGCTTTGTTAGACTGCCACTAATTTCACTTCTTTGGGAGGCAACAATAAAGCCAAAAAGCACTTGTGCTATACGTGGAGTATGCGCTGCCACACGGATGGCATTGGCAACGCGGCCATACATTTTCTTTATATTTTTAAATAGGGCCTGAACTTCTGGCGACGCTTCTTCATCTGAAATTACTGGAATAAGGGACATATTAAATACTCCTCGACTTTTAAATTTTTCTATTAATAGAATGTTGTAACTAAATTATTATAAATTATAATTATATTTCAATAGGAAAAAAGGCTTTTGTAAATATGAAAGCAATGGTTTTAAAGGCTCCTAATCAGCCATTTAAAATGATGGATGTTCCAGATCCCTCTCCAAGTTCAGGGGAAGCTGTTGCCAAAGTAATTAGTTGTGGGGCAGGTTTAACAACACAACATATTCGTGCAGGACGAACAAAAGTTGATTACCCTAGAATTATTGGGCATGAAATTACGGCTGAAATTGTCGAGGTAGGAAGGGATGTGCTGAATCTACAAGTCGGTGACCCTGTCACGGCTTATTATTATTTAACGTGTGGGAAATGTCGATGGTGTAAGGGTGGTAGAGAGACGCTTTGTGATAATTTTTTGGGTTATGTTGGTAAATCTATTGATGGGGGCTATGCAGAGTTTATTAAACTCCCAGCGAAAAACTTCTTAAAAATCCCGAATAATTTAGACTACAAAAAATATGCTGCGGAGTTAGGTGTTATAACGGACGCCGTTGCTACTCCAATTAAAATCACAAAGAAAACTCGTATGCAGTCCGGTGAGATTGTGGCGATAATTGGCGCGGGAGGTGGCCTTGGTCTGCATATGGTTATGGCTGCGTTATGGGCTGATACCAAAGTTATTGCTATCGATATTAGTGATAAAAAACTGGATGCTTGTAATAAACTTGGTGTAGTTGGAACCATTAATCCAAATAAAGTTGGTTTAACGGAGGGCTTACTTGAACTAACTAGTGGTAATGGTGCGGACGTAATAATCGATTTTGTTTCTAATCATAAAACATTAGGTGACTCTATTCGTGCTTTAGGAAAAGGGGGGCGTTTAGCTATTTTGGGAGGTGGTGGTGTGGCAAAGCCGACAACGGCATCAGGGGAATGGATTAAATCAAGGGAAATAGAGGTGTTGGGTAGCAAATATGCGACCAAGGAGGAGGTTTTATTTGCACTTGATGTGGTATCGCGTGGGGAAATCTGGCCAAGAGTAACAGAAACTTGCTTATTAAAAGATGTTGAGGCTATGCACCAAAGAATAGAGAGCGGTTTAATAACTGGTCGTGCGGCTATAATAATTGATCCGACTTTGGGATAAAGTATTTATTGATTGTACATACCGCGACCATCTTTTTGGACAAATATTTTTCTATTTAATTTTTCATCTAATTTTTTATTAAGCGCACGGTTCATCCAATCAGCCATAAAGTGAAATGTCGGTTGTCCGCACAATGCTTTAGTGGAATGTATTGAATGAAATTCGTCTTCTAATACCCACATCTCTTTTTGGCAATTAAGAGCTTCATAAACTTTTTCAGCATCTTCTAAGGGGTTAAGCGGATCAAATTCCCCTATACACATAAGAACAGGACATGTTATCCGATCAGCGTGGCCTTTTAAAGTGAGGCCTGTACACATTTTATCAAAGTCATTTTCATCGTCGATGCCAGCCATGTCCATAAATACTTGCTTGAACCTAATCGGTGCTTCGTCGAAAATTGTCAATAAATCCCAATAATAGCAGGCAACCGCACTTGCTACCGCTGCATATCGATGCTCATCTGCTACGGCACGCATTGACCAAAAAGATCCAAAGCTACGACCCGATAATCCAATACGACTTTCATCAACATCGTTTCTTTTTGATAAAAAATCAAATGCAGCACTTGCCGCTACAACGTGATTATCCGGAGTTACAAAAATTCCTCTCTCTAAAGCTTGGCCCTGACCCGGTCCATCGATCGCTAATACATGCATACCGCGTTGATGAAATTCATTATCTAATGGGTTTGGGTAATTTTCTTTTGTATTATCCATTCCAGGAATAAACACAACAGCCGGAGCCTTTATTCCACCTGGTTGAAGGTGAAGAATACCAGGAATGGTCTTATCTTCGAATGGAATTTCAACTTGTTCAATAGGATAATCTAATAAATTAAACATTCGTTGTGAACAAATTCGTGCCTTTGCATAAATATCCCACCGAGTGGAACTATTAGGCGGAATAATAAAATGCTGTGCCTCACGATATTTCTCTGATGCCACACGAAATAGAGCACGAGCATTAATTTTATCCCCACAGTTTTCGGCAGACTTTGCCAAGTGTTCTGCATGTTCTGCTTCTTTAATCACATATTTTGAGACCATTCTCATACTTTTAGCTTGAGTGGGGAGCAAACGGCTATCTAATTCATAATGCACAGGCCTTCCAGTTACTTTTAACAAATAGTCGTTTATCCATTGTTGACCATCACGTTTTCTGATTGAGCGTTTCATGTTTACAGCCCTACATATTAATTTTTAAGAGTTTTTTTAAATTTCCATTACATATAGCCTCAATATCGTCATTGGAGAGGCCATCAACACTTAGCAGATGGGCAATTGGATTAATATTTGCCATACCTGCGGGGTGGTCCGTACCAAGAACCAGTTGACTGCTTCCGCACTCATTCAACAGATGCCTTAGATTTTCGGTGCCATATACAAGGGTATCAAAATAAATTTGTTTTAAATATTCACTAGGTTTTTTTTGTTCTAGTCCGCACCCCCCTCTGTCATTACTATTATGTCCGTGGTCATAACGCCCTATATAGGAAGGTAATAGGCCACCACCGTGAGCACCCAATATTCTTAAATCCGGGTATTGGTCGAGTACACCTTCATAAATCAGGTGTGCTAAGGCGACTGTTGTATCTAGCGGATTACCAATAATATTTGATAAAAAACCCCTACCTTCAAAACGCTGAGCTGCCGCTTTAAAATGGCGAGGATGAATAAAAACAAGGGCTTCTAATTCTTCTGCCTTTGCCCAAAATGGGTTAAATTTTGGATTTGATAATTCATCTTCCCCAATGGTGGCTGTGATCATTACACCCCTATGATCGAGATTCCTAACGGAGTGGTCTAATTGTTGAACGGCGAGGTCTGGGTGCTGAAGGGAAACTGTACCCAAGGCAACAAATCTTTCTGGATATTGACCACAAATTTCTGCTAACTTTTCATTTTGTATGCGTATTATTTCAGCCGCTAGATCCTTTTCTGCCCAATGAAAATGTTGAAAAACCGTTATGCTTAAAGCTTGCATATCAATGCCCATAGCATCCATGTCTTCTAACCTAGAGGAAATATTTTCAACCCTTGCAAAATCGGCCCCAGCAAGTGTCTGCCCTGCTACTTCAGGCCTATTTTTTACAAGCTCCAAAGCCTCGGAGACCTGGCAGTGTGCATGAACATCAATGGTCTGAATTTTTTTTCCATTAATTACGATAGGTAACGGTGTCTGAGATTTAAGAGTGCTTGGATTTTTTTCAAAGGCTGGTTTGCCGGCGGTGTAGCAAAGGTCACAACTGACAAATTCTATAGTATTATCTTCCGTGTTCATTATACTTTAATCCTCATTATTAATTCTTTCGAATAATATAGAAAAATTATTTGTGACGAGTTTTAAATTCCAGTAATTATATGTTCATTCAGTGTTTGTGTTCGATATAAAACGCGGTCATATTTTTCATCAAATGATGTCGCTGCATGCAAACACCTAAGGTTATCCCAAACAATCACATCACCCTTTTTCCACTTATGCTCATATACAAATTTACTTTGGGTACAAAAATCCTCTAGAGCTTGAACAATTTCTTGTGATGTTGGCTCATCAAAACCATCTATCTCGCGAATAGTTGCCGATGTCATATAAATTGATTTACGACCAGTTCTAGGATGAATTGATACTAACGGGTGCCTTACTGGGGGGGCAGATGATTTTTGTTCTTCGGTTAATTGGGGGCGATCTGGATATAATCTGCCATAAGAGAATGAATGATCATGTAATGCACTTTTGCCGATAATTTTAGATTTCAGACCTTCTGGCATTTGAGTATAAGCTTCACGCATATCTGAAAACAATGTATCAGCTCCGGTCGGTGGGCATTCAACGCCGTGAAGAAGCGTTGCATAGCCAACGCTCTTTAGAAATACTAAGTCAGTATGCCAATAATGTCCTGCTCTGTATTGGCCAATATACTTTCCCTTCTTTTTTACGTTTGAAAGAACCCTGACTTCAGGATTATCCGGAAATGTTTTTTCCGCCAAGTGGTGGACATGGAGTTTTCCAAAATATTTTGAAAAATTACTGAATTCTGGCGGAGTAAGGTTTTGATCCCTGAAAATAAGTACGCCAAATTCATCAAAAGCTTGCTTAATTTCTAATATTTCTCCAGCTGCAAGTTCCTCTGATAAATTAATATTTTTTATTTCGCCAGCAAAAGAGTCGAAAAAAGCCTTAATCCCCAAATTTATTTTTGTGCTATTATTCAATAAAAACCTCTTTACTAATTAAGCTTTCTAACTATTTTTTATATTTCCACAAAAAAAAACTTAATTGTCAAGTTGGATAATATCTAAAAAATACTAGATTAGACTTAAAGGGGTGTTTGAATGAAGAAGAGAGAAATTGGCGTAGCGGTGATAGGATCGGGCAGAATAGGTTCATTGAGAGCTGGTATGGCATCACGCCATCCATCGGTTAATTTTCTGGCATTATCTGATAAGAATAAAACTAAGGCAGACATATTAGCTCAGAAAACTGGAGCTGATTTTGTAACAGATAATAATCTTGATGCTATTTCGGATGCTCGTGTTGATGCTGTTGTGGTTGCTACTCCAGAGCATGATCACGTTGAAGCCGTTCTTCAAGCAATAAATTTGGGAAAACCCATTTTTCTGGAAAAGCCTTTAGCTTTAACACTTGAAGATGGAGATCTCATAGCTAATTCCGCGAAAAAAGCTGGTGTGGAAATTGTTATAGGTTACTCTCGCCGCCACGACCGTCGGTGGATGATGACAAAACAACATATTAAAGAGGGCCGTCTGGGTGAAATAATTTCAATACAATCTAGGGTAATAAATACACGCGCTCAAATGCTTGAAATAATAAAGAGATCTCCAGATGCGTCGCCAGTTCTCGATGTATTAACATATTACGTGGATATGGTTTGTTGGTATATGGAGGGTATAAGGCCTGTTGAGGTTGTGGCGAGAAGTCACGGAAAAATTTTTAGAAATTTAGGCCATGACACAGATGAGGCTACTTGGGCCATTATCACATTTGAAAATGGAGCAATAGTTAATCTAGGTATATTTTATGCTCTTCCAGCCACCTACCCTACCTTTGGACAAAGTCCTAGGTTTGAAATTTTTGGCGAAGATGGCGTTATATTACTGGATGCGGATAATAAGGATAGTATACTTTATTCTGACAAGGGCATTCCCCATGCCTATGTGCCAGACCACGATCCTAAAATGTTATTCATGCAAACCAACTCCTCTGGCGATTGGGCTCTTGATGATTTTTGGGGACCAATAGCCAATGAAACTCGTTCGTGGCTAGATCATCTAGTGACGGGCTTGCCGTGCCCCCATACGACAATTGAAGAAGGCCGAAAAACTTTGCAAATTACTTTAGCGATTGAGGAGTCCTCTAGGACTGGGGCCGCTGTTAAAATAATTTAATTAGAACCTTCGGACTTTAATTCGTCGATTGCCTCAAGCATGCAGGTTACGCCGTATGTTAAAACTTTAGCCCCGCAAGGATTGACACATACCATGAGGGCTTCAGCAATCTCCGTGGGCTCTAGGCCAAGTAAAATACCCTTTTTTAAATGGTTTTTAAGGTGCGGTTGATTGTGAGGATTTGACGTCTCAACCGCTAAAGCAAGAATATGGAATAATTCATGCATTTTCTCATCAAACTTTCTCTCTTTTCCGCGAATTATATGGTCTAAATCAAGTAACGCCTCCATGTAATCTGGGAAATGTTCTGCAATAAATTTATGGGCTGGGTATTGATAGCCCCTTCGTTTTGCGATTTCTTCGGCTAGTTTGTTAGCTTTTTTCATAGTTCATCCTCTTAAATATGGACGTTGTAATATTTAATTTTTTCTTGACTAGTATTCTAAAATTCTCTGATACTACAAAAATATACTACAATACGTTTTATTTATAGAAACTTTTTAAATTAACCTCAGAGGGAGTGAAAATGTTAAAAAAATCGACGACATTGATTGCATTAAGTATTTCAAGTATTTTTTTCATTGCGGCGTCTACTGGATTAAAAGCGGATTATCCAGAACGAACAATCGAAATTGTGGTAAAAGCTGGACCCGGATCTGGAGCAAATGTTTTGGGTCACAAGGCCGCGCAAATTTTGCCAAAATATTTAGGTGGCTCGGCTGTGGCACTTTATAAAAAGGGTGGTTCGGGCGCTGTTGCACAAGCTTACATCCAAAAACGCAAAGCAAACGGTTATCATATTTTTTTGGATACGACTACCACGGCTATTGTGATTGCAAGCGGGAAAGTACCCTTTACAGAGAATGACTGGCAAGGTGTAGCTCGCTTGCAGATGGATCCGCAAGGGGTTGGTGTGCGTGCTGATTCGCAATGGAAAGATTTTAAGTCTTTGGTTGGTTGGATTAAAGCAAACCCGGGGAAACTCAGGTGGACGGGGGCTCACTCAATTGGAATGGATCCCTACACGGTCGATCTGCTTCTTCAATCCGGATCAATAAAAAAGTCAGAAATCAAATATGTACCTGTTCGTAAAGCAAATAAGATGATTCAGATGCTCTTGGGTAATCACATCGATGCAGCGATTCTAAATCCTGGCGAGATTAGAGATCAGGTTAAATCTGGTAACTTAAGGATGCTGGGCGTAGCTCATACTAGTCGATTACCAGCACATCCAGACTGGCCTACTTTTAAAGAAGGTGGTCACAATGTTGAAGCTGCAATTTGGAGAGGAATATTAGTGAAAAAGGGGACCCCATCTTCGATTGTAAATAAACTACATGAAGCCGTGAAAAAAATGCTGAAGGACCCAGAGTATATTAAATATGCTAATGAGAAAGCTATTTTGAGTGGCTATATGGGTGGACCAAAACAATTTGATGCATTTTTTAAAAATCAAGTTCGAGACCTAAAAAGTCATTTTAAAAAATAAATAAATTAGCAGATGTTTAATAATAAAACTTTTATCTTTCTAAAAAATATGGGTGGCGGAGAACTTTCCGTCGCCCTTGTTTTGATATTATTATCTCTTTTTGGTTGGTGGGAAACAACCAGGTTTGAGGTTGATCCGGGTATGGTCAAAACTATGGGACCCGCTATGTTCCCCCAAATTTTATTTGGAGGAATTATTATTTTCTCAACTTTCTTAATTTTTCAGATATTAATCAATAAATCAAAACGATCCGAGGTTGTCTGGGGAAAATGGCAAAAAGCGCCTCTTGCTGCTGTTATTATGTTGTTTCAGGCATTAACATTTGAGGAATTAAGTACATTCGTTTCCGCGGGTATAACACTACCTCTGCTTCTTTGGATAGCAGGGGTTCGATTAAAAATCATTATTATTGTCACTCTTATTTTTATGATTTTTGTCTATTTCTTTTTTATTCTAGCATTGCGAGTCCCACTGCCAATGCAATTTTTACCTACGCTACTAGGCTAGCTTTAATTTATCAAAGGATAATAAAAAAAGATGTTAGAAAATTGGCTTTTAGGTATTGGACAGTTGGGACAGTGGCAGGTTGTGTTGGCAATGTTTGCAGGTGTTGCGATGGGTATTGTTGTTGGAGCAATGCCAGGCTTAAGTGGTCCCACTGGATTAGCGTTAATGATTCCGTTCACCTATATTTTATCGCCAATAGTGGCAATTGTACTTTTAATTTCAATCTATGTTGGAGCTGAATATGGTGGTTCCATAACAGCAATAACTATTAATACGCCCGGAACCCCATCGGGTGCGATTACTGCTATTGACGGTTATCCTATGACAGAGGCAGGCCAGACTGGCAGAGCGCTGAGTATTTCAATAATGTCTTCGACTACAGGTGGTGTTTTTAGTACTATATGCCTAGTTCTTTTTTCTATCCCCTTAGCTCAGTTTGCAATTGCTTTTGGACCAGTTCAGTATTTTGCTCTCGGTATTTTTGGATTAACTATTGTTGCTAGTCTTGTAAGCGGAAATTGGATTAAAGGTGTAATTGCCGCTCTAATTGGTCTTTTAATAGAGACAATTGGGGCTGAGCCAATGACCGGAACTCAGCGCTTTACTTTCGGCCAACCAGCCTTGTGGGAGGGTATTTCATTTGTTTCTGCAATGCTGGGATTATTTGCTATCACAGAGGTGTTTTTAATTATAGAATCAGAAGTAAAAACGAGATTAAAGAGTAGAGCTAAATTCACTACAGAACGAATTTCTTGGCGTGAGTTTGCTGGCCTTTGGAAGACGCTATCCATTTCTAGTGTAATTGGAACAATAATCGGTGTAATGCCTGGTGCTGGCGCTTCCATAGGAAGCATTGTAGCTTATAATGAGGCTAAACGCATTTCACCTAATCACGAAAAATTTGGTAAAGGTGCGCCAGAGGGCGTTTGTGCATCTGAAACAGCGAATAATGCCACGGTAGGCGGTGCATTGGTTCCGCTGCTCACCTTAGGGGTGCCCGGATCTGGCAGTACAGCAATTCTTTTAGGTGCGTTAATGTTACATAATATCTCACCTGGACCACAATTATTCGTAAAAAACCCTGATATTGTATATGGAATTTTTACAACACTCTTTTTGGCAAATTTTGTAATGTTATTTTTAGGTTTGAAGTTTATTCGTCTTTGGCTGAAGGTTGTTGAAGTTTCACCCCCTATCTTAGCTGCATTAATATTTAGCGTTGCGTTCATTGGTGCTTTTAGTGTTGGCGGTAGTGTTGGTGATGTAGTTGTTATGTTGATAATTGGTGTCTTGGGTTATGTACTCCGGAAATTTAAATTTCCATTAATACCTCTGGTTATTGGCTTAGTATTGGGCGAACTAATTGAGATCTCGCTTCGAAGAGCGTTGATTTTATCCGATGGAAGTTTCCAGGTCTTTTTTACAGACCCAATTAGTTTAGGGCTATTGATTGCGGCAGCTTTATCACTTATATACGCTATCGTAAGAGATATACGTGCCGCCAAGGCAAAGCAAAAGTTTGAATCACTATAACGAATAGGCCTAATGTGACTAATAAATTGCCTTTATCTATTTCAGATGTTGGACACATCTCTATAGCTGTTCCAAATCTTAAAGAAGCACAATTATTTTATTCTAAAACGTTCGGCTGCGAAGCCAGTGAGACAATTGATGTACCAGCCCAAGGTATAAGGATGGTATATATTTTTTTTAATAATATTAAAATTGAACTTATGGAACCTACAAACACTTCATCACCAATTCAAAAATTTTTAGATAAGAATCCCACTGGTGGATTACACCATATTTGCCTTACGACTAATGATGCTCAAACAGCAAAAAGTAAATTATTGGAAGACGATATTAGAATCCTAGCAGCCGAAAAGGTTACAAAGGGTCACCATGGGAGAGACATTTTTTTTATGCATCCAAAAGATGCATTAGGAACTCTTATAGAAATTGAACAAACTGATAATTAAGGAGCTATATTGTGATTAAAGAGCGTAAATACAATGAAATTTTATTTGAACTTAAAGATGATGTGGCTTGGATTACTATTAATCGTCCACAAGTCTTGAATGCTTTTCGTGAGCAAACCCTTGATGAGCTAATTGAGGCAGTTAAGTCTATTCGAGAGGATGCATCTATCGTTGCTGCGGTCATCACGGGTTCAGGAGACAGAGCTTTTTCTGCTGGCGGAGATTTTCAGGCAATGATGAAATTAAATCGCGCTAATGCAATGCACTGGAATGATAGGATGCTTGGACTAGCAATGGCAATTCGAGGTGCAACCGTGCCAGTTATTGCGATGGTACACGGACATTGCATGGGCGGTGGTCACGAGTTAGCACTTTGGTGTGATTTAGTAATTTCTGCTGATGATGGAGTGTTTGGTCAGACCGGTGCAAAAGTGGGCGCTTGTCCAACCGTCGGAGCTACACAGTATATTCCAAGATTAATAGGTGATCGTTTGGCAAAAGAGATGATCTTTTTATGCCGAACTTTTCCTGCAGAAGAGGCTGTTAAAATTGGTCTAATTAACAAAGTTGTGCCAAAGGCAGATTTAAGGCGCGAGACTGAGGAGTGGTGTCAACAAATGAAGGGTTATTCTGGGCAAACGCTTCGTGCAACAAAGAAGTCTCTAAATTTTGAATCAGACGAACTTTATGCATCTTGGCAACAAGGCATGGAGTTATTGGCAGAGATATGGGGATCAGATGAATCTCTTGAGGGAATGAATGCGTTCTTAGAGAAAAGAAAGCCAGATTTTCATAAATTTAGGTTAGATCGTAAAATTAAGGTTGATCAGTATTTAAATGATTTAGATAATGACTTGAACCAAGATCAGTCAAAATTTTAAATGACTTCATCTAATAATGAAGGCCCCCTCTCTGGGTTAAGGGTTATTGATTTAACAAGAATTTTGGCAGGCCCATTTTGCACTATGAACCTTGGGGATATGGGTGCAGAAATAATCAAAGTCGAGCGTCAAGGATCAGGGGATGATACCCGGCGCTGGGGCCCTCCTTTTGTTGAGGGAGAAGCTGCATACTTTCTTGGAATCAATCGTAACAAGTCGAGTGTTACTCTGGATTTAGGAAATCTAAGAGGTCAAGAAATTCTAAAAGAACTACTCAAAAATGCAGACATTGTTATTGAAAACTTTAAAGTTGGCACTCTTGATCGCTGGGGGATCACTGATGACTGGCGTGATAAAAATGCTCCACAGCTAATACATTGCAGCATCACTGGGTATGGTGAGCGGGGCCCCAAGGGCGGAATGCCTGGCTATGATTTTTTATTACAAGCTGAGAGTGGTCTAATGTCAATTACAGGAGATATTAATGGCGGCCCAACTAAACTCGGCGTCGCAATTGTAGACGTTTGCACAGGGTTGTATTCTGCGATGACTATTCTTGCCGCAATTAATGCACGGAATAATACAGGAAGAGGTCAGCGCATAAAGACCTCTCTTTTTGATACGGGTTTATCATTATTGGTAAACGTCGCCTCAAATTATTTGGTTGGGTCAAAGGAAGGTAGTCGCTTTGGAAATGGTCATCCTAATATTGTGCCCTATAGTGACTTTAATTGTAAAAGTGGAGAAATTGCGATAGCCGTGGGAAATGATGCCCAGTTTTATAAATTTTCAGAATGCGTTGGTCACCCAGAGTGGGAAAATGACATAAGGTTTAATACAAATCCAGAAAGAGTAAAAAATAGAGAGACCTTGGAGGACCTAATAACCGAGGCTTTGTCGCAAGACAGCGCAGAGGCGTGGATAAAAAAATTATCTAACCTTAATGTACCTTGTAGTATGGTAATGTCTGTTTCTCAAGCACTTGATAGTGATCAGACAAAAGCAAATAATATGGTTGTAGAAATTAATCACCCTCTAGCAGGCATCATTAAAATGCTCGGTATACCATTTAGGTTTTCTGATACTCCGGAATCGATCAAATCTCCTCCACCTACACTGGGTGAAAATACTGATGAGATTTTATTAAAGTATGCAAATGTGTCTAAAAGTGAAATTGATCAACTTAGAAATGATAATATTATATAAGGTAACTTAACATAGACTCGGTTGGAAATAAGATTTCTTGTTTAGAACTTATTCTGTAATTTTTTAGGCCTTCGCGAGTAATATTTTTTAGAAATTTTTATGCCAGACAGTCTATAAGCCGGGTTCTGTAATCTCTGCGTTAGTAGCAAAGAATGATGATCATTCATCTAGGACGAACGTTACCGAGCGTCTCAAGCGACCGACCCGAATAGCAGTGCGAAAACACAAGTATTTTCAAATCACTTTGAAAACGAGCCATTCCTATTTGGTCTTGCTCCCGGTGGGGTTTACCCTGCCGCCAACGTTACCGTTAGCGCGGTGTGCTCTTACCACACCCTTTCACCCTTACCCAATATGGGCGGTTTGCTTTCTGTGGCACTTTCCCTGGAGTTACCCCCGCCGGGTATTACCCGGCACCGTGTTTCCGTGGAGCCCGGACTTTCCTCTACCTCCTATAACCCAAGATAGCGATCATCCAACTGTCTGGCACGAATATTTATAAACTATTTAGAAAAAATGCCAATTAATTTTATTGCGAAAATAGAAATTAAGGGATTCATTAATTGGTAATATCTTTATGACTTAATTAAATGATAAACACTAAGGAGATAAAAATGAACTACGCAATACGTCATGATAAAATAAGCGGCGATTGGATGGTGTTTAATGTGGGTGAGAGTTTTGAGCTAGAGAGCATGCATAAATGTAAGAGCACAGCATCGTCGCATGTTAAATATTTAGAAGAAAAGGCAAAAAAGCGAGCGCGTTACATTAGGCCACAAACTATGGTTGCAGCATAATAAGAGTAGATAGTCTGGCTAAATAGTCAGATTATCTTACTCCCAAACTTTATAGTAGCTCTATGAGTTTTTTTAGAATTAAAAAAGTTTGTATATCAATTCTTCCTGAACAAGCGTTTGGCAGGAAGTGCCTTTGAAATGCAAGAGTTGATGCCACTAAATTAGATGTGTCATAACCATAAAGCCTAAGGTTGCTCTCAAAATCTGACAGGTTACCAGCGTCATTATTGTTCATAAAATCGGTTTCTGGCCATAGTCCTATTCCATTTGATGCTAGTAGAGACCAATTAAAAAGTTCGCCAGGGTCCTTTTTTCGTGTGGGCGCGATATCCGAATGCCCCAGGATATTTCTAGCTGGTATGTGGTATCTTTGAATTATTTCTTTGGCCAATTTTATGAGTGACAATATTTGCTTTTCTGGAAAAGGTTTATAATTGATATCATGACCAGGGTTTTCTAATTCAATTCCAATTGAGCGATCATTAATGTTTATCTTGCCCCTCCAATAGGCTAACCCTGCGTGCCAAGCTCTTTTTTCCTCAGGAACTAATTGAAAAATTTGTCCGTGTTCATCTATCATATAATGAGCACTAACCTTTGCTTGAGGGGAGCACATTCTCTTTAATGCTTCGTTAGCTGACATCATTCCTGTATAATGGAACACTAATGTATCAATTGCTATTCCATCGGGCCGGTCATTAAAATTTGGTGATAAATACTTTAGCATTAGGCCATTAAATTAAATAGAACGTTCTTTAGATATTAAATCATAGGCCGCATTAATACTTGCCATCTTCTTATTTGCAGTATCAATAAATTCTTGAGGCATTCCCTGAGCTATCAAAAGATCTGGATGATTTTTGCGAATTAGGTCACGGTATATTTTTTTAATATCACTATCCGACATCTTTCGATTTACGCCTAATAACTCGTATGGATCTGTTTTACTTGATGTTATAAACGAAGACCTTATTCGATTAAAATCTTTATCACTTAGACCAAAGCAGTTTGCAACTTCGAGAAGAAATTTATCTTCATCTCGGTGAATAATACCGTCAGCTAACGCAATTTGGAATAAACTTGCAAGCAAACTCTCTTTAACATTTTGATCATTTTTAAACATTGAACCGATCTGGCGAGCATATGGTTCAAAGCCTGCTGAATCTTTCCTCGCCTCATTAAATAACCTACCTACGTCGACCATTTCATTTTCTGGTATGTCAAATAAATCTTTAAAAGCACTGATTTCATCGCGAGTAACATGACCATCAGCTTTGGCCATCTTTGCAGATAATACTACTACAGCCACAGTAAACGCTGTTTGACGAGATTTTAATGAATTTCCACCAATATTTTCAGATATATTTCCGGTCCATTTTTTACTATCGATTGCATGTCCGAGAGTAGCGCCTGCAATAGCCCCTAAGGGTCCACCTGCAGCGAAACCAGCGACACCACCTAGTATTTTTCCCCAAATAGCCATAGAAACAGTTATCCCATAAAATTGGTAATCTTGCGACTAGGTTTAAAACAGTTTAATTTCATATGTATATAATTCATTTATACCGCTTTAAACGCGTATTAGCGATAAAGAATACAGAATTTTTTTTATTTTATTATCTACCTTATTGAGTCCAAATGACAGATATAGAAAACATTATCGAGGTGGCGCTGGTTCACCAACGCAATGGCAAGTTACAACGAGCTAGGTATCTTTATGATAAGATATTAAAGATAGATCCAAGAAATTCAGATGCAATACACTTGATAGGTATGATTGAATACTCAGATCATAAGTATGAGTTGGCGATCGCTCTTATAGAAAAGGCAATTAAACTCAGTCCAGGTATTCCAGACTATCATATTAATCTGACATCTTGCTATATAGCTGTTTTAAATCTAGTGAATGCCAAACGGCATGCTTTAATTGCGATTACTTTAGACCAAAATGCATATAAAGCGTATTATAATTTGGGTAACATACTTTTTGCTGAGGGGGACTCTGAAGGAGCAGTAATTAATTATAAAAAGGCTCTTAGTATTAAGTCAGACAATCAATCAATTTGGTCGAATTATTTATTTGCTCTAAACTTCTCAGTTGGAAGTAATCCAGAAACTATTTTTCTTGAAAATAGGAAATGGGGCCAGCAGTTAGAACAAAAGATTAAAGGGTCTAAAAATTTCTTCATAAATAAGAGTCTAAATCGCGTCCTTAAAATTGCTTATTATTTACCTGAAATGGATAGCCATGTAACCCCGAGGTTTATTCGGCCTCTTTTACTTAATCATAATCGAACGAAATTCGAGATTTTAGGTTATGGGCATCAAATAAATGACTCAAAAGAAAATAAGGAATTTACCAATCAATTTACATTCTGGTTAAATACTAAAAACTTATCTATTAAAAAAATTGCAGAGAGGATGCGTGAGGATAAAATTAATATTTTAGTCCATCCTTGTACATTTAAATCACGTTATCGACAAATACTTGCGCATAGACCAGCCCCGATTCAAGTTGCGAGCACTAATTTGGTCTCAACAACTGGCTTAAAAGCGGCAGATTTTCTTATCACGGACTCCACAATCTCCCCGAAAGAAACTAATACAAATTTATATACCGAGAAATTAATTCACTTATCTCAGGTAAATACGTATCAGACCATAGAAAATTCTCCCAATGTTTCTAAGCTACCAGCATTAAAAAATAATTTTATTACGTTTGGATCGTGCAATAATATCGCTAAAATAAATAACGAGGTTATAGAAACTTGGTCCGAGCTTCTTAATGCTATTCCAAATTCAAAACTACTATTAAAACATCGTTCCTTGGAAAACGATTTACAAAAACAGCAAATTTTATTTTCATTCCATGAGGTTGGAATTGAAAATGACCGCCTAAGTCTCGAAGGGTTTACATTGAACCCATTTGAGTATTTGGACGTTTATAATAAAATTGATATTTCATTAGATCCCTTCCCGTTTGGTGGCGGCACGGTTAGTTATGAATCTTTATGGATGGGGGTCCCTATTCTAACAATGCTGGGCGCATCTTTTATGGGACGATTATGTGGCTCTCTAATGAAACAAGTTGGCTTAAGCAATTGGATTGTTAATTCTCGGAGCGACTATATTAGCCTAGCAATTAGTTTGAGCTCAAATTTGGCAGAATTAGATAAAATTAGGCGAACACTAAGACAACAAGCCCAGTTAAGTATTTTTGATGGAGCAAAATATACCAGGGGATTTGAAAGTGCGTTACTTAAGGTTTGGGGTGATTATATTAAAAACTAAATTTAATTACTTAAAATATATCGGCTATACTGACATTCTAGAGTAAACAATAGCAACTAACGCTTTACCAGCACCCGTTCCGCCTAAAAGCCTTATTGCATATGTAAGATCTGGTAAGAAATTATCCCAGAAATAGCTTTTATAATTGGTTCTAAATTCACCAAGATCATTAAAACCGAGGTTTTCAATTAGGTCCGCCTCCTCAAGAGACCGGTATAAACGAACCAACCATTGATTATATTGAGATTGTGTCATGTATGCGAATATATGTGCAGCTCTTACTAAACGACACAAGTCTGTTTTATCTTTGGATATTTCTTTAACTGCGATATCTGATGATTTTATTGCTAACTTTACATCTTCCGCGTTAAAGTTTTTTAATGATCTGAAGTTTTTATCAACGAATAGAAGACTCCTTTCTTTATAATAAGGCCAGAGAACAGACCCAGAGGACGGAGCGTCAAACGTTTGGTATTTACCTTTTCCTACGTAGTACCTCTCTGTGGGTTTATTTGGATTAACCTCATCTTCTTCGAGAATTCCCCCTACTATTCCAACATGAGATATTAATGTAGCTACTATGAGATTAAAAAATAAACGTGGATCAACAAAACCAGTATCGTGTAAAACGCCGTCTAATAGTTCTAATGCAATTATTCCAGCTCGTTTTGTATGATTTACATTTAAAAATAAACTATTACTTACGGACATTTTTGCGAGTGCCATACGAGATATATTTAGAGTATTCTGTAATAGTTCAACTTCTGATTCACCATAGATTCGTTGGTGATGGTGCGCCAACTGCTCGCAAAAATGCTCTATTTGTAGGCTTCTAAAATCTATCACTTATTTGAATTCCATCGAAATATCAAATCCTACCTGTCCCATGATGGCTAACGCTTGCTTATCAGGAGCCTCAGGCTCCAATGAGAAAATTTCAAATACGTATTTAATATGTTCAGAGGTAAATACCGGGAATGCTAAACCACATGCAACGTCAACATCTTTAGCATGCTTTGATCGAGGAAAATTGGGATCGGCAGTTACATTTTCAATCCAATGGGGTTTGCTATCTTTCCAAACCCGGCCAGGTAGGCCTTTTCCTTTTTTGAAAGTTGTATTCATTGTAATTTTCTCGAATGCCGCAGTCTTTTGGTTTTTATTTTTAAAATACCAAATTTTAGTCGGCAGTAATTCGTCGCCATCCTCGTTTAATTCGTATATATGCCCGACTGGCCAATTTTGGTATTCACAAACCTTCTTTAAAATAATTTTTAAGCTTTTTTCAATATCATAATCTTCAAGAATATCAGGTATCTCTGAGAGGAGGGTTATCCCACCGCTGTTTAAGATGGCCGAATTTTCTTGGCTGAACACATTCGAATAAAGGTGAGAGGTCCACTTTTTCCCATTATCTGTATCATTTAAGTAGTCAAGTGCGTGTTCCACGTGCGAAAATACAAAATTATAAAAGAATGTGGGGTAACCCGCTGCCAAATCGTAAGCACTAGAGTAACCAAGTCGGGTTGCAGCTCCTGTCTCATAGAATTCATAGTATAATGCTGGAATCTTTTTCATGTAGTTAGGGTCTGCAAGTTGTCCAACTAGGTCAGCCGATTGTATTAATTGAGCTAGCTCCCTAAAGTTTTTATCATTAGCACTGTCAATATTTCGATTTGCTGGCACCGGAAATTCGGTTTGACTAATTAAACTCGCGAGATACGTGACGTCTATATCAGGATGCCAATTTCTACTTATAACAAACTCTTGACCTCTGTAAACATGATAGGGAGTTAGAGCAGCATCAGTGGATTGCGCCGGCAATTGAATTTTATTTCCATCAGAATCAATGCGTTGTCCATCCTCATCATCATCATCATCTAAGAGTCCTCTTACATATCCAATATCATGGAATAGGCATGCTATAGTGAAGTGTAGCCAATCGCTATGAGATAGATCCCCTCGGCGGAGCTCTCTTCCGAGATAAATATCTTGCCCACAAAGTGTAACTAAACATGTATGTTCAACATCATGATATAAGGCGTCAGTTCTACTAATGATTGTAAGTGCAGTTCGAACAGCACCATCAAGGATTTCTTCGTAAACATCGGGGCTATTTGGACAAATAATATCACGATAAGAATGCAAGTTCTCTATAAGAAGATTCTCAAGACTTGTTACATCATTTGTGTTTACAGACATCTCATTCCTTAATTTTTCAAATTAATTAGAATTTTTAAAACCCTTAATTTATAATTATTAATGTAACCATAATGGTTTTATGCGTAAAGGTAATAAAAGATAGAGGTATACAAGCATATTTAAGAATTTAACTCTTTAATTAAAATAAAACGAATATAAAACGTATTTATTATTTAAGGGACTTATTCTTAATTCTATCCCAAAAAAACTTTTATATTGTGGCTTTTATCATCTGATATTTTTTTACCGCGTAAACATACTTGGTCACCCGGTTTTAATAGCACGAGAGCCTTTTCATATAACATAACATCTTCGTATTGTTTTTTAATGGGTTTATGCAAAGAGTTATATTCTAATACCGTTGCTTCTCCATCGTAGTTTGACATTGGTGCCCCCTATCACTCCTAGGATACAAACTATCAAATTGTACCCTGTTTGAGTTTTCTAGGATAAACCACTATTCTTTGAAATAAATCAACGGTTGTATGAGTCGTCAAAACTGACTTTCGTGTGTAAGATTTTTGTATAATAGGAAGTACTTAGAATAAATGACTTGCGATAAGAAATGGTCGTTTTTGATTGATAGGGGTAGGATTTTTCTTTATATAAAACAGATACTTACGGATAATATTATTTTAAGTGTCATATAAGTGTTATAATTATTTTTGGTTTCCGCAGTAAATCTACCAGTTAAGTAAGCAACTTTGTACCAGTTTTAGCCACCCGTGGCCAAAATTTTGGCCACACCTACTCTGTTTAAAATATAATTAGGTTCCCTAAGATTAGATATAGATTACAAAAGGTAAGCCAGTTTTTATGGCCGGCCTTCTTTTTTCATTTCCTTTTCTATTTGATTCATCATCGTTTTAATTCCACAATACCTTCCCCACATCCAAATAAGAAATAGAGGGATCATTACTATTATCGTTGGTATGCTTGCATCCATATTAATTTCCTAACAATGATTTGATTAAATGTTCTCCAACCCATTTTACTGATTGGAGTTGATATTCTCTGGTTCTATCCTTCTTTACCCCATAGACATAATATTTGCAGATAGGAATATTAACCCCACAATGATTTGCCCAATGACCATTGACTTCAAACTTCTTCATAAGTGCATTGTTGATTCCATTACTTGTTTGGGTACAACCAGAAGTTAAAAGAACGAAAAGAACCAGAGCCTTATTCATTAAAATAAACTTGGTATTTTGGTGATTAAGTAGATGGTCATATTTGCAACAACAATTCCACCTACAATTGCCAAAGGAACAACCATTAGAGAGTACTCAATGATGGAGTACCAATAGTGTCCCATTTACCTGTCTTTGCATTTCTACACGCAAGTCCCTTACCAGAACTAACTCTTGTAT
>JADHRD010000059.1 GCA_016777585.1 Rhodospirillales bacterium | reverse complement strand
CGCTTTTTGTTCGAATAACGCTGACAGTAAACCCTTAATTACCGCTATTCTACGTAATGAATTTTTATTATTTGGAATAGATTTTGTGCTAATTACGGCAATACAGCCTTTCGTTATTTTATTGTTCGTAGGATAGATATTAGTTTGTAGTGTATATTCTTGAGGCACAATATTAGTCATCCAAGAATCAGACTTATGTATAAAAACAACGCGGTTGAGAATATTAGGTTTATTAAAACCAAAGTTTGCAGCAATATCTTTTAAAATATTATCTAGTTGTCTAAATGTTGGCCGGTCTGACATTGGTATATCTAACTGCCGCACAGTTGAATACGAAACAGTGACTGTTTTAAAGATAATAATTGCTAAAATGGAAGAAGTTGCTGCAAGTCTCCATTTGAATTTACCTAATTGAGTAAATACTGCGAGTAAGACGGCAATCCCAAGTCCCCCCATCATTGCAACGAATGGTAATAATGAGAGGAAATAACGAGTCTCGCTGGTTAAACCGCCAATTATTTTTAGAGATAGATCTAGAATAATCATAAAAGTAAGAGTAATCAAAACTATGACTTTTAAATAGTTGAACGTTTTTTCAGCTTTATTATCATAGGACGTTCCGACCACATTTTTTTTAAGAGCCAGCAGGGCTGCTGCAGAAATTATTAAGCTAATTATTGGTACAGGCAGTGAAATATTAATTTTATTAAAATCGCCAATTGAAAAATTCGATAAAAATTCGATAAATATCTTGCTTAAAGTTTTCAGGCTATAACTGATATTTATGGGTTCCGTTATGTAATTGCCAATAATGTGAGGTACAATCTCCGTAACTTCAAAAATTCCGAGAGTCCTGTTTAAAATATAAGGCATATAAATGGCTACTATAACTACTAGGCCTTTTAGTAGGGTAGCTATTTTAATGGGTCGAACAAATATTAGCGCGACACTTAGGCCAATTAATAATAAATAAAAAGCAGCCATTAGCATTTGGGTTGCTATAGCACTTGTTCCGATGAATAAAAAAAATTGCCAATCGCGTTTCTCTATTATGAAGCGAGATAAAAAATAAAATGCTATGACAATGAACGGTATACTGAAATGTGGATTCCAAAGTTCGTGTGTCTCTGAGCCCAACATGTCTGTGGAGATGAAAATTAACCAAGCGGTCATGCCTGCAATTGGAGTAAAATGACGGCGCCCAAGATCAAAAAAAAGTACCCCAGAAAACAAGGACAAGGAGAGAATCGTATTATACATGAATAAAGGCGAGGGATTTATGATTTGAATTAAATAGATAAAATATGATAAAGCACCGCCGGGAACTCGCATACCTTCGCGATGCTGTAATTCAGCACCAGTAACCCAAAAAATATTACTTAAACTAGCACCTCTTAAAAGATCACGATCACCAAATGTTGAAATTATAAATGTTTCTGCTGCTATAAATTTTGCGACTATTATGAAAAAAACACTAGCTGTTAGTAAAACTAGAATCGATTTATCCCAATAACTTTGTTTAAATGGCGTTCCCAACTTATTTCCAATTTATTTGTTTGGTTTATTCTTTACAAACAAACCACGCATTTGTTTTTGAAAAAGCAAGAATTCGCTTATCGTTTAAATTTCACACAAGAACATCCCATTGGGTATTGATAATTAGCTAGTCTAGTTATTGCCAATAAAACTAATTTCCCATATATTTCTTTATTTGTTGGTGATCTTAGATTAGCCTGACCATACAAAAATTAATTTATAATGATCATCAAATACGCTCACCTACTGCCGCTCTAGCACAGTTGATGGAGCAGCGTATTCATAATAAAAAATCTAGCCCAATCGTGTAGTAAAAAGAATAGCTTATATACTAACGGGTAAACGTTATGTGTAATATTTTGACTCGATTGAGAGAAAGTAAGTTGATGATTTAGTGCTCTTATATTAAAAGATATCGTGAGATGAGCCCACTTAGCTCAGTTGGTAGAGCACGACATTCGTAATAAGAATCTTAACCGAATCACTCAATAAAAACAATAACTTATATAGTCATATATTATCGGGTGAACGATATGTGTAATGTTGATGAGTTAATACGATGAACAATGTGGACTACATCCGTTGGTTTGAGTATATAGAAATAGATGGTAAGCCGTTGTAACTCAGTTGGCAGAGTATCTGATTCGTAATCAGAAAGTCGGAGGTTCGATTCCTCTCAACGGCACCATCTCTTATACCCTAAAATAAGTTCTTTGATGTTCTAAAGGTGGTTCGTAGACTCTAAGGTAGAGTTTACCCTAAATACAAGGAGACCTCCTTGGTGGGTAAACTCCAAGAAGGTCATCTCTCCATAATATAGACCCTATGTCATAGATCGCCAGTCCTATCGTGTGGGTGTCACCTATTCCTTTCTTTTTAGGTTTTGTTTTACCCACCTGAGAGGTGATCTTATTCCAGACATCGGTTGATGAGTAATCTAGAGGAACCGTATTAGAAAACTCATCCTCAACCTTTATTCTAGGTGGTGGGTTAACCCATTTATTTACCATTCGTATCCACGGGTCTTCCACCAGTATATCTTCGATAATGGATTTCTTCATCTGTTGGTTCGTAACCTGAATCCATATTGGGTATTGATGAGTGGTTTGTAGTTGTATGTTTGGATAGATGTTGAAACTGGATATTCTTGTTGTCTTGTTGTTTGTTTTTCAGATCAAGTTCCTGTTGTGACTTCATACGATTGTATTCGTGAGAGATGTTACTCATTAGTGTCTCACCATTCGTTTTACATGGCGTTAGCTGGAACTTTTATTCCTGCTTCTTTATAATATTTAAGAGCGCCAGGATGTAACTTTGTTCTGTTCTGTGCAAATATATTCTTCTTATTAAGAGCGCCCTTCACCCAGCTAGTTACAGAATACATTTCATCAATATGCTCCCAAAAGGTTTTTGTCATTTTGTATATAACTTCCTCTGACATACCTTTGCGAGTATACAGCCCGGTATAAGCGGCAATAGTTTCAACAGGCTTAGTATTGGTTTGGTTTTTTCCATAAATATCTGGAGCAATAGTAGCCCTTTCGACCCCAGGAACCCTAAAAAGTTTTTTACCCATTGGGGTATCCCACGCTTTTTTATCGACAATACCTAAAAAGCGAATTTTACTGGTTAAAGCAACCTGAGAGAAGAAAGACTCCGGATGATTACTGGCTGTCACCATCATATCTATTTGCCTATCCTGGAATGCTTGCATTGCCGGACTAAAACCTAATTTAACAGGAGTATAGTCTTTATTCATTTTATAACCCGTCACAGCTTCTATAAACTGAGATGATACAACCTTTTGTACTCCGGTTGGCGGGCCAATGAATACGCGCTTACCTTTAATATCAAATAATGTCTTTATACCCAAATCATCGTAAACGCCAAAGTTATAGGTACCAAGTCGATAATTAAATATTAAACGAAGATTTTTTTGAAGCTCAGGGGCATTTTTAACTGTTTTATACATTGCCATACCCTTTGACATTATAAACATCAACGAGGGCGCACTAAAAAATAGGTCTGTCTTGCCATTGGCAGCATCCAACGCATGACGAGGCCCGGCACCCGTGGCATTAACCTGAATTTCAATGTCTTTGTTATATTTCTGGACAATCTTTGCAAAAGTGGTGTTGATAGCAAAAGGTGTAGGTAGACTGATTGTTGACATTTTGTAAAAATCTTTTGCTTGCGCCGTGCCTATAAAAATAAAAGATGCTGCAACTAAAGCTACAACTTTTGCCGTCATTTTAATTGAAAAAATTCTATCGTATTCTCCATGCGGTTTGGTTAGTTAAAACAAATATAAATAGTAATCAGAAATAAATCAAAGTACAACTGCGCCTCCGGTATCCTTTTCTGCGCACGTCTGTGATCTGCATAATTCGTAATGTCGGGGTCAGGTGTTCGAATCACCTAGTGGGCACCATCTCACTAATAGTTAAGATGATTATTAATATATGGTAGTTTAATGTCAATTCCATTCCCAATTTAATTCTGCCAGACAAGCTTTACCATGTGTAATTATTTTTGTGAGCTAAGACCCACACGGCAACAATTATGTAAGCCTTAACTCTGATCGGCACTAAATTAGTTAGGAAAAAATATTAATATTATAGCGTTATTACTTGATCTGGAGGATTTCCTCCAAGTGCGGTGTATAGCTGAGGAAAACATCCTGCAACGACCCCGTCAACAAAGCCCTTCGCCTTAACTTCGCCTGTTCCACATTGCTCAAAGGTGCCAGTTGCCATGTTTCTTCGAACTGCACATTGGTCACAAACCATTAAAAGTATATTTTGCTCAGCGGATATTTTGGCAATCCTTTCGCCTACTTCATCACCTTTTCGTAAGGCAAAAATATTATCATCAAAAAACATCATCCCGACGACCTCAACACCATGAATATTTTGTTCCAGTTGAGGCAGTATCATGGTACTCAATTTAAAAGTTGTAGCCATATTTGTAGCGAATACATATGCAATCTTCATTGTTCTACTCCATAATTATATTAGTTATTTTTAAGAATTATTGCTAAATGAAACGTCTTTGATTATCAAGTAAATCGGAAATATTTTATTTATAGTTATTTAGAATTAAACGATAAATAAAATCATAAATTGGTCTCTAAAGTATTTTTAATATCCATCACTACACTATCCCAATCCCCTGGTTTTGGTTGGCGGAAAAGTTTTATGCTCGGGTACCAAGGGCTATCAGATCTATTTAATTGCCAACGCCAATCTGGTGAAAAAGGCAAGAGAACCCATGTTCTAATACCCATTGCTCCTGCCAAATGAACAATATAGGTATCAATCGAGATTATCAGATCTAATTGGTTAATTATTGCAGCTGTATGCGCAAAGTCTCCCAACTTGTCACCTAAGTCAAATACATTAGATAAGTGGGTATAACTTTCTAGTTGGTTATGCTCATTTCCAAATTGAATACCATAAAAGGTATAATTTAAATTTTTAAATAACTTAGATAGTTTACTTAACGAACATACTTTCCTGCGATATGTATCTTTATGTTCGCTGCTCCAGGTCAAACCAACTTTCAATGCGCTCTCATTAACTTTTGGTACTTTAATTGAAGTCTCAATATGTTTTGTTATATACGTAGTCTTGGAGATTTCATCCTCTGTTTTTGTAAAATGTTTAGCTAAATCCATTAAGGGTATATAAAAATCAAAAGATGGAGGATTGTCTCCCCAATCACCAATGTCATCGACTATAATATTATTTTTAACCAGTCTTAAAAGGTTTTTTGGACAATCAAAAATTATTCTAGCATTATGATGTTTTTCATCTTTTTCAATAACAGTTTTGAGTATTTTTAGATATCTTACAAACTGTATTATATCACCATAACCTTGTTCCCAATGTATAAGTAAAGTCTTGTTCTTGAGAGGTGACCCAGACCATTCTGGTTTATTGTATGATCTTTTTGGCCAAAAAGATTCACGTTTAGTGCGCCAAGTATATTCATTCCATCCTTCAATAAATTTATTTCTCAATAACAAACACATTCCTTTCGTATAGTGAGCTTGCGAATGGTTAGGCTGTAACTTAATGGCTATTTCTGATGTTTCTATTGCTTCATCTATTTTATTTAGACGCATTAGTGCATTGGCTTTTGCATTATAAATTTCTGGGTAATTTGGCCATCGCTTTATTGCGTCAGAACACACTTCAAGTGATTCTGAAATTCTGTCGGATTCAGCTAAAGCGCCGCATAAATTATTATAAATATGTGGCTGGTTAGTATTTATTTTGAGTGATTTTTTATAGGATGATGAAGCCTGTTCAAAAAGCCCCAGTTTTTGAAAAATAGAACCTAAATTATTAGTAATGTGTATATTATTGGGATCTAATCGAGCTGCTTTTTTACTAAGTTCTAACGCTTTGTCGAGGTCTCCCATTTCCATTAATAATATTGCTAAATTATACAGTGGTTCAGAAGATCGAGGTAATAAGAGCGAAGCTTGGTTATAATCAGATATAGCATTTTTAAAAAATTTAAGGTTTTTATAAATAATTGCTCGATGGGTATAAAATTCCCCATTATTTTTATCTAATGAGATGGCTTTGTTTGCAGTTAATAATGCTTCATCCCATCGTCTAGTTCTTGACGAAATAACAGCTAAAAGATCATATGCATGAGCATTAAATGGATTTTTTAATAATACTTCTCTGCATATTATCTCCGCTGCATCCACCTCATTAGACATTAAAAATTGGATAGCCAACTCAATTTGAGGTTCTTTTGTATCTTTCATATTAAAAATATAAGCCTATTATTTTGATTTTTAACTTACCTTACTGACATACCTAAAACCAGTAAATCAGTAAATTTTATAAGGTATTAATTTGATTAATGATTTTAGTTCTAGCCAAAAAGAGTGAAACATAATTATTCAACATCAAACCGACTCGCCAAGGCCTCGGTCATCTGGTGGGCAAAACGGGCCGCCGCTACTGAAAGGGTTCGTCCGCTAAGTTGACCGAAATAAAGCAACCCTGGGGAAACATCGCGAAAATTCAATGGGCGACTGATCAAGTCTGAATCCTCAAACTCTGCGGGAATACCAATTTCGATTTGAAATGTCAGCAAATTTTCTGCGAGAGCATAGTGGCGGAGAAATTCAAAACTATCAGATTTTATTACTGGGTTAAGCGTGTGAGTAGTTGTCCTGGTCGCAATCTCTAAAAGATGGCGAACTCCGATGTTCTCGCTTGGAAGAGCTACCGGATATTCGAGACATTCTCGTAGACGTAAGATCTCTTTTCCAGCCAGCGGATGATCACGATGCATGATCGCATGCAGAGGCTGGCGTATAGTCAGCAATATCTGGAATTTCATCATTTGAACTGGTTCAAACACCAATGCAAGGTCAGCACTTAAATCGGTTAAGGCTAGTTCAGCAGCTGCCCGATCGCGCAATAAGGCGTTAAAAGTAACAGCAGGATGTGCATAGCGATAAGTTGAGATTTGCTCAGGGAGAAAATAAGGGAGTAAAGCTTGACTGCAGGCAATTGATACGTTTCCACGCCGTTCGCCCGAGAGATCGGCAATTTGGCTCCGCACACGTTCCATATCGTTTATTTGAGCACGAACATGTTGGATATAAATTTCTCCTGCAGTTGATAAGCGTACGCCGCGAGGCAAACGTTCAAAAATTTGAACACCAAGATCTTGCTCCATATCTAGGATTCTTCGGTTTAGGGCAGTCGATGTGATCGCTAAAGTTTCAGCAGCTTTGCGAATAGAACCTGCTCTAGCAACAGTATCTAGGTATTTGAGAGGTAGTAAGTGTTTCATTTTTTACTTTTTTTACTGATGCATTTTTTGCATCACAACGAGCATAAATTAGCAGTATTCCGAAGCATTATCAACTGTTTTAATATATCTAAATTAAAAAGAGATCGATTTATGCTAGATTCCCAATCTTTTGACATTATTAGTTTGCGTAAAGTTTATGAAGGTAGTGTGACACCTAAAGATGTAATCAATGAAGTTTATCGCCGAATTGATGAAGCTAGTGATCCCGGAATATTTATCCATTTAATTGACAAAGAGGATGTTTTTATATCGGCGGCGAAATTGAATAACTGTGACTTTAATATTAAACCGCTTTGGGGAATTCCTTTTGTCATCAAGGATAACATTGATGCTGCTGGCATATTGACTACTGCGGGCTGTCTCGAGTTTGCGTATATGCCTAAAGAAAACGCTGTTGTTGTTGCGCAGTTGTTAGAGGCTGGAGCCCTCCTCATCGGTAAAACTAATCTGGATCAGTTTGCAACGGGACTAGTTGGTATGCGAACCCCTTTCCCCGTTCCCAAAAACGCACTTGATCCGGAGATTGTTCCTGGCGGGTCAAGTTCGGGTTCTGCGGTAGCTGTTGCGCGTGGCTTGGTAAGTTTTTCACTCGGAACAGATACCGCTGGTTCCGGGCGTGTACCAGCTGCTTTAAATGGCATTGTTGGATTGAAGCCTACACTTGGGATCCTGTCGAATACAGGTGTCGTGCCAGCGTGCCGTACTTTGGACACAATCTCCATATTCGCAACTAATGTGGTCGATGCACATGAGGTGCTTCATGTGACAGCTAAATATGATGATAAAGATTTCTATGCGCGCGAGCTTTCTGTTTCGCCTTTAACATTACCATCAAAGCATTTTCTGGTCGGTGTACCTGATCAAAACTCTCGGCGGTTTTATGGAGATGCCAACCAGGAAGATTCATTTCAATCGTCTCTAGATACTTTATTACTACTTGGCGCTGAAATTAGAGAACTCGACTTTACGCCCTTTTTTAAAGCGGCTGAATTACTTTACCAAGGGCCCTGGGTGGCTGAGCGCTATAGTGTAGTTGAAAATCTTTTGAAAGAAAGCCCTCAAGCTTTGAATCCTATATTTAAAAAAATTGTAGAAGAAGCAGAGAGCTTTTCATCGGCTGATACATTTCGTGGTTTTTACAGGTTACAAGAGTTGAAGAAAGATACTGCTTCGATACTGTCTCAATTCGATTTGTTGTGTGTACCAAGTATTCCAACATTTTATACTTGTGATGAGCTTAAGGCCGACCCTATTGGTCCAAATTCAAACCTAGGTACCTATACAAATTTCGTAAATCTATTGGACCTTTGTGGGATTGCAGTTCCAGTTTCACCGAGAAAAGACGGTCGACCAGGTAGTGTCACACTCATAGGAGCGTGCGGTAAAGATTCATACATTGGAGCGGTCGCATGGTTGCTTCAGCAGCGATGTCGTCCTCCAATTGGCGCTACAACATGGGAGTTACCTGCAAAGTTTTTACCCAAGAAGCCTAGCGGCCCAGAAGAGATTGAAATAGCGGTAGTTGGAGCACATATGTCTGGGTTACCTCTAAATCATCAGTTAACAGAACTTGGGGCGATTTTTCTCAAACGTGCGTCAACAGACTCAAATTATAAGCTCTATCGATTGTCAGGTAGTCCGCCCGAACGTCCTGGTCTGGTGCGTGATCCATCAGGCTCTTCGATTGAGCTCGAAATTTGGACAATGCCGATATCTAAATTTGGTTCATTTATGAAGCAAATCCCGTCACCATTGGGTATAGGCACTTTAACGTTGGAAACAGGTGAAACGGTAAAAGGTTTCATTTGTGAGGCCAGCGAAATAACAGAGGCTGAAGATATAACATCTTTCGGCGGCTGGCGTGGCTTTCAGAGTAACCTATCCACAAAATTAACTGAATCAAAGGAACTAAGTTATGAAAAGACGTAATTTTTTAAAATCGATGGGCGTTGCAACAGGCGCCTCACTTCTCCCCTTTCTAAAGTATATACCGGTTGAAGCAGCCGGCAGAAAAGACACACTAGTTGTTGTCGCTGCAAATGGTATTAATAGTCTTGATCTTCACCGTAAAGGTACCAATCGTCCAAGTTACCAAGTAACGGTTAATATTTATGATCGTTTGGTTCGTTTTGGTGTAAAGAAACTCGAAGATGGTTCTCTCGCTTATGACTCAACTAAGATTGAACCTGAGGTAGCAGAAAGCTGGACCATTTCTGAAGACGGTAAAACACTAACCTTTAAGATTAACTCTAAAGCAAAGTTTTGGGATGGTACACCGGTCACCGCAAAAGATATAAAATGGTCTTTTGACCGAGCGGTTAGTCTTGGTGGTTTTCCAGCTGTTCAAATGAAGGCTGGTTCAATGACTAAACCAGAGCAATTTATTGCTGTTGATGACAAGACTTTTCGAATTAAATTGCCAAAACCTTCTAAGTTGACCTTGCCTGATTTAGCAGTCCCAATTCCTTTCATAATTAACTCGACAGTTGCTAAGTCGAAAGCAACTGCAAAGGATCCGTGGGCGACTGAATACCTTCATAAAAATCCGGCTGGTTCTGGTGCGTTTAAAATTGTACGCTGGGACCCAGGTCAACAATTTGTTTACGAACGCAACGAAGATTGGGTTCTGGGTCCAAAACCGGGTGTCAAGCGAGTTATTGTCCGTGAAGTTCCATCCGCTTCTACGCGTCGTGCTCTAATCGAGCGGGGTGATGCTGATCTTTACATGGATATTCCAGCAAAAGATTCACAAGAAATTGTCTCTAAAACTGGTGGAAAAGTTAAAGTCTCGGGCGCACCTATCGATAACTGCCTACATGTACTTGCTTTGAATCTCAAATATAAGCCTTTCGATAATATTAAAGTGCGCCAGGCAATTGCTTATGCCATCCCTTACGGTGATATTTTGAAAGCAGCTGCATATGGTCGTGGTAAGCCAATGTTTGGTGGTAAAGATATGAAACCAACCAGCGTTGAATGGCCTCAGCCTTTTCCTTACGACACAAATCTGGAAAAAGCTAAAGTCCTTCTCGCTGAAGCGGGTATGTCAGACGGATTTGAGACCACGTTATCTTATAATCTTGGCCTCGCCGCATGGCAGGAACCAACAGCATTACTCATACAAGAGTCTCTGAAAAAAATCGGCATTAAAGTGAAGCTTGATAAAATTCCTGGTGCTAGTTGGCGTACCGCTGCTTTGGTTAAAAAGCGTCTACCTATGCATCTTGAAAACTTCGGCGGTTGGCTGAACTATCCGGATTATTATTTCTTTTGGGCATACAAGTATGGTCATCTGTTTAATTCTTCGAATTACAAAAATCCCGAAATTGAGAAACTCGTTAATGATACGCTACATATGGAGGTTACTGATAAGCAATATGAAGAAAACGTAAAGAGAATGATTGGTATTGCCTTTGCGGATGTGCCACGTATTCCGATTTATCAGCCTTATCTCGATTCTGCGATGAGGGCTCCAGTTAATGGCTATGCTTCGTGGTTCCATCGTCAATTAGACGTGCGAAGTATAACCAAAGCTGGCGTTTAAGTTTTATAGATTTGTAGTAAAGGACATGAACTCCAAACTTTATAAAATAGGATGGCGCTTGCTTCAGGCGGTGCCATCCATATTGGGAGTGATTATTATTTCCTTTGTTTTAACTCGTGCTCTGCCGGGTGATCCGGCAGTTTACTTTGCAGGAGCCATGGCGGACAAAGAATCCATAGAACAAGTTCGTCAGGCGCTAGGGTTAGATCGCAGTTGGATTGAACAATTTTTCATTTATGTAGGTAATCTAGTTCAAGGGGATTGGGGCCAGTCGCTAAAAACCGGCCAGCCAGTAACTGAGGAGCTTCTTAAGCGACTACCTGCGTCTCTTGAATTAACAATTATTGGTCTAGGTCTAGCAGTTTTGGCCGCTGTCCCACTTGGCATCCTTGCGGCAACAAATCCCGGCAGTTGGGTTGACCATATTTGTCGTTTGCTGGTAACCGCTGGTGTTTCTCTGCCAACTTTCTTCACTGGACTATTCCTCATTTATATTTTTTATTATTTGCTGGGTTGGTCTCCATCACCGCTGGGGCGATTGGATATTTTCTATTTGTCGCCGTCCCATGTTACCGGATTTTATATCATTGACAGCGTGATCGCTGGTGATTTGGAAATATTTCTCGGGGTACTTGCTCAACTAGTTTTACCGACAATAACTCTTGGTTTATTTGCTCTCGCTCCTATAGCTCGCATGACCCGAGGAGCAATGTTGGGAGCTCTATCAAGTGACTATGTACGAACCGCACGTGCTAGTGGTCTTTCGAAATCTATGGTTCTTTTGACATACGCATTTCGTAATGCCTCGTTGCCGGTACTAACGACACTTGGTATGGTGTTTTCATTTTTACTGGGTGCAAATGTTTTAGTTGAAAAAGTTTTTTCCTGGCCTGGAATTGGTTCATTTGCGATTGAGGCTCTAATTGCTTCTGATTATGCCGCAGTGCAAGGCTTTGTCCTTTCTATGGCTTTGCTTTTTGTTACCGTTAACCTAACCATTGATGTCATTTTGGCGATTACGGACCCTCGGGTCGGTTTGGAAGAGTAGCCATGGCATGAGTCAGTTCCTCGGACATTTTAGGTATATAATGAGCGAAAATCTCGTAACGGTTGTCTCCTTCTCGCTTTTCCTATTCATTATTTTTTTGGGCCTGTTTGGTGAGTTCCTGGCCCCGTATGATCCTTTAGCAACTGCCGCCTCAAATACTCTGAGGCCTCCAAGTTGGGCCCATCCTTTTGGTACAGATAACCTTGGTCGTGACGTATTAAGCCGAGTTATTGTCGCGACCCGGCTTGATCTTAGTATTGCTCTTTCAGCAGTCGCCTTATCTTTCGTGATTGGAAGCGCTCTTGGGAGCGTCGCAGGTTTTTGGGGTGGCTGGTGGGACCGCATCATTGGACGTTTTTCCGACACCATTATGGCTTTTCCATTGTTCGTACTTGCCATGGGCATCGTTGCGGCCTTGGGTAACACGGTAGAAAATATCATCTATGCGACAGCGATTATTAATTTGCCCTTTTACATTAGGGTTTCTCGGGCAGAAACAAGCATACGCCGGCAAGCTGGATATGTAGCAGCCGCTCGCTTATGTGGTATTTCGGAAATCAGAATTCTGGCAACTCAGGTATTTCCTAATACTTTGCCGCCGATGATGGTTCAGATTTCTTTGAATATGGGCTGGGCCATTCTCAACGCCGCAGGTCTTTCATTCATTGGCCTTGGTGTTCGTGCTCCGGATGCGGAGTGGGGAATTATGGTCGCAGAAGGCGCAACCTATATCGTGTCTGGGGAGTGGTGGCTGGCGCTCTTTCCCGGCGCAGCATTAATGATTGCGGTCTTCTGTTTTAATCTTTTGGGAGACGGTTTGCGTGATCTAGTCGATCCGCAAAGACGCACATAACAGGAGCAACATTAAATGAAACATGAACATTTCTTGGATGTAAACGAGCTTTCGGTCGAATTTCGGACCCGCAACGGCATTGTGAAAGCTCTTGAGAAAGTATCGATTCATGTGGATAAGGGTGAAGTGCTTGGTATTGTAGGTGAGAGTGGTTCGGGTAAGTCTGTCACAGCCTATACAATTATAGGGTTGTTAGATAGGGCGGGTTTGGCAACCAATGGCAAGACGGCTTTTGATGGTATGTTGCTCTCAGGTGCTAAGGAGGCTCTCTTAAGTGATTTACGAGGTCGCGAGATCTCTATGATTTTTCAAAATCCAAGAGCTGCTCTAAATCCAATTCGACCAGTGGGTAAACAGATTGAAGATGTTTTGTTGCGCCATGTACAAGCTTCGCGTCACAATGTGCGCAAAAAGGCGATTGATATGCTGGATCTGGTAAAAATTGTTGATTGTAAACGGCGATATTGGAGTTACCCGTTTGAACTGTCCGGTGGCATGTGCCAACGAGTGATGATCGCAATCGCTCTCGCCTGCAATCCTAGGCTTCTTATTGCAGATGAGCCAACAACGGGCCTAGATGTTACAACACAAAAAGCGACTATGGATTTGATCCAAGAGCTTACCCAAAATCGTAATATGTCGGTTATTTTGATTACACATGACCTTGGGATGGCATCTGCCTATTGCGATCGTTTAGTTGTTATGCAGAAGGGTAAAATCGTGGAAAGTGCCCCAGTGGTAAAAATATTTTCAGAGCCACAACACAGTTATACCAAAAAGTTAATTGCGGCGTCCCCCGGGCCGAAATCACAACTTGCTGATCTAATAGCTACAACAGGTGAAATGTCAGAAGCCGACATTGAGCAGCTTGATACGCCCATGCAACAGTTTGGTCAAAAGAAATCCGCTACACCCAACATATTAGAAGTCTTTAATCTTGTTAAAGAATTTACGGTACGTGATCCAAGCAGATTTCGATTGCCTTGGTCAGGTAAGATTTCATCACATCAAACTTTTCGTGCCGTTGATGACATAAGCTTCTCGCTCAAGCGTGGGGAGAGTCTTGGTCTAGTTGGCGAGTCAGGGTGTGGTAAATCTACAACTTCCAGCATTTTAACGCGTTTGCTCGACCCTACTTCCGGTGATGTTATCTTTGATGGTGAAAATATTACTAGCTACTCATCGGTACAATTTGCGCAAATACCTCAGCGAGCAAAAATCCAAATGGTTTTTCAAGATCCAACAGATAGCCTTAATCCACGTTATACAGCCAAAGATACCATTGCTGAACCATTAAAACGACTTCTTTTTATAAAAAAGCGTGAAGCACTTAATGAGAGAGTTATTAAATTAGCGAAGATGGTTGGATTACCCGAAAACCTTCTTACCCGATTTCCGCATCAATTATCAGGAGGCCAAAAGGCTCGTGTTGGTATTGCTAGAGCGATATCTGTCGATCCATTGCTTTTGATTCTTGACGAACCCACTTCAGCACTAGATGTTTCGGTTCAGGCGGTCGTTTTACAACTTTTGGATAAACTCAAACGTGATCTTGGGATGAGTTATATATTTGTTTCCCATGATCTTAACGTCGTTCGCCTTCTCTGCGAACGAGTGATGGTGATGAACCGGGGAAAAATTGTTGAAACAGGTAGGGCGGATGATGTGCTCAAAAATCCACAAGAGGACTATACTCGGAACCTCGTCAGCTCTATCCCACATTTTGAGCCCAATAAAAAAGTTGCTTAGATTTCATGGATATCTGAATGTGGCTAACAATGGGCTCAGTGTGCATATGAGAGTAATGTCTGCTTTTCGTTCAGCAGCGGAGGCTTGGTCGTCGATAAGTTTAGGATAATTATTTTTTTGCTGCTACAATTTTACGATAGGTTTACCAAATAGCACGCACTTATCAGGTATCACGATGGTCAATAAAAGAAGAACTTGAATTATCTAAGAACGTTGGTGGAGCCGGACGGAATCGAAACGACGACCTCCACAATAGTATTGTATGCGATTGAGTTCTGATAC
>JADHRD010000058.1 GCA_016777585.1 Rhodospirillales bacterium | reverse complement strand
TTCTAAGAGATAACGTTATTTTTGATGACCTATAACAATCTTCCAAATCTTTTGGAACACGACGTGAGAAATAATAAATATCTCTTTTTTGATAAACAAAAGGGACTAAATTGGCCTTCCACATGTACTACCCTCCATAAAGGCGTAAATTAAAACTGCATGGATACCAATGTGTTACATGTGTGTTGCTTGAGAAGTTGGTGACCCCGGCAGGATTCGAACCTGCGACCTACAGATTAGAAATCTGTTGCTCTATCCAGCTGAGCTACGGGGCCATGTTGAGGGGGTATATCATCAGAAAATAAAAGAATAAAGTATCAAATAGCTATTTGAATTATTTATATTATCTAATTAATCTTTAATTTTATCGTATCTAAAATTATCAGAATATGACTTAGGTTGATGACGACGTTTATTTGGATCTTTAATACTGAAATTTATTTTGTTCCGCTTTGCGTAAGCTATCGCTTCCTCTTTACTAGAAAATTTTAGTTTGATCTGGCCTCGCATATCGCCGGAACCAATCCAACCCATAACATTATCAACTCTCTTTGCAGTTTCCGGCACATATTCAAATAACCAAATGCGGCTTTTCGCATGCCCGGACTGTGTTGCTGTTTTTGCAGGTTGATATATTCGTGCCTCAGTCATTCTTTTTTGGCCTTCTAATACAAAATTATAATTATATATTTTTAAAAGAGTATTCTAGAAAATAAAAGAAAAATAGTGACTGTACGAGAATATTTTTAGTAAGATTGTATGGAGCCCCATTTCAAAAAAATTAAAAATACTATAAGGAGAAAAGAAAATAATATTGTATTAACGCAGAACAGACAAAAATAACCTATAGCTGTAAAGAATAAAAATAATGACGAGCCTTATTCATAGATCGCTAATCACGGCGCCTCCCCTAGCAGTCAGAGGTGAAGGCATTCATATTTTTGATGCGTCAGGCAAGAGATATACAGATGCTTCGGGAGGTGCAGCTGTTTCATGCCTCGGTCATCAAAATGATCACGTCATCAAATCTATAAAAGAACAAGCGGACAAGTTAGCTTATGCACATACCGGATTCTTTACTTCAGATCCTGCTGAGAATTTAGCTAACGAAATCATAAAAAATGCTCCTAAGCCCTTAGAAAAAGTATATCTTGTATCTGGTGGATCAGAAGCCGTTGAGTCAGCTTTGAAAATGGCTCGCCAATTCCATTGGGAAAGAGGCGACTTGAAAAGGCATAAAATTATTGCGCGCAGACAAAGCTATCATGGTAACACACTAGGTGCACTCGCTGTAGGCGGCAACGAATGGAGGAGAGAAAAGTTTGAGCCTATGTTGATGGATGTAGGTAAAATATCACCATGCTATGAATATAGATTTAAAAGTACTGATGAAACCCCCGAAGAATATGGACTTCGATCTGCCAACGAACTCGAAGAAAAAATCATTGAGTTAGGAGAGCACACTGTTTCTGCTTTTATAGCGGAAACCGTCGTTGGAGCAACTTCAGGAGCCGTACCCCCTACTCCCGGATATTTTAAGCGTATTCGGGAAATATGTGATCGTTACGGAGTACTTCTGATTTTAGATGAAGTAATGTGCGGCGTTGGCAGAACTGGAAGTTGGTTTTCATTTGAGCAAGATAATATTGTTCCGGATATGGTAACGATTGCCAAAGGGTTGGCTGCCGGATACCAACCGATAGGAGCACTGGTTGTAACAAAAACTATTTATGACGCACTAAAAAACGGTAGTGGTTTTTTTCAACACGGATACACATTTATGGGTCACTCCATAGCTTGTGCTGCTGCGCTCGCCACATTAGACGTAATTGAGCGAGAGGGTCTTGTAGATCAGGCAAAGACAAAAGGTTTAGAATTTTCCAAGAAACTTAAAGGTTCTATTTCTCAATATCAATGTGTGGGGGATATAAGGGGGCGTGGATTGTTTCAAGCGATAGAATTTGTAAAAGACAAAGAAAAAAAATTACCATTTCCGGAAAACCTGAAATTGGCTGCCGAATTAAAAAAGAAGGCCTTTGAAAAAGGGCTGATTTGCTATCCGATGAGTGGAACAATTGATGGTAGAAGTGGCGATCACATATTACTGGCACCGCCTTATATTCTAAATAGTGAGAATATCGATGAAATCGTTAATTTACTATCCAGAACTATTGAAGATATTGAAAAGAATCTCAGTTTCATCTGAAATGAATTGGCTAATTTAGCAGAAATAGTCTAGGCTCTGTCCTTAATAAGAAGGCTATCGTTAAATTACGTTAAAATATAAAATATAAAACATAACGTATATTAACATTAGACTTCTATTTTTAATAAAATGAAATAAATGGGAGAATAAACAATGAAAAAAATCTTTAGTATTGGCATACCTTTAGTCGTTTCAGGAGCCCTGTTATTTGGTACGCTAAATTCACAGGCTGAAGCAAA
Organism: Rhodospirillales bacterium; assembly: GCA_016777585.1. Taxonomy (GTDB): domain Bacteria; phylum Pseudomonadota; class Alphaproteobacteria; order Rhodospirillales; family UBA2165; genus TMED23. The sequence goes on along the minus strand of JADHRD010000058.1, from coordinate 13,059 downwards.
AAATCGTTTTATCTCAATTGGAACTGGGGGACCCACTGGCGTATATTTTGTTGTTGGCAATGCAGTTTGCCGCATGATTCATAGAGAAGCAGCAGAAGGTCGAAAAAAAGGACGGAAACATGGTATAAGATGTTCAGCACCTTCAACAGGAGGATCCAACTATAATATTGGGCAGATTAAAGAGGGAGAACTTCAATTCGGTGTTGCACAATCAGATTGGCAACATCATGCGTATAACGGAAGTTCTAAATGGAAAGGTAAAAAATACAATAAACTAAGAGCTGTATTTTCTGTTCACCCAGAGCCATTTCAGCTTATTGCACGTAAGGGCTCGGGGATTAAATCTTGGAATGACCTCAAAGGTAAAGTGGTGAATATTGGTAACCCAGGATCAGGCCAACGCGGTACAATGGAAATACTAATGAAGAAGAAGGGCACAAAACTTAGTGATTTTAAACAAGCTACTGAGTTGACGTCGTCTGAACAGGTTGGAGCTTTATGCGATGGGAAAGTTGATGCGATTGCGTATACCGTCGGAGTACCTAATGGTGCAATCGGCCAAGCTATTGACGGCTGTGGTGCCCATTTCGTAAATTTAGATTCATCCGTTGAAAAAGGCCTTGTAAATGCTAACCCATTTTATGCTTTCGCTAATATTCCAGCCGGGGTTTTTTACAAAGGTCAGAAAAGTGATGCTACCACCTTTGGTGTAATGGCTACCTTTGTTTCGAGCGCCGATGTAGATGCTAAAACGGTTTATGAAGTAGTTAGAGCGGTTTTTGAAAACTTGGGCAGCTTCAAAAAGCTACACCCAGCATTTAAGAACTTAGATCCAAAAAAAATGATAAAAAATGGACTGTCAGCGCCTCTTCACGCAGGAGCTATAAAATATTATAAAGAAAAAGGTTGGATGTAGCCTAAGTAAAATTAGAGGGCTCTCCAAGATAGGAGAGCCTTTTATTTTTGGTATACCAATTGAAATCCACCATAAATAATTCTGATCAAAATATCGAGTTAGAGGGCCGGGCCCGGAGTCTATCCAGTTGGCAAATGATTTTTGTCGGCTGCATTGCATTTCTATGGTCATGTTTTCAGCTTTGGCACGCATCGCCTTTACCATACATCTTTAAAATGGGGGTTCTTATAGACGTTCCAGCCCGTGGCATACACCTCGCATTTGCATTAATAATTTGTTTTTTACTATTTCCAGTTGCTAAGATTTGGCAAGTAAAGAATTTTAATATTATTGATATTTTATTTTCAATAATTGGTGGTTTTTCTTGTCTATATTTATATTTTGCATACGAGGAAATCGTAAATCGAAATGGAATACTTTTAAAAATTTCTGATAATTTACTTGGCTTTACCTACAATTTACCGATTGAGCTTATAATTGGGATAGCTGGTATTTTAGTTTTACTCGAAGCTACCCGCCGCGCAATCGGCTTACCATTAGTTATAGTCGCCTCAATTTTTCTAATATACTCAGTATTCGGCCAATCAATGCCCGATTTAATAGCCCACCAAGGTTTATCGTTTTCTAGGCTCGTTGGGTATCAGTGGCTCGGTGGAGAGGCTATATTTGGCATCCCAATTTCTGTATCAGTAAGTTTTGTTTTTCTCTTTGTTTTGTTTGGTTCAATGCTTGATAAAGCAGGTGGTGGAAAATATTTTTTAAACCTATCAGTTGCACTTGTTGGACGTTTCAGAGGTGGTCCCGCAAAAGCCGCAATCCTAGCTTCTGGTTTAACAGGCATGATTTCTGGCTCATCGATAGCAAACGTCGTAACAACTGGCACTTTTACAATTCCAACAATGAAAAGAACGGGTTTTTCTGCTGTAAAAGCAGGTGCTATTGAGGTTGCAGCTAGTGTGAATGGCCAAATTATGCCACCAATTATGGGCGCAGCAGCCTTTATTATCGCAGAAATGTTAGGAATTACTTATTTCCAAGTTATAACACATGCGCTTATACCAGCTGTTATCACATATCTTGCTCTCTTCTTTATCGCCCATATTGAAGCCCATAAACATGGATTAGTTAAGATGGAGAAAACCCAAATTCCACCGCTTTTATCAACTTTTTTATCAGGTATTCATTTTCTTATCCCCATAATTGTATTAGTTCATTTACTAATAATAGAACGATGGACCGCAGGAAGCGCCGTATTTTATAGTGTTATAACACTGATGATTATTATTTTAGGACAAGCGATAAAAAGAGAGGGAATTTCCTCAAAAAACCAGATTCTCATTGGTATAGCAACTGGATTTAAGGATATTGCCTCGGGTATGGTAAAAGGAGCTATAAATATGGTCCCCGTCGCTATTGCGATAGCATGTGCTGGAATAATTGTTGGTTCTGTATCCTCCTCAGGTCTAAGCAACGCGATGGTTGAAGTAGTGGAAATTGTCTCCGGGGGGAATTTTTACATACTATTACTGATGGTAATGGTCTTATGTTTAATTCTTGGCTTAGGTCTGCCAACAACAGCTAACTATCTGGTCGTTGCGGCATTATTGGCCAATGTTATTGTTGAAATAGGAGGCGCATCGGGCTTCGTATTGCCATTGATAGCTGTTCACTTATTTGTATTCTATTTTGGATTAATGGCAGACGTTACTCCTCCGGTTGGTTTAGCGGCATATGCTGCTTCTGGAATATCCGGGGCAGACCCGATCAAAACGGGGATACAGGCGTTTTGGTACGAAATTAGAACCGCAATATTACCATTTATTTTTATATTTAATACAGAACTCCTATTGGTAGGAGTGATCAGTATATGGCATGGATTATTTATTTTTATTATATCATTAATTGCGATGCTGTGTTTTACGTCAGCAACCCAAGGATGGCTGATAACCAAATTAAGGGCATTTGAAATAATAGGACTTTTGCTAGTGACATTTGCTTTGTTTCGGCCAGACGCAGTCGTTGGTATTTTTTCACCTGAATATATAAAGAATGACATTAATCAAAGTATGAGTGTCGAACCAGGAAAAGTAAAAGAGGTTAGGTTACATATTACCCGTAACACCCAATACGGCGATCGTTTTAAGCTTTATAAATTTGATATAAAATCCAGCAAATCCATCGAATTATTTAGTTATTTAGGAATTAAGTTATCAAAAAATAATGGAAAGTACCTAGTAAGTGACTTAAAATTTTCTGGTAAAGCTCAAAAAATTGGTATTGAGCCTGATGATCAATTAACATTAGTGGAATTCAATAATTCAACGCATCTAAGTAAAAACTGGGGGTATGTAATCGGTCTTATTCTTTTATCTATAATCCTAATAATTCAACTACGAAACTCTAGATTTAACGGAAAATTAAGACAAAGATCAGTCTAGCAGTAGAATATAAGTTCCCAAATATATTGTTGGTTTTTTTTACAACTGAGATTTGACTCTACTTTTAGAGCCAAAATAAATACCGGATAGTATCATTGCAAATCCTAACGCATGAAAAAATTCAAATTTTTCACCAAGTATTAAGATGGCCAAAGTAGATCCAACAATTGGAGTTAAATATGAAATTAAACCAGCTTTATTAGCACCAGCAATCTCAACCATCCGGTTATAGAAGAGATATGCTATTACAGAAGAAACAATAGTAAGGTAGATGATTGCCCAAATTGTCTCAATGACAAAAGGTGTTGGCCTCACATATATTGTCTCCCAAACATACATTGGAAACAATGTTAGTACTCCCAGACACACGATCAGAATGAGAAAATTTGCTGAATGTATTTTAGGTCTCTTATTTAACAATACAGTATATAACGCCCAACATACTGTGGCCCCTAATATCCATAAATCACCACTATTAAATTTAAGGCCGGAAAGATTTGCTGTATCTCCTCTAAATATTATAACTAACGTACCTAATGAGGCCAGAAAAAAACCCAAACCCTGCACAACGGTAATCGCCTTTCTAAATAATAAAAAAGACAAGAACACAATGATCAACGGGCGAACTGTATTGATTAAAAAAAGATTTATGGCAGTTGTTGAGAGCAGTCCTTGGTAAACCAAAACTGTATAACCTACGATACTTAGATTAGCGAGAATAGCGAGTACGGTCCAATTACCCCTCAACTTACCTATATCACCTCTAATATGTGGATAAGCAATCAAAAGAAGTAAAGGAATGGCAAACGCAAACCGCCAAAATGCCATTCCAATGGGCGGTATTATATCGTTGAGTCCACGGGCTATAATTCCGTTACCGGACCAAGCAAAGACAGTCAAAATCATTAATAAATAAGTATGATTCCAAATAATCTTCATCGTTGTTAATCTTACTTAATCAACCATTTTTTATACTTTGGTTCAATAGAGTCACAACGTTTTAAATACAAATCTCTCGACATAAAGGGGCCCGCATTACGGCTATTTCTGCCTACTACAATACAATTATTATCATTGTTCATAGATCGAAACTCTTGATTTGATTTAATGTATTTAAAAGTTTGAAAGGTAGAGCCAATCTTGCATTCAAGTAATCCAAAACTCATTTTCACATTAGCATTTAGTTTCGACAAACATTTATTTTTAAATGTAGCCGACTTAATTAATCCATTTTCAGTATCAAATATAAATTGAACATCGCCACCTTGTGGCTTACACGAATGAGCATGTAATCTCTCAGAAAATCCTCGTCCTTTAGTATCAATACACCACCCAAGTTTATCAGGCTCATCTAGGTTATCCGCTAGATAAATAACTGGTGAAGGTGTCTGAACATTTGGAGGTGATGCATGTAAATTTATAGAAAAAGTCAACGAAACCAGTAAAATAAAAATTGGGTAAAATATCATTAATTTATTCCATTATTGTATGAATTCATCGGCTACACCCCCAATAATTATACAGCAGATACATATTTTTGATGTAATCCACAAAATAGGGATATAAGTTTTAGTGCTAAAAGATTGCAGACTTGGGGTTAACGATTTAGAAATGCATAGTCAAGGCCGAGCTAGGTCGAGGTCAAAGCTATAATAAACAAGCAATTGAGGATATAAAATATTATGAGCGTAGTTCATACAAATCTTATAGAGGGGTCCACCACTTGGAAAGGAAGTGATATTTTAAACGATCCCTCGTGGACAAAATTGCTAACTATGGATGAGGTAGAGGAATTAAAAGAAGCCGTAAGTGAAGTAAAATCATATGGATTATCTTTTCCCAATTTTACAAAAGATAACTTTCATCTGCCTACTCTCTCCGAAAAACTCTCCAGAATTGGTCATGAATTAGAGAATGGTTTAGGCTTTGTTTTACTAAAGGGTATTCCAGTAGACGAATACGAAAATAATAGTGATTTAAGCATCCTATATTTCGGAATGGGTCTGCACATGGGACAACCAGTGAGGCAAAATCCAAAAGGTGATCTTATTGGAACCGTCATGAACGTAGGCGATCTCTCAAACCCTCAGACACGGGTGTATGAGACTAATGCATACCTCCCCTATCATTCAGACCCTACTGATGTTGTTGGACTCTTATGCATACATCCTGCAAAGACTGGTGGGGTAAGTAGTCTTATTAGTGCAACAACACTCCATAATGAAATGCTTAAAAGATACCCCGAATATTTGTCGGTTCTTTATCGACCAATGTGGTATCCGCACGCTGCCAGCGAGCCATGTCAGGCTCCTATTTTTAGTTATCACTCAGACAAATTATCGTGCAGGTATATGCGTCAATATCTGGAATTAAGTCAAAATGATATGGGTACCCCCTTATCACAAGTTGAATTAAAGGCATTCGATTTAATGGATAGCATCATGAACGAGGACGGCATAAGAGTAGATATGATGATGCAACGCGGGGACTTGCAACTAGTTAACAACTATACAGTGTTGCACTCAAGAACAAATTTTGAAGATTATCAAGAGTCTAATTTAAGGCGAAAAAAACTCAGACTTTGGCTAAATACAACTGAAGCTCGAAAACTAGAATATAATTTTCCTGGACGACATGGGTTTCCAAATCCAGAAATCTCTGAAACTAATTCAGTAAGCTAGATTAACTAAATTTACGTAATGTTATTAATGTTAAGGCTCACTTGTCTCATACGGAGTTTCTGCAAACTCTAAGCAATGACAACTATCAAACCGATCAGTATTAGCATGCCCGAACAGGCCTTTAAAAACCATTTTGTTGGTATAGTAACAAATAAGTATTGCCCCAGAAATGATCCAGCAATAAAAAATGGAACTAGTATGCCACTTTGCAAAATGACCTTTTGTTCAAAAATACCATGGTAAATAAATCCAAGGATAAATACAGTTGTATTAATAAATCCAGTCATCAATATATTAGCACGTTGAACTTGGGGCTGCTTAGACTCCGATAAAAAATACATTACCATTATTGGTCCGCCAGGAATACCAAGAGAACCGGTAACAAGACCAGTCGATGAACCTACAATCCCACTGGTAAAGATATTTCGTTTTCCTGTATATTTCCAATTTCGGAGTAATAAAATCGCGATAAAAACAATGAAGCATCCCATAATAATTTTTATATTCTCAGAACTAGAAGATAATAGAAAGTTTTGGCCAACCAAAATTGCTAAACCACTGAGCGCAGATAATGGTAAAACTTCACTCCAATTTACATCACTTATAGACCGAGGAATAATGAGAAGCATACCAAGAAAAAAAGGTAATGCCGAGAGTGCTATCCCTAAAACAGGATCAAATAATAAAGCCATAATGGGAACCATTATCAATCCCCCTCCAAAGCCCGAATAACCCTGAATAACTGCGCATAAAAATGCACATAAAACTGCAAAAATCAAAGCTGTAGTAATTAAATTTGTGAAGAATTCCATAATAAACCAACAATGTAACCAAAAAACAGAATTTATATACAAAGAAATATTCAACCTCAATAACTTAAAAAAATAGGTTCAATGACTTCCCGTATGTTAAGAAAGGATAATAAGAGTGTTCGTTGAATCAAAAAATTACAATTTAGTTAGATATTTTTCACCGGTTAGGTTTTATTTGCATCCCACTCAACTCGTAAGCTTTTGATACCTCTAAATGTAAGCGTCGGAATATAATCCCACTGTTGGCCTTTTACCATTTTCATTTGAGGCAAACGTTTGGTGAGTTCTTCTAATATTATTTTCATCTCTAATCTAGCGAGCGGTGCCCCCATACAAAAGTGGACACCATTTCCAAATGCAAGATGTTTTTTCTTTTGCTTTCTAAAAATATCAAAGTTATCACCGTCTTCAAATATTTCACTATCTCGACTACCAGAACCAAGTGCCATTAATATTTTCGCCCCTTCTGGAATTTCAAACTTACCAACCTTTGTTTTACGGGTCGTAATACGTCGCCAAGCAAAAATCGAGGAGTCATACCTAAGTATTTCCTCAACAGCGTTCGGAATAAGATCAGGATTTTTGCATAACGAGCGCCATTGATCATAATTTTCTAGAAGAGCTCGCATACCATTGGCTGAAGCCTGCGTCGTGGTCTCATGTCCCGCAAATTGCATAAGGAACATAACGTTACACAAATAATTAATTGTAAATTTACTTGGGTCGGATAGATGGAGCCGAGCCATATCTCCGAGATAATTATCACCAGGCGCCTCAAGAGCATCATCAACAAGTTGTTTAGTAAAATCCCAATGTTTACTTATATCATGCATCATATCAACTTGCTCGTCTTCGGTTGGCTTCCCCCAACTGACAATTGAACGAACTGAGCCTAGCTCTTTAACCATAAGTGCTTTGTCATCATCGGCACCTAAAAAAATAAAAATTGCTAATGCCGGAACTTCATAAAGCAATTCAGAAACAAGGTCCGCACTACCCTTATCAATAAAACGATCAATAAAACCACTGACTAAACGTCTTATTCTTGGTTCAATTTCGTTAACGCGTTTTGGTGTAAATGCATCACCAAAAATCTTTTTATGCGCTTTGTGGGTTTCCGGATCTTCATCAACAAGAGATGGTTCAATTGAAATATTATGTTTATCTCGAACTTCAACTGCTACAGGACACAATTCGGTGACGGGATGACGCGCTATTGCAGCAGAAAAAATTTCTGGGTTACGAAAGATTTCAACAATATCAGTATATTTTAATACAACCCAATAATCCGATTTTGGATCATAAAACACGGGCTCTTCATTACGAGCCCTTTGATAAAAATCATAGGGATTTTTTATATAACTGTTTCCAAAAGGCTCAAACTCTGTTGCTATTTTCGATACAGGGCAGGAACTCGCTGAAGTTACATCAGCATTTTTAAATTCTGAAGGTGAACTTTGAAACATCCCAAGATTAAATTGATTAGACATGATTTTAGTCCTTTCTAACTCGATGTTGCACATAAGTAAGGTCGATAGACAAACTAAATAAAAGTTTATTTCTATTCATGTAAAAATACAGAAAAAGCCATACTTAAAATTTTTTTTACTTCACTACCCTTTTCGCCTCTTGCTAACTGTGACAACGCACTACTCACCTGTGCATCAATATACAATGCGGCAAATCGTGATGAAATAGTCATGTTAAATTCACCTTTTTCTTTCGACCGCTCTATCCAGTTTTCATATTTTTTTAATGCATGTCGTTTAGCAATGTTTATCTGAATTTGCGTTTCTTTTCCCAAACCTGATTGTGATTCACGCATTTTTACCAAAAGACAACCCTTAGGATTATCCTGACAATCATCAACATTTGTTATAAAAGACATAAGGTCTTCTAAAGAGTTTCTAAATGGTCTATCTGACTCTAGCATTTTCAAAATTGGTTCAAAGATTTTATGCTCGTAGTTTACGAGAACCGATCTCATCAAACCATCCTCGCCACCAAATTCACGGTACAAACCAGGTTTAGATATTTTAGCTGTCTTACAAATTTCGTTTACCGAGATATTGCCTGGCCCTTTTTTCCAATAGCAAAACATCGCGACATTCAAAAGAGTATCTTTATCTAATGTTTTTGGTCGGCCTCTTTTTCGAATTTTTTTACTATTTTCCATATTAAAATACCATTTAGTATTTATTTCTTGACTTCATTTAATACCACATAGTACAAATACCATGTAAATAATATATTTTAAAGGGAAACATTATGCCACAAACAGTTTTACTCACGGGAATATCCGGCTTTATAGGCCTTTATTGTGCAAAAGAATTACTTGATTCAGGCTTTACAGTGAGAGGAACTATTCGAAGCAAACTCAAAGAGCAAGCGGTCTGCGATACGATGAAAAGTAATAATGTTAACATAGAAAATCTTGAATTTGAGCTATTGGATCTAAACTCTGATAGTGGATGGGAGCAATCGATGAAGGGTGTTGATTATGTTATGCATGTGGCATCACCTTTTAGAATCGCCAATCCAAAAAATGAAAATGAAATGATATTACCTGCTGTTGAAGGAACAAAAAGGATATTACACGCTGCAGATAAAGCTAGTGTTAAAAGAGTAATTCTAACTAGCTCTATTGTTGCGATGATGTCTAGTCTTCGTCGTGGATGCTTTGGACCAAACGATTGGACTGATGTAAATTATCCAAATCTCAATACTTATATTAAAAGTAAAACTTTAGCTGAGAGAGCAGCTTGGCAACTTATAAACGAAAACAAAAGTTCTACATCAATGGAGTTAACTGTCATTGCACCCGGCGGAGTGTTTGGACCACCTCTGGGAAGTGATACATCAGGTGAGTCTCTGAGTGTTCTTACAAAAATGCTAAATGGTAAAATACCCTTTGTACCGGATGCAGCCTTTCCAATGGTAGATGTACGTGATGTGGCTAAGCTACATGTTAAAGCGATGACTCAATCAAATGCTGCGGGGGAACGGTTAATTGTAGCAGGAACTGAACCGATTAGCTTTGCAGATGCCGCAAAGATACTTCTTGATGCAGGTTACAAAGGTCCAAGTACCAAAAAAGCACCATCTTGGCTATTAAAGTTAATGGCAATTTTCGACCGGGAAGCCGAGGGAATGTTGGGCCTACTAGGAATGAATTTAACTGCTGATAATTCTAAGACACGAGAAATATTTGATTGGAAACCTATTTCATTTGAAACATCCATAATCGAAACGGCAAACGCAATAAAAAAAATTAAATCAGCGGAGTAAATATTAGATAGATTAAAATGTGGAAAAGACCTTGCTCGCATATTAAGATCTTCAATTTAAGACTTTAACGATGAGCTGACGCTGAAAACAAGGTCTGTTATTAATTTGATCAAAACTTAAAAAAATAGCCCGATGCAAAAACACCGAACCATTATTTTTTTTTAATACCTAGATATACATCTCGGCACTGTTCTATTTTAGACTTGCGACAAGCCTTATATTAAAAAATAGATTTTTATTCAAATTCACTAGCTCGGGGGCCCAAAACGCCGCCAATAGTTTCGTCATCCATGATTGCAGTAATCTTAACATCTAAAAGACCATTCCAATCTATAGCCCAATTAGCTAGTGCGCTTGCATCATCAGTTTCGCAAATTGCAAAGCCGCCCGAGCCATCGATATTGTGATACCGGGAAATCATTTTAACGCCTTCAGGAGGCATACCGCCAGTTGCCATAAACTGCTTAATGGTAGCGTTACGGCCATGTGTCGAGTGCGTCCAAGCAAAGGTAAAAAGCATCTTTCATTCCTTCCAATTATTGTTAAAGTCATCTAAATAATAGTAAAAAGCATTAGGCATGCTTAAATTTTAAAAGACACACCGTAAATACTCACAATAATTGCGTTACAAATATTATGCCAGTATTAATTATACTTAGAATCAATAGCTTATAATAAAGTTATTATATTTATTTATAACATAATGATTACATAATATACAGAATAGATTTTTTGCATCAATTTTAAGCATTTGAATTCTATGGATACGGGCGGAAGTTTAGTAACTCTGGTTTTATCAGAATTTATACCGCTCTAATCTTATTGACAGAAAGGCTGCGCAACCAAGAAAAAATAATGTGGTCGCTAGCACAAGGGCATCATCATGTCGAAAGAATGATATTATAAATGAGACAATGACACCAATTATACCCTGAATAAAATTTATTAATGAAGAGGCCGTACCAGAGACATTTGGAAATGGTTGAAGGGCGCCTGCAATTACATTTGGCCCCACAAAAGCATATCCAAACATAAAAATCCACATAGGCACAATAACGGCGTATGACACCTTTAATTCCAGAAGTGCTAAAAACAACATTAAGCTCCCGCCTACAAAGCCAAAAAAAACACCCCACTTGATCATACGCTCAAGACCAATTTTTGTAACCAACCGACCACCAACAAGTGTTCCGAACAAAAAGCTTAAAGATACAGATGCAAATAAAAACCCATAAATATTAGCGGGCACATTATAAGAAGATATAATAATACTTGCTGAAGATGAGAGAAATACAATAAGTCCGGCAAGCATTAAACCGCCAGTGAGACTGTTTACGAGAAAAGACCAGCTAGAAGCAATGGTTCTCATATCTTTGTAAATCAAACTTATTTGCAGAACATCCTTGCGCTTTATTATGGGCCGCTCTTTGAAAAAGAGTAAGAATAAAATAAAAACCAAAGCTGAAAAAATTGCCATAAAGAAAAGTGTGCTTTGCCAAGGAAGATAGTTTGCCGCATAACCGCCAAGCAAAGGCGCTATAATCGCCGAGATTGCTGCCATAAACATAATAATTGACATTGCTTTGCCAAGGGTTTCTTTTTCGAATAAATCTCTTGCAACAGTCGCCGACAAAACCTTACCCCCAGCCACAGCAAGACCTTGAAAAAACCGTGATATGATAAGCATTTCAGCATTCGGTGAAAGGGCACCGGCAATCGCAGCTATAGTATATATTCCAAGTACCCATAAAATTATAATTTTTCGTCCAAAGCGATCGGCCAAAGGGCCCAGAAATAGCGTGCCAATTGCACTTCCCAGAAAAATCGCTGAAATAGAAACCGAAACTTGGCTAGTCGTTGAATCCAAACCATCTGCAATAATTGGTATTGCCGGGACAAATATATCGTGCGCAATTGGCCCCAACATGGCCAATACTCCTAGAAGTATGACCACCTTAAAGATCAAGTAAATATTTAATTCAGACATAGATGTTCCCAAGTTGCTCTAAGCAACCGACTGGTACTGAAGGGGTTGAGTAAAGACATGATATTCAACAAGGCGATAGTTTTAGCAGATAGAAAAAGTTATACAATGTCGATTGTTATACCCAAAAGATTTAACAAGTTTTGCTAAGATACTGATTCTAAAACATATCCCGGCAAAGTTACAGTGACTTAGATAGAACTCTTTTTAATGGTGGCGTAAATAGGATTTGAGTCTCTCAAAAATGTTTATCATCTTAAATTACGCTCAGCTGCTAAAAAGTTTATTTCAGAAATCTAATATTTAGCTCGCGAATTGTACACAAGGTCCAATTAACCTAAACCATTGTTTGAGATTTTTTGTTATTTATAACCTTTCGAAGATTATATTCCTAAAGCTAATGCACCAAAACAAGTTACGTGAATTCCACTATCAATTTTACGTTGTTTCACATAATTTAAAAAACGATTTTGTAGACCTTTTGGTTCCCACGCAATTAACCCATTATGATAGGACTGCCTCATTTTAACACGATTAAACCATTTTTCTAAATGTTGATATCGCTCTAACGGCCAATCCATCAAAGTCATTCGATGTATATTTGGCATCCATGATATATCGGCCAAAGTAAAGTTATCTCCCAATATCCATTCTCTATCAGCCAAAGTATTATTCAATAGATTGAAATCAGCATCCGTCCGGGTGACAGCATCATCAATTTTTTCTTTTGGGAACATGTCATTACCTTGCCATTCACGAATAAATGCAACCAGATCTGGATTGTTGTGACTAGCCGCGAAATTTTCAATTTGATAATCATTCATAGGCTTTCTCGGTCTGAATAAAAACTCATGAGAGAGTAACTTGAGGTCTGCTTGTGCCTTATTTGCTTTATCAAGCCATTCCAATAAAAGCGGCTCAAAAACTGGGTTAACAGGAC
>JADHRD010000057.1 GCA_016777585.1 Rhodospirillales bacterium | reverse complement strand
GAGCTGCCCCCCCCCCCATCACAACTGATAGATTTTGTATGTACAATTTTTGGTTTTTGAACGAACGTATTATTCATTTTTATCTATTCTCAGTTTGCAAGTTTTTATCAATTATTTAGTAAAATTTGAATGTTGACCATGTCCAGGTTGAATGATAACCCACAAATATGAAAGGGCCAACCTTAGACATGATTGCCCCAACAATTTATTAGGAATCTTCATCAAGATGAATGCACTACCAAATGATAATTTGCCTGATTATGCGATAGAAATCAGTGGATTAAATAAAACCTATAAAGGAACTTCTCTTCAGCCTTCAAAGGAGGCTCTGCTTGACATAAACCTAAAAATTCCAAGAGGGTCTTTTTTTGGTTTGCTCGGTCCAAATGGAGCTGGAAAATCGACTATTATTAACATAATGGCTGGTTTGGTTATAAAAAGTTCAGGAAATGTAAAAGTTTGGGATTTTGATATTGTTGAGCAGATGCGTCAGGCTAGGTCGTCAATTGGAATAGTTCCCCAAGAGCTTAACATTGATCCATTTTTCACACCCCGTGAAGTTCTTGAAACACAAGCAGGTCTGTATGGTGTTAAGAAGTCAGACAGGAAAACAGATGATATACTAGCCGCTGTTAGACTATCTGATAAAGCAGATGCTTATGCGCGATCTCTCTCAGGTGGAATGAGAAGGCGAATGCTGGTTGCAAAAGCGATGGTGCATTCACCTCCAGTCCTAGTTCTCGATGAACCCACGGCTGGAGTTGATGTTGAGCTTAGACAACAACTTTGGTCGTATATACGCGAACTCCGAGCTCAAGGAACCACAATTCTTCTTACCACACATTACTTAGAAGAAGCAGAAGAACTTTGCGATGAAATAGCTATTATTAATCATGGTAGATTGGTTACGAGCCAGAAAACTGAAGATTTATTGAGAACCTTAGACTCTAAAGAGCTAATTATAACCTTAGATAAAGATATAAAAAATCTTCCTAATTCCTTAACTAATTTAAACACTGAAATAGTTGCTGAGCGTAAAATTATAGTCAGGATTCCTCCAGATGAAGTGACAGTGGATTCGGTTATTGATGCTATTAGAAATTCGGGTTTTGGTATTCATGATTTAACCACCAAACAAAGTGATTTAGAGGATATTTTCATAGCCATGACCAGCGATAAAACTTGATGAGCAGAATATTAAGTTATTGCTTATCTAAAGCAAAATATCTCATGTATATGGTGATCATTGAGATAAGAGGGCTTCGGGAATATATAGTATACCGTACTATTGAGTCTTAAATAAAATTTATATTCACAGCGACTTTTTCTTGACTTTGCCGAAAAAGGGGCTATACGAAGCCCGTTATTACGTTACATAGAAGTCTTATGTGCTCCCTGTTTGAGTTGCTCAATCGCTATCGACCAGTTGCTTTACTGACATCGTGAACGTTGAACTGTAAAAAGGCATAATGCCTTTCTACAAAAATTAGAGTTGTAAAGGAAATAAAGTTATGGTTGACGGAACAGTAAAGTGGTTTAACGCAACAAAAGGATTTGGTTTTATTGAGCCAGAAGATGGTGGAAAAGATGCCTTTGTTCACATATCTGCAGTTGAAAGAGCTGGAATTGGAACTTTAAATGATGGACAGAAGGTAACTTATGAGTTGGTTTCAGGCCGTGATGGAAAAGAAGCCGCTGAAAATATTCAGATCCGAGATTAGCACAAAATCGAAATACTTTTTAAGGTATTGTAAAGATTTAAATGGGGAGCATGTGTGTTCCCCTTTTTTTATGTTTATTGTAATTTCATTATTAATAAACGAATAAGCTTTCTAATATTATCAGTTCTTATCGTACTATGCGTTAAAAGTCTTTGAAGAGAATAGTGCAACTATTTGTTATTATTCTTTATAATAATTCTTCATAAGAATTATTTATGACCCCTAATACTTTATTAGTTCTCTATCCTAAATTTTTTTTTTATACAGGGTGGTAAAAGGAAACTTAAGAAAGAATGGTATTTGTTTAAAAAAATATAACCTAGGCGTTAATTATATTATGATGACTACCTTAATGGAAAGGTATCAATTGATGGCGCTAATGTTGATGGGCTTTTTTATATGAAAATACCTTTTAATATTAAATTTCACCTAAGGTTATATTGTTTAATTAGTCTATTAGGCCTCTTTGTTCTCGAAAGCAGAGAGAAAAACTAATATCAATTCAGGCACTAAATAAAGAAATGGGGTAATGGATATTGTTGATAGTTAGGTAAGGTATTAATTCTTTATTTTATATTAATGAGATAAATATAGCCTACAGCATTGATGATAGGCTGAATCGGATATAATGATTCTAAATGGCACGAGCAGATGAAGAGGTTTAAAAATGACTAAGGCTCAATTTCGCAAAATTGATTGGAGCGATGAGACCATAAAGGAGTTTTGGAGATATTGGTCTGAAAAACCTGATGCATATTTTGCAGAGGCCTTAGGTGATACAATTGTTAAGTTTACTCAAAATAGCCTCGCAGACATAGGGACCTCTCTAGACTTTGGGGCGGGAACGGGTGGCCTTCTAGCTGCGCTTTCGCGCAATAGAAATAGAAGCTTTGGATTAGATTTTGGTCAAGTTGTAGTTGATAAATTAAAGTTGAGATTTGCTAACGATGAGTATGTTGGCGATATTATTGGGTTTGATGAGACTGCAAACTATAAGGAGTTTTTTGATACAATATTTTTGATTGAAACCATTGAACATATGCCAGACCGTCACCTGCACAGTTCAATGGAAGCCATATTTTCCATGCTCAAGCCTGGAGGCTGGTTATTTATTTCTACACCAAATGACGAAGAACTTAAGGAGGCAGAAGTCTATTGCCCTATAAGTAAAGTGGTATTTCACCCAATGCAACATCTGCGCTCATGGAATAAAGACAACCTCTATAAATTTCTTGTTAATAAGAGATTTGCAAAGATATCTTGTCGAGAAATTGATTTACAAGCGCTCTTGTATCACTCTAAAAGTGAAGCAATTAAACGCATGTTAAAGAAAACACTTTATGGGAACTACAAAGATCCGCACCTCATTGCATTTGCCAGAAAATAGAGTGTTAATATTTATAGTAATTAAATATTTAAAGAATATAAAAACCGTCTAAACAATATAACTTACATCAGGTTGACAGCAATGGCCCAAAGTTTAAATTCTAGGTTTATAGGAAATATAACTTTAATTTAGTGATAAATACAAAGTATATATTCTTTTATTAACGGGCTATTTTATTAGTTACAAAGAAGAATTTGAATGCCATAGTTTTTTTAATTTCAGTACCAGATTTAATACAAATGTGGCAAATAAAAATTATAATGTCTATAATGGTTAGCTTGTGAACGTTCGAACTGATAATATTAAATTTATTAAATTGGTTATAAAATATGAAGTCTTGGCTTTTAGAACTATTAACCTGTCCTCAATGCGCTATCGAAGTCGAGTTAGAAATTTTTCCTGAAAAGACTCGGATGGAAGATGTTACAGAAGGCCGGTTATCATGTCCAGAATGCAACAATGATTATTTAATTGCCAATGGTATCCCGAGATTTGTAAGCCGAGAAGAAAATTATGCTGAAAATTTTGGTTATCAATGGAACAAGTTCCGTGCGACCCAGATTGATAGGGTTAGCTCCCATAATCTCTCTAGTTCTAGATTATTGAATGACACCAAATGGTCAAAAGAGTCTATTAAAGGGAAACTTATTCTTGATGCTGGTTGTGGAGCCGGCAGGTTTGCTGATGAGTTAGCACAATTTGGAGCGCGTGTTGTTGCTTGCGATCTATCGTCTGCCGTTGATGCCTGCAAGCAAACTGTTGATGATAACAATGGGAGGACTATCGACCGCGGGGAGGTGTGTGTTGTTCAGGCAAATTTACTATCGATGCCTTTTAAGAGGGGTGTTTTTGATTCTATCCATTGTGCAGGAACCATTCAGCATACGCCTGAACCTGAGAAAATTATTAGGAGTCTCCCTTTTTATTTGGTATCAAATGGTGTATTATTCTATAATTTTTACGAAATAGATCCATTCACTAAATTTCAGGTTATTAAATATTTTTTGCGTCGCTGGACACCAAGCTGGAAAATTCAAACATTAGTGAGATTTAGCCGCTGGATGTGTTATCTATTCTTTCTTCCGTCTTTTATAATGAGTTGTATTCCAATCGTCCGCTTTTTTAATAGATTTTTGCCTATTTGTTCTGTGCATCCAAGTGGCCTTAGTTTAACTCAGCAATTTGATCTTACCCTTTTGGATACTGTGGACTGGTACGGTCCCCAATACGAAATTCGTCAAGATCATAGAGAGGTTGCCGCTTTATTGAATTCCGAGGGTCTTAATCGGGTAAAATCTGATAAGGGCTTTGTTTGGGCTATTAAAGATTAATGTTATAGCGTCTGCATAAAGTTTTAAACTTGTCTAAATTGAAATAAATTAAGTAGTCTATAGAAATTTTTATAACGTGGTTAATTATAAGTATTTATACTTAAACAAAACTATTTAGACTCTGTATATTTTCTAATTTATAGGTAATTGGTGAGCAGAGATTTCTCTGCCAATATAATAAAATTATCCATATCTCATAAATCTTTTTTTATAAGTTTTTAGGATTGGTTTAATCATAAGAGCATTAATTTTTCTGATCAAAAATACGTGTTAGATATTTATAGTTTCTTTCTCTTAATATTGCCTCTAAACTAATTTTCATTATGAAATATAAAGTTATAGTAACCGTTCACTGGGCCCTAATGATTTTGGCTGTATTTGGTGATTTAATTATTGTTATTAGTGCTATTATTAAATCTAATACTGGGTTGGAAGATAATAAATTTATAATACTTCTTACCTTGCCTATCTTGATCTATGTAATTGCTCTGAGGTTCAAAAAGAAGGCTTGGTTATTTTTTCCGTGGCAGCATGATAGAAACTAAATAATATTATATTTTCTGGTAGATATAATTATTTGATTCTAAATTTCACAAAGATATCAATAGCGGAGTTCTAGCATCAGAAAACTATTAATATTCTAATGATTCAGCATAAAGAACGATTACTGACTGTTTTGTTGGCGGATTAGTAATATGAATTTTTATAAGAATACTGCTAGCTACTGTAAACGGTATATTTAGAATAGGGTTAAAAAAATTTGCAGACTTTTAATAATACTCGATCACTATAAGGCTGAAAGAGCGGAAAGCCTATAATGTAAAAAGGTTATGAATAAGGTAGCTAGTAAAATTAATTAGATGATATACTTAATCGCATGGGCACTATTTTTTACGTTATTAAATATATAAGTATGGAGAAATTCTATTTTTTCGCCTTATTTTTGGTCTATCTCATTTCCCCCACCTTTGGATTTGCAAAGTCGGTTACATTCGATGATCTAGTAGTGCGCGAAGGAAGATATTATAAAATTTTTAGCAATAACCCATTTACAGGCCGCGTTGTCGGAGGACTTAATGGTGAAATAAAAAATGGTAAATGGGAGGGTGTTTGGATGCATTTTTATAATAATGGACCTTTAGGCTCCAAAACATATTATAAAAATGGTAAAAAAGATGGACCGTTCGAGACCTATCATGAGAATGGTCAATTACTATCGCGAGGCACCTATGCCAATGGTGTGCTAAACGGTATTATGGAAATCTACAATGTTCAGGGACAATTAAAGTTACAGAAATTTTTTAAACAGGGCGTGGAGATTGGTAAAGAATAAACTTATAAAAGTAGTTTGGGGGGTAACATGCGACTTGATCAAAAATCAATAATATTCATTGGAACTGGAGCTAATGGAAGTTCAATTGCCTCAGATATCATCGATGCTGGTTTTAAAATAAAATGTTACGATCAATGGCCTGATAATGTAGAAGCAATCAAAAAAAATGGATTTACAATTCATACTCCTGATGGGGTGCAAAATACTAAAGCTGAGGCCTTGCACCTTTGTCAGTTGGCTGAGTCGATAACAAAATTTGATATCGTCTTAATGGCTCTAAAATCTTACGACACCAATTGGGTTTGCGAGATGATAAAACCTTATTTGGCTGAGGATGGTGTTTTAGTTGGTATTCAGAATGGAATGACCGCGGAGACTATTGCAAGTTACGTCGGCATTGAGAGAACATTAGGGTGTGTCGTAGAGCTCTCATCTGAGATGATTGAGCCGGGCATTGTTCAGCGTAATACTTCGAAAAAGAAAACTTGGTTTGGGCTGGGAACACTTGATAATATAAACAATCAACATTACGAGGATGTGAAAACTCTCTTAGATTGCGCTGGTAAAGTTTCGATATGCACAGATATTTTATCAGCAAAATGGATGAAACTTCTAGTAAATACTATGAGTCTTGGGCCATTTGCATTATTAGGTCTTCCCGTTCAAGAAGGTCTAAACACGCCTGGTATGCGTGACTTGGTTCTGGCAATCGGTGATGAGACAATGTCATTGGGGCATGAACTGGGCTATAATATTGAGCCCATTATGGGTTTAAGTAAAGAAGTGATGACAGAATCTAATCGCTTGCCAGAAATTCTTCTAGATACGCTTGTAGAACATATTGGGCCATCAGCCCGTGATTGCATACTCCAAGATATGTTAAAGGGTCGCCGTACAGAGATAGATATGATAAATGGTTTGGTTGTGGAGGAACTATCTAAGTTAGAGAGGGTTGCTCCATATAATGCTGCCGTTATGGAGGTAGGCAAAATGATAGTTTCAGGAGAGTTGTCTCCGAAACCAGAAAATATTAATATACTGAAGAAAATTATTAGAAGAAAGTTAGATAAGATTGTGTAGCATTTAACTCACATAAAGAACTCCCCTTCAACGTTTTTTATCACAGGAACTATAATGATTGGACAGAGAAAATTTATTAAGATGTGGGCGCGAACTGTTGGAATGCCCATAGGTAATACTGATAACGATAAACCTGAATTTTTGCCCATTACACAGACAGATGTAAGAAAAGCTCTTGCAATGCGTACTTTCTGGATTTTACTTCATATAATAACATGTTTAATGATTATCGCAGGAAATTCAAAAACTTTAGGTTGGATTTAACACTTAGAATTAGTCTGTTACTTATTTCTAAAACAATTTTGAGTCGAGTGCCTTGAATGCCTAAAACATTGTGATTATCCAAATATTTGAGTATCAATCCTAATTAAAATAATATTTAAAACACTTTAACTGGAGAAATTTCAAAAATGTCAATTCGTGATTGTATTGCACCAGATAGAAATCCTAAAAAGCCAAATATAATTTTACCGAGGGGGTCAATAGATACTCACGTGCATATATTTGAGAAAGATTTTCCACTTTTTGATGGCCGCGGTTATAATCCACCAGATTCTACACTCGAGGATTTAGAGCACTTGCATCAAACTCTTGGTATCGACCGAGTTGTTTTTACACAACCATCAGTTTATGGCGTTGATAATTCGGCTATCTTAAAAGGAATGAACACATTAAACCAAAAAACTCTAGCTAGAGCGCGTGGAGTATGTGCAATTAAAATGGATGCTACAGATGAATTTTTAAATGGATTACATGATCAGGGTATACGTGGTGTTAGGTTAAATCTAGATAATAAGGGCGGCATGCCTCTTGATTTAAAAGATATTTCAGAATTAGAGGCAAGAATTAAACCTTTTGGCTGGCATCTAGAATATCTTTTTCCTGGTAATGCTATTGAAGAGTTAGAGCCAACGCTTATGGCATCAAGTGTTCCAATAATGATTGGTCATTTTGCTTATCAGCCAGCAACACGTGGAATTAATGCCTCGGGTTTTCAAGTGTTATTAAAATTAATTAAAGAGGGTAATACCTGGGTTAAAATTTCTGGTGCTAACCGTGTAAGTGAAACAGATTTACCGCCATACGATGATGTTAGACCAATGGCTCAGGCATTAGTCGAGGCAAATTCGAATAATGTGGTTTGGGGAACTGATTGGCCACATCCAAATAAGTATGAAGTTAATCCGAATGATGGTGATCTTGTGAATGCTTTTGGTGATTGGATTTCTGAATCTCTATTGAGAGAGAAAATTTTAGTCTCAAATCCAGAGAAATTCTATTCCTTTGGTAATTTCGCTTGTGAGTAAAATACTTGTTAGGAGAGTGTCGTGATGAATAATGATATAAAGGTTGCTTTAATTACAGGTGGTGGCACTGGAATTGGAAGATCAAGCGCTTTGGCTCTTCAGGAGATAGGATTTAACGTTATCATTTGTGGTCGAAGGGAAGGCCCGCTCAAAGAAACAGCGCTTTTGGCTGACCCTCAACATCCAAAGATTACCGTATGTATTACAGATGTCTCTGAAGGAAAATCTGTTGGGAAACTATTTAATAAAATAGTGGAGGATTTCGGGCGTTTGGATGTCATATTTAACAATGCTGGAATGGGTGCACCTCGAGTACCTTTTGATGCCTTAAAAGAAAATGACTGGAGGCGTTGTGTTGACGTTAATTTGACTGGTACATTTCTGTGTGCTCAGGCTGCGTTCAAAGTCATGAAGGAACAAAAACCGCAGGGGGGACGAATTATTAATAATGGTTCCGTATCAGCTCACTCACCTCGACCTAATACAATTGCTTATACTGCGACAAAACATGCTATTACGGGCTTAACTAAATCAATAGCCCTTGATGGCCGGGCTTTCAATATTGCCTGTTCTCAACTTGATATAGGGAATGCAGACACCGCGATCGGAAGTAGGTTTAAAGAGGGGGTGCCGCAAGCAAGTGGTGAAATAAAACCCGAACCTGTTATTGACCCCGATGAATGTGGGAGAGTTATTGCTTATATGTCTCAACTACCTCTGAACACTAATATTCTCAATATGACCCTAATGGCAACCAACATGCCATTTGTGGGAAGGGGTTAAAATTTTAGTCAAAAATAGCAATGGATAGGTCATCAAGTATTGCGCATTGCCCAAAGCATTATGTGTTAAATTGCGTTTGTATTTGTTAATATTGATTTATGGGAAAAGTAAAGATTTTAGTGATTTTTAGCCTACTTTTTATTTTATATTTTCAATATAAAAGAATAGGGGAAAATTATAGTTCATTTACTGAGTTGCTGTCGAATAATAAGCCAAACAATTCAATATTATTGGATAATAATATTGGCGAAAAACCTAAATCATTGCTGCAAGAGAAAAAAAACTCATTAAAACAAAATAAAACTAATAATAGCCCTGGATCTAACAGAATTGAAACTGTTAAAAAAAATGATCACAAATTAGTCGATTCTGATCGCAATCCGTCAGCGGCTGTCGAGTTTAAGGATTTGATAAAACTAAATAGCCTCTATTATAAGAAGAAATCAGATATTCCTTATACTGGGTTTGTTAGTGGATTAGAAAATGGAAAAATTGAGAATGGTAAAATTGATGGACTCTGGATAAGTTATTTTAAAAATGGTTTTTTAAGGTACAAAGCTAATTATGAGAATGGGGTGCGCGAGGGTAATTGGTTTGAATACTCGGACAATGGAAATTTATATGAAGAGGGACTCTATAAGAATGACCAACGCGAAGGACTTTGGAAAAGATATTTTAAAAGTGGAGAAATAAGTTATTCGGTAACCTACGAAAAAGATGAAGAGACCGGCAATGTTTATTCTTATTCGGAAGAAACCGGTGCACTAATTTGGAAGGGAAAATACATTAGAGGTGAAAAGACTGGGCTTTGGGAATATTATGATAAAGATGGCAATGTTGAGATAAAAGAACAATATCGACTCGGAAATAAAGAAGGTTTGACAGAATGGTTTCATAAAAATGGGAAATTAAGGAATATTGGTAATTATGTTGACGGTATAAGACAAGATGGTTTTTGGGAAGAATATTACAATAATGGAGAATTACGTTTTAAAGGCAGCTTTCTGAATGGAGAACGTTCAGGGTCCTGGGAAGAATATTGGACGAACGGCAAGCTAAAAGAGTTAGGTAAATTCGTTAATGGTAAACGTCATGGTACCTGGAATTATTACGATAATATGGGGCAGCTTATAAGAGTAAAGGATTTTAGAAAAGGAAAAGAGATAAAATTTTGAACCATTATTGCTGGGAACTGCTATCTTTTCCGCAAATCGGACCACCAGTTTTTTAATTTTGCAACTGAAAATTGATCCTCACTGGGATTGTTGTTAACTGGCTCGGACTCTTGAGCCTCAATTATGTTATTTTCATCTTCAGTTTTAATATTTTTTTGTTCTTTTGAGTCTATTATTTTATTCTTTAATTGGGCAAGTAGCCCCAAGAAGTCTCTCCAAGAGTTATTTTCTTCATCCTCTTTCTCTGCGAGTGCTGGATTTCCTGACCTTTGGCGGGTTACTGTTCGAAGACCTTTCTGGGTATATTTGAATTTATCATTCTCCCACATCCCCTGCTGTATTCTGCCATCAGCTAGAGTATATGCACCTTGACCGTTTTTTTTACCTTTTCGCCATTCACCCTCATATACGTCACCTGAGAATTCAGATAATGCTCCCCAAGTATAAATTCCTTGTCCATGGTATTCTCCATTTCGATATTCACCTACATAAGAGTTACTAGCAAAATTTGATTGAGATCCAAAGGTTATAGATCCTTCTCCGTTTGGGACCCCATTTTTTACGTGACCAATATAAATATCACCATTTATGTATTTGATGGTCCCTTTTCCATTTGGCTTGCCGTCGCGCACCTCACCAGAATAGATGTCCCCACTCTTGTAGGAGAGATTACCTTTGCCGTTTGGTTTTCCGTTTTGGATTTTTCCGATGAATATATTACCTTTATCTTCATTTGGAGCGAGGTAGTAGTAAGCTCCATTAGTGGTAAATGATCCTTTTTTCCATTTTCCCGTGTAGTAGTCTCCTGGAGTTTGCGACGCTGGTCCATAGGTGAAAGTTCCTTCGCCGTCAAAGTCACCATCTTTCCATTCGCCTTTGTATTTATTTCCATTGGTAAATGTATAAGTGCCTACTCCTTGGTAAGAACCATTATTAAATTCACCATCATAGGTTTCCCCATCTGTAAAAACAAAAATGCCTTCGCCGTGGCGTTTACCATCTTTGTACGTCCCCGAATATTTCTTACCATTGGGGTAAGTATATTCCCCATAACAATCGGACCAACGAGATGGTGATGGATTATCTTCTTCAGGGCAGAGTGGTAGGGCAATAGTGCCATTGATACTTCCCCACAAAATAAGAACAATGATACCGTATAAGCTTAACTGATTTTTCATAAGAAATTTGGCATAAATTATAATTAAAAACATATTAATTTTGTAAGAGACTTAGTTGCAAACTATAACTCTTTTTATTACTAAACATAACATTTTTTTTAAATAACACTTCAATCAATCATTTTTTAGGTATATTTTCCTGAATTTTAGTAGTCTTTTCTATCAGTTTTTCATAGGCCTTTATCTTATTGCCTAACTGATTGAGTTTAGATTGCTTTTCTAATATTTTATTTTCATAATTTGCCCTTACAATACGTGTATTTCGTTTCTCTTTAGTAATTTTTTTCTCTAGCACTTTATTTTTATTCTTTAACTTAAGGTGTTTTGTTTTTTCTAAAGATAGAGATGCTTTTAAATTTTTCATTCTTACTATTATTAATTCATAGTCTGCAGTAAGTTTCGTAAATGATTGTCTATTTTTCTCAGTAATTGATGCTATCTTTTTGATCAATTTAGTATTATCTTGTTTTAATTTTTTAGTGGTATTTCTCTCTATATTTAGTAATTCATTTGAAACTAGTATTTCAGATTGTAAAGCTGAGTTATCTTTACCCTGACCTGACATTTTTGTGATAATTGAACCGACCTTAGTTGTTAAACCTTCAATCTCCCTAGTTCTAATCTCATTTTGGGAACGTATTAACTCAATCTTGCTTTGGGTTTTGCTAATTATATCTTTGGTTTTTTTGATATTCTGCCTTGTTCTTGAACTTAATTCATCCAGTTTTGGAATTGTGCTCTGGGCATAAATCACTGGGGATATAAACATAAATGGAAGTGTAAAACATGTAAGGCAGGAAAGTTTAATAATGGATTTCAACATTATTAATATCCTCCATTTTTTTAAAAATTCTTATTTAACCTGTTTTTTTACTTATATTTTTTATAAATATCAATTAGTATTCTATATGATTCTGAGCGAAATTTCCATTATTTAGTTGGGGCAATAAAATTATTGCCCCAACTGCTTAAAATGACATGCTTTCTTATGCCGCTGCTTTTGATTCATCTGAACTCAATTTTTCAGCCTCATCTGTTGATGAAAAGTCTGAAATAGAATTAATCGTAATTTTCCGCGGCTTAAGTGACTCTGGGATTTCGCGAGTTAGATCAATATGCAACAAGCCATTTTCAAGAGTCGAGTCAATCACTTTTACGTAATCGGCTAAACTAAATACCCGTTTGAAAGATCTACCAGCAATTCCCTGATGTAGTAATTTACTGTTTTTATTAGACCCTATTTTACCTATAATCGATAATGAGTTTTCTCTTACCTCAATTTCTAATTCTGTTTTATTAAAACCTGCGACCGCAAGTGTTATTCGATACGATCCGTCACCAGACGTTTCTATGTTGTAAGGTGGATAGGAATTTGGCGACGTTCCATCATCTAATGTAAGATTATTTAACAAACTTTGTATTTGGTCAAACCCGATGGAGTGACGAAAGAGTGGGGTAAAATCATAACTATTCATTGCACATTCTCCTTTAGAAGCAATATGAGGTTTAAAAATTCACCAAAATGGTCAAATTTTTTTTTTACAACAAATTAACTAACGATCCAGTTATTTGGCATCGGAAATATTCTTTGCTAATATTTAAATAGTTCAATTAACCTTCGTTTCAATGCCTATATTCTTTTTTATTATGCTGAGGCTAATCCTAATTAAGTTACTATATTCTGGCAATTTCTATAAATATTAATTAGTTTACTTTATCACATTGAAAGCTGGCTTTTCTATGGACACTGATACTCGTACCAAACAAATAATTGGGATATTTTTGGTGGTATTAGCTATGGCGCTTTTCTCGCTTAAGGATTCATTTGTTAAGATGTTGGACGGTTATTATTCACCCGTGTTTATTATGTGGGTACAGATGCTGTTTGCGAGCATATTTTGGACGCCGGTCATTACTGCAAAATATGGAGTTAAAAGTCTGATCCCAGAAAATAAAATATTGCAAATTCTTCGTTCGAGTTTTGTTATAACGGGAATTGGAATGTTTTATTGGTCTATTAGTTTAATTCCACTTGCGGAGGCAACAGCTATCTCTTTCACAGCTCCATTGGTAACAACCGCAATTTCCCCAATAATTTTAAAAGAAAAAATTGGAATTCGACGGTGGATTTCTGTTTTAATTGGTTTTGGAGGGGTTTTATTAATATTAAAACCGGACTTTGGAGGGGATCGATTGGGATACTTGGTTGCTTTTGGTGCTGGGATTTCCATTGGTTTCTTTTATACTTTTAATCGCCTTCTTGCTGGCAAGGCGCCCCCTCTTGTTAACTTAACATATTCTTCGACTATTGGAGCTATTCTTCTTGCCCCTTTAATTTTTTCTGTTTGGGTGCCAATCCGCATAGAAGATTGGCATTTACTTATTGGATTTGCCGCGATAGCTGCTATGGGTCAAACCTGTTTGTTTTTTGCATTTGTGTATGGAGAAGCATCAATCTTGGCACCTATCACGTTATCCCAGATTATTTTTGCAACTTTATTTGGATATATATTCTTCTTACAGTTTCCGGATAATCTATCAGTCGTTGGTATTTTTGTAGTTATTATCAGTGCCGTTTATATTGCCCTCAGAGAAACAAGAAATCAAACATAAGGTCTCTATAAGAGTATTTTTTTCTATTCAGACTCGAGCATTTATCAGAGGTTTACAAAAATAAAATATAAACTAAGTTTATCAAATGATGAATTTAAATATAGGCGATTATGATGCTTGAAGAACTCCAAAAAACTATTGACCGACCCAGTCAAAGTACGGTTAATCTTTTAATTAACGAGCTAAAAAAATCGTTTGGAAATCGCTTATTAACATCTCTTGCGGCGAGAGAATTTCATGCGCGCGATTTTTCATCTTATGAAGCCATACCCCCTGATGCTGTTGTAATGGCAAAAACAACTGCTGATGTGGTTTCTGTAGTGCAAGCATGCTCAAAATATAAAGTTCCCGTGATACCATTTGGTACAGGTACCTCAGCGGAGGGTCATTTGGCGGCATTGTATGGGGGAATTTCTTTAGATGTGTCAGAAATGAAAAACATATTAGAAGTTAATTCTGAAGATATGGATGTTACGGTCGAGCCAGGTGTGACTCGCAAACAACTGAATGAGCATCTAAGAGACACTGGTTTATTTTTTCCAATAGATCCCGGGGCTGATGCATCGCTGGGTGGGATGGCATCAACTCGAGCGTCAGGCACCAACGCTGTGCGTTATGGAACAATGAAAGATAATGTATTGAGTCTTGAAGTTGTTTTATCTGACGGGAGGGTTATTAGAACATCGAGGCGCGCTCGGAAATCATCTTCTGGATACGACCTGACGAGACTTTTTGTAGGATCTGAGGGAACGCTTGGTGTTATCACCAAGGTAACGTTAAAATTATTTGGGATTCCGGAGGCAACCTCTGCAGCAGTAGTCTCATTTGAGTCATTGGGTGGAGCAGTTGATTCTGTTATTGAGGCAATACAGTGGGGAATGCCTATGGCCC
Source organism: Rhodospirillales bacterium (assembly GCA_016777585.1). Lineage (GTDB taxonomy): Bacteria > Pseudomonadota > Alphaproteobacteria > Rhodospirillales > UBA2165 > TMED23. The sequence goes on along the minus strand of JADHRD010000057.1, from coordinate 712 downwards.
GTATCGAGTTGCTTGATGACGTACAAATGTCAGCAATTAATAACTATGCTGGGTTAAATTATGCAATAAAAAATACCTTATTTCTCGAGTTTCATGGAACCGAGTCGGGCGTGAAAAGTCAAGCAGAGCTTATGTCCGAATTGTGCAAAGAGCATGGTGGAGAAAATTTTTCGTGGACCTCAAATTCGGAAGAACGTGATAAGTTATGGGCTGCTCGCCATGATGCTGCATACTCATGTATTGCACTGCGTCCCGGATGCTCCGTAATGCCTACAGATGTATGTGTCCCAATCTCAAGATTATCAGAGTGCATACTGACAGCGAAACAAGATATTGAGGATGCTGGCATTATAGCTCCAATAGTTGGCCATGTTGGTGATGGCAATTTTCATGTACAAATGCTAATACACCCGGATACAAGAGAAGAAGACCTGAGAGTATGCGGAGAAATTAACAAGAAGATAATCGAACGAGCAATCTCGATGGATGGTACATGTACTGGAGAGCATGGTGTTGGTCAGGGTAAAATTAAATATTTATCGCAAGAACACGGTGAAGCTTTGTCCGCAATGAGAATGATAAAAAAGACCTTTGATCCCATAGGTATTATGAATCCAGGCAAGATGATTATTGCGGCTGATTAGAGTAATCCGCAACAATGGGGTTTTATTAGCTATCTATATACTTATTATCTAATCCTTGATTTTTATAT
>JADHRD010000056.1 GCA_016777585.1 Rhodospirillales bacterium | reverse complement strand
AAAGAACTTCTACTCCAGTTCCTAGTCTAATTTTCGAAGTTTCTCCGATCGAGCGAGCTATAATTTGTTGCGGGGATGGAAGGGGCTCCCAAGGGGATGTAATATGCTGGCCTATCCAAACTTCATTAAACCCTAATGTATCTGCGTTGCGAATTACTTCGACATTCCAGTCAATAATATCGGCCAAAGGCCTTCCTGGCTTTGTGGCCGGTTGGAGAAATAGTCCAAGTTCCATATTTTTACCTATTATTATTTAATTTTATAATTACGTTTAATTAAGACTCAAACCTTGGGCACAAGAGTAATACACGCAATGGGCTGCCAGAACCTCTCTATATCTTTAGTGTTGGGGTTAGGATAATTCTACCTGTAGGTGGGAGCTTATCAAGATTATTAAGGCTAGACATGTCAAATTTATTTGCCTGATGCATTAAATAATGCGCTGGAAATTTTGGGTCAAACATACTTGCACTACCATGATCAGTGCTTGTTGGCTCGGGTCCATAAAAATTCATTAGAAAACATTATTCCCTCTTTAATATTTTTATTTTTTTTTGCTTTATAGATTATTAAGATAGCTAAACGCAGAAAACCCGTCAATATACTTAGAATTATTACTTTAAGTAGTAATAAGTTGATCAATTTTTAGTTCAGCGCGCATTTTCTCTGATATTTTTTTCTTTTCCTCCTCTAGCGGTATGCCTGTAGCATCTGCCATTCTTGGGAACGCATTAAAAGCTGCTATGACTGCAGAAATATCCACCAGTGCTTGGTCGCCCATCTGATGACTAATTTTTTTTCTTAGTATTGAAACTCTATTTGGGTCTTTTTCCTGTAATGCTTCAATGAAACTATTTAAAAGATGATAATTGGGTAATTTGTTATCGATCGAGATTTCTCCCATGACTGAATATAAATCATATGAGTTTCCCGTATGTTCGCCGCTTACACGAAGCCGCATGGCATGGGAGGTTGTTCAGTAAAAACAGCCTAGAAGTGCAGATGCCCGTGCGGCCAGAAATTCCATTTGAGCGCGAGATATTCCTCTTTCTATTCCATCAAGTTCATCTATTCGTGGATCATCGAGATATAAATTATCTAATAATTTCCAGAGGCGTCTGGTCTCATTGGGTAGTAATGTCATTGAACGACGAATATAGAAATGATTCTCATTATTATAAAAGTCAAGAAATTCAGCATCAGCATCTTTTGGATCAATAGTTGAAACCCAACCGGGGCCCATTTTTGCTTCAGGAGTTTTTCTCCGGTTGGGCGTGTTCGATTGACTTTTTGGCAATGGAGGAATTTCAGCACCAATGCCAAGTGCAAAAACATCTATGGCAATTGTTTGGACACAAACACTCAAGATTTCAATGAATTCATACTCTGAAAGGCCTCTTTTAATAGAGTCCGAGAACCACCGTTTACTTAACCGGCCCGAGTCGGAAGTTACTCTGTGTATTATATCAATCCATGAGCTAGGAAGATCTGTTATGGTGTCATGATTACCTATTATTGAATTTGGAGAGATTGCTTTTTTAGAGTCAGAACATAGTCTACATCTTTGCGAACTTCTGACTTCTGCCATAATTTTAACTCTATCTGAGCCAAAAATCCAATCACCTGATATGCCTAACTTTGAGTGTGCCAGCCCTATTGCATTAAATAATTCCTCTCGGATTTTTACTGGTGCATTCTCAAAAATATGGCCCAAGGTAATCTCCTAAAACCTTTTAATTTATTTTAGCTGGATAACTATTTAAATTAATAATTACCAGAGTTAGCAAGTATATTTCCACCTGATTTTTGCAACTTCCCCATCACACTGGATGTTTCTGAATATAATAATTTTTCATCTTATTTTATTATTTCTCCAGCCGTAAAAATTATGTTTCTTAAGTATATTATTTTTTTATTTGAGTATGATATACCAAATACTTTTCTACACTAGTTTGATCAGGCACAACCCCTAGACCGGGAGTATTATTGAGTGTTATTTTACTTTTAATTATTTTTGGAAAGGGGTTTGCTAGTCCTTCTCTAAGAGGGTTTTGGTTGAAATCAACCTCTAACATACCATCTCCGCCCGATCCTGCCAGTAAATGTGCGCTTGCTATTAATCCTATACCTCCGCCCAGAAAATGGGGGCAATAATTAATTCCATTTTTTAAAATTCCTTTTACGACCATAATATTAGCACTTATGCCACCCCATTTACATATATCTGGTTGAATAACTCCTAAATTTCCATCTTTAATTTTTCTGTTGAATATATCTAACCCTCTAATATTTTCGCCCGCTGCTAGCGGAATATTTGTAATACCGGATAGTTTTTGCCATTCATTTTCTGGCCTGTCCGCTTGAATAGGTTCCTCAACCCAATTTAGAGGAATTTTATTTATCCTCGTAAAAAAATCAATTGCTTCAGTTAATTCCCATGCTTGATTGGCATCAACCATTAGCTTCTCATTTGCTAACATGGCTAATTGGACATTCTTGATAATTTCAATATCATTATCATGTCCAAATCCAACCTTAATCTTAAAGGCATCAAAACCCTCTTTTCGCGCACGATCAATGGTCCTTAATGTATTCACTGGATTAATTCCGCTCGCATAAACGGGAACCTCAGCTTCATTGCCCCCTAGAATTTGATAAAGTGGTTTATTCTGTTTTTGAGCAAAAATATCCCATATTGCTATATCGATACCTGAGATAACTTGAGCAATTGGGCCAATTTCAGCTGTTTGTATAGCCAAGGTGTGAGTAGACTTAGTAAGGTATTTGAAAACTTCTTTAGGGTCGTTTATATCCATTTTATAAACTAATGGTGCAAAAGTAGTTTCCAATAATTTTGCCCTATGTTCAGCACCACATGTAGGATAATTACACCAAATTTCTCCCCAACCAGTATAACCTTCATTATCATCAATTTTGATAATGACTGCTGGACGATCAAACATTGTTCCGAAAGATGTCATGACAGGCGTTTTAATAGGTGCCCTGTAAACGAAGACCTCAACACTTTTGACGGAAGTTATCATTTTATTTCCATATAAGGTTGAGGTTTTTCCATTGATCTACTTTGTGCCTGAACCATATTTCGTATCATTTCTTCTTGTATTAAATTTTCTTGATCTCTACGTATGGTAGAATATTTTTCTGAATTCCATAAATTGACTAATTCGTCCGGATCAGACTGCAAGTCATATAATTCTCCTTCTTTTTCTCCAAGATACCAGACTAACTTCCAGCGTTTTTCTCTTCTCATACAGATAAATTCTGATGCTGTTTGGATATGGCCTCTTGTTAATTCAGAATATACAGCATCTCTAATTTCAAGAGGATTTTCGGAATCAATTAATTCTTTAAATGAACGGGCCTGCCAATTCTCTGGAACTGGAATTGATAAATAGTCTAAAATTGTTGGTGCAATATCCATCAGTTGTAGCAGAGCGTCGCTCTTTCGACCGCCTTCGATTTTATTTGGTGACCAAACTAACAAGGGGACTTTTACTGATACATCATACATTGTCCACTTTTGAATATGGCCGTGATCGCCCAATGCCTCTCCGTGATCCGATGTGAATATAACAATTGAGTTTTCTAACAAACCACGTTTCTCTAGAGTATTCAGAATTATACCAACTTTTTCATCGATCATTGAAGTATTTGCTGCGTAGTGTCTTCGCACTCGAAGTAATTCGTCTTTTGTTGGGTTATATTTCCACGCGACTGCATCTTGATTATATTTTACTATATTATCGCGATATGCTGCGTGCGCTTGAGGTTGAGCCGCGAGCTCTGCTTCGGTGACAGTGGGAACTGGTATGTTCACATCTCTGTAGTGATTTAACCACCTTTCCGTTGGATCAAATGGTGGATGAGGACCAGGAAACCCAATCTGGAGGAAAAGAGGAGCATTTGATTGACGTTCCTCTAGCCACCAATTTGCTGTATCCCCAACAAAATTATCGGAATGCATATCCTCGGCATGTTCCCAAGTAAATGCACCCATAGCCTTTTTATAGGCTTCCGGATCTGCCTTGTGACGAACATAACGTGTCGGCTTTTCTATGCCGCGTGCATGTAATGCCCGATCCCAATCATCGTAATATGCTCGTTCATGTTCATCTAAGAATAGTGGTCTGTCTTTATTCTCCGTCACAATTCTCTGGTGAAAACCGCCTGCGATGTCGTATGGGTTTGTGTGCATTTTACCGATATTCACACAGTGGTAACCTAAGTCTGCTAGCCATTGTACCCAAGTTGGTTGCCATTTTTGAAAATTAGAATATACACCATGTGCATGCGGATACATGCCGGTAAATAAACTAGCTCTGGATGGTGAGCAGAGTGGTGAGGTGACATAACAGTTTGAAAAAGACATACCTTCTTTGACAAGTCGATCTAAATTTGGAGTATGCATCCAATGGGCTCCGAGCGCATTAATCGTGTCAAATCTTTGTTGGTCGGTCATGATTAGAATAATATTGGGTTTTTCTGCCATACAGGCCTCCTTAACAACTAGTCAGAATTTAAACTTATTCCGAGGCGATCAAACATCTCCCTTGGAGCATCTGTTTCTTTCATATGAAGCCTCATTTCTCTAATCAATTTTTTTTCAATTTCTGTATTCTTTAATGGAAATTCTTGGCGAGGGTCTCTCTCGATATCATAAAGCGCTGAAACACAATCTTTAAAAGACATTCCTTGACATTCGACAGCTAGCCCATCTTCGTTTGATTTAGTATTAAGTTTTAATAATGGTACGCCCTTGGAAAATGAAAAGGGAGGATTTAGGGTTGCATCAACTAACTCATCAATCGCAAATCGACTTGTCATTCTTGTTGGCATTAAAGTATATTCATATAAGTTTTCAGCTGTTAGACTCTCAGGATATCTAAAATAGACGTGTTGACCGTCTGTTATATTACAGGACGCACCAAAAAATCCGAACATTGCTGTTTTGCGAATAAGGCTATCTTTTGAAAGGATTGGTAACAACGATTTACCTGTTACCTCTGAAGGGATATCCACCCCATGGATGTCTAATAGTGTTGGCATAATATCTATAGTTTGCGTTAAGGTTTCCCGTCTCTCACCTGCTTTATCAGAAAAATCTGGGTGATAAATTATCAGAGGAATGTGGGCTATTTCCTGATAAACTGGCATTCTATTTTTTGCCCACCAATCGTGCTCTCCGAGTAAAAATCCGTGATCAGTCGTTAGTACGATAGAGGTATCATCCCAAAGATTATGCTCGTCAAAATAATCTAAAAGTCTACCAAAATATTCGTCGCACATTGATAGAAGGGCTGCATAGTTGGCTCTAAGCTCCGCAATTTCTGTCGGGGACTCTTTAACTCGATCATAGATTGGCCAATCTAGAATAGGTCCCTCATAATCAGTTGTATATTGAGCTCGAAAACGTTCAGGTGCAAAAAATGGTTCATGAGGATCAAAACATTCAATTTGTAGCAACCAATCGGCTTCACTCTTATTTGTATTAAGAAACTCAAATGAATTATTAAAAATTTGTGGGCATGGAAAATCTTTTTCTTTTATTATATGCTGACGATTTACCATATATGCTCTCCGATGCTGTTGCATCGGATGATAAAGATCTTTGAATTCTTCGGGTGGCAAATTTATTTTAGGTTTCCAACGATCAATAGCCTGACCACGTATTAAATCCCATGACGAATAACGTTGATGATACGTAGCTCCTCCATCTACAAAATAGTGATGGTGGTCAGTTACTATATGACTATATGTGCCTCGGTCGCGAAGTATTTCTGGAAAAGAATTATCAAATGGTTCAAGTGGCCCCCAGCTGCGGTGCAAGAAATTTAATCGCCCCGTATGGAGATCCCGTCTTGCGGGCATGCATGGCAAACTCCCTACATAATGATTATCAAAAGTAATAGATTTCTCAGCAAACCTTTTAAAATTAGGCGTTTTAATGTGGGTTCCGCCATAACATTCAAGAGCTAAGCGGTTAAGTGAGTCAAAAAGTACAAAGACAGTTTTCATAAAATTAGGCTTCAAATTTCTGTGTTGACGAAATTAGGTGGTGCAGACAACTCCGCACCACCTAACCTATTACTTAGCAGTTCTTTTTGCAAAATCTTCAATTCCAGGAACATAAACTTCCCTATAATACTTTAATGCGCCAGGATGAAGGGGAGCGCTAAATCCTCGAAGTATAGTATTTTTACTTACCTTGCCCCATGCTGGGTGAACACTTTTCATGTGTCCAAGATTCTCCATAATGGCTTTAGTCATACCATAAACTACTTTTTCAGAGATATCTGCACGTACAAGTAAAACATTCCCCAAACCATATGAGTTTATAGCATTTGGTTGTGCTGGGTAAGTATTCGCTGGGATGTTATATTCATAATATGGAGGTGCTTTTTTTCTAATTTTCGCGGACACAGCATCAGGAATTTCGATAAAACTAACTTTACGTCGTGCTTTCAATTTTATCACAGGTGGAAGTGGCATGCTTCCGTTCCAGATCGCTGCATCAAGTTGCCCATCACCTAACATATTTACCTGTTTGCCAAGTTTAATACGAAAATCTTTAAAATCTTTCCCAGGTGTTAATCCAATAGCGGAGAAAAGTGTCTCAGCATCAAGCATGGATGTGCCACCAGGTTGCCCCATACCGACACGTTTTCCCTTAAGGTCTTGGAGTGTTTTTATTGGTGACCCCTCTAAAGTGAATACATGCATTGCAATCGGGGCAACTGAAATCCAGCTCAGAATTTGTCCCGGTTTATCATTTTTATAAGCGCCCTTTGCAGCATAGGCATCATAAGCGACTTTAGAATTTGAAAAACCAGCTTCAATTTTTTTATTTAAAAGTAAACGTATATTAGCAACATAGCCTTTCGTTGCCTCCGCATTCGCTTTAATACCACTAACTTTACGGTTAGCTAAGTCAGAAATACCAGCCGCCCATTGATATGCTGTTAATCCGACAGGATTTGCACCAATTGATACAAAAGTCTTTTTTTCAGCTTGAGCAGTTGAAGTTAATGCGACAACCCCCAATAATGCTATCGGCAAGCCGATATATTTAAATGTTTTAGACATAATGTCCTCCAAGTATGGTTGAGCCCTCTTTTAACAGCGTTCCCAATTCCAAATTCGAGAGCAGGTTATATAAATTGGAATTGAGTTTTTTAATTTCTGGATAAGTATTCATTTTGAGAATAGTTAAGTTCACTTTCCTTTTACCTTTTCGAATGAATTTTTAATGTTGGTGTTATTCGATCGCCAACGTATCGTTTGCCATATAACAACAAAAATAAGCGCGATTAATCCTGTAATATTGCTAATGAAACTAGGGAAAAATAATAAAAATATAACAATAGCCAGAATAATACGCTCAATTATATTAAGTCTTATCAAAAACCAACCCTGAGTGGCAGCTGCCATAGCGGCTGCGGCAAGAACTGCTAAAAGGAAAGCAGAGGCTACTTGTGCCAAGTCGCCTTGTCCTAAAAGTGCAGGGTTTAGAACGAAAAAATAGGGGACAACAAAGGCCGCTAAACCAAATTTAACGGCAATGATAGAGATGCGTATAGGGTTTGCATTTGCTATACCTGAAGCAGCATAAGCCGCTAAAGCTACTGGAGGAGTTATAGCTGATAACATTGCTGAGTAAAAAACAAAAAAATGTGCTGCCAGGAGATTTACACCAAGTTCAACAAGTGCTGGCGCGGTCAGCGTTGCTACCAGAATATAAGCTGCGGCTGTTGGTAGTCCCATACCCAAGACAAGGGATGATAACATCGTCAAAGCTAGAGCTAGAAATAAATTTCCTGCCGAAGCGCTTATAATTAGAGTGCTAAATACTAATCCGAGGCCTGTGAGACTTATTATTGCAATAATAATTCCAGCTGTTCCGGTGGCTAATGCTACGGTTAATACAGCTTCAGCTCCATTAATTAGTCCCGATAACAAGCGGGCTGGAGTAAGGCGCGTCCATTTACGGAGGTAAGATAAAACAACAACACCAACGATAGCATATAATGATGAATACATAATTGAGTAACCAAATGCCAACATAAGGATAAAAACTACAATTGATAAAAGTAGGTGGCCACCGTGTTTAAAAGTTTGCATTATTTTTGGCAAATCATCACCAATTACTGGCCGTATGCCCATTTTTATTGCTTCCAGATGGACGGCTGAGAAGACAGCTATATAATAGAGCACTGAGGGGATAATTGCTGCGAGTGCAATAGTTGTATACGGTGTCTCTGTGATGTCTGCCATTATAAATGCCGCAGCACCCATAATAGGAGGCATTAACTGTCCTCCCGTTGATGCAACTGCTTCAATGGCTCCCGCAACAGTGGGACGATATCCAGTCCGTTTCATTAGTGGAATGCTTATTGTACCTGTTGTAAGAACATTAGCGACAGCGGTTCCAGAAATCATTCCCATTAGACTGCTGCCAACTACCGCAGCTTTTGCTGGACCACCCCGTGCTCGACCGGTCAACGCTGTTGCAATATCCATTAGAACACCACTCGCCCCAGAAATTTCTAAAAGTGATCCTAAAATAACAATCAAAACCACGAATGTTGAGCTAACGAAAAGTGGTGTGCCGAATATACCATCAGCTCCCAAATATATCTGAGAAATTACCCGATCAAGGTCGTAACCACGATGTTCAAATAATCCAGGGAGGTAGGGCCCGATAAATGTGTATAACAAAAAGGTTAATGCTAAAATGACGAGTGGCCAACCCATGATCCTTCGAGTACCTTCCAACAGGAGAACCACCGCTCCGATTCCCAGATAAAGCTCAATATCTGTTAAAACACCCTCGCGCCCAGCGACTTCACTATAAAAAATAAAATGATAACCGATAGTTATAAACGCTAATGACGCAAGCGACCAATCATAAAGACTTTTGATAAAAGTGGGGGACTCATTTACTGAGAGTGTAAAAACAAGTACCAGCGCTAATGAGAGATGGACACTGGTTTGAATAAAATCTGGTTGAACCCCGAAAGCTGCTGTGTAGACAGCAAATCCGGATAACAATAGTGCTAAAATTTTCCTTAGGTTTTTTAAACTAAGTTTAGCAAGTCCGATCGATATACCATCAAATGTATTCATGGACTGGTTTCTCTCAAATCAGGACCAGCTTGAATGGAAATATTTGGCATTAAATCAGTTAAGCGAAAACGCGGTGAGAATAAGAACTCAGAGAGTCCGTGAAGCGCCGCAGATGATGCGACTGATTTAAATTTCTGATCCTCGGGTGTAAATAGTGGTAAATTAATATTATTTTCTGACGCTGCAGAGATAATTCCATCAACATAAGAACTTATTTCAGCAATAGGCCCAACTGTCAGAATAACTTCAGGCGCTAAAGCCTGATACAGCCCTGAAAGCATTTGCCCTAAAGCATGACCAGATTTAAATGCCGCTCGCTCGACGACTTTGTCTCCGTTCTTTGCTCTATTAATGACGTCCTCTAGTAAAATACCATCGTTTACCAATCTTAGGGGTGAGGAGGCTGGTGGAACGCTAAGTTTCAGGTCTGCAAGAATTGACCATCCGGATGCAATTGTGTTCAGACAGCCTTTTTGTCCACAAGCACACAGGATCCCATCTTTAACCACGGGAATATGGCCAATTTGGCCAGCTTGAAAACTGTTGCCCCTAGCTAATTTTCCATCAAATAAAAAACTCCCACCGAGACCCGGACCCACTCGAACGAGCATTACATCTTTCTTTTTGGCACAACATCCATAACGTGTCTCTGCCATTGCAATAATATTATTCAGGTTTTCTACTGCAACCTGAAGACCAAGTGACTCTGACAGAGTTTTACCAATCTCGACATTCTGCCAACCTAAGTAGGGAGACGAATCGAGTCTTCCGTCTATTGAGTTTACAATACCAGCAATAGCAAATCCAACTCCTAGAATACGATGACGTTTAATATTCTGGAGATCAATAAAACGATCAACCATATTAGAAATTTCCACTAGGGTCTGCTCGCTATCTTGGGGGTTTGATAGCTGAAAAGGAAGGTAAGCAATTACTTCACCTTTTAAATTTGCCAGAACCATTTGTCGCTCCCAAGCGGCAAAATTAATTCCAATAACGAAAGTATTATCAGGGGCAAATTTCAGCTTTGTGCGGTTTCGTCCTGGCCCGCTTTTTAAAGGGGATTTGGCCCCAGTTTCTAGAATACCAGCCTCAATTAATTCGCGAGTTATTCTGGTAATCGCGGTTGTTGTGAGGCCTGTTTCTAGGGCTAATTGGGTTCGATCAATAGCCTCATGATTCAAAATACAATTAAGAACATTGGTTCTGTTCTGCCGGCGTAGCGATTCTGGAGATCCAGTTAATTTAACCAAGATAATCATCTCCAGAATTTCTTGGGGATTGTCCTAACACTAAAGCGGCACCTTTTTCAGCAATCATAAGTGTTGGTGCATTTGTATTAGCTGAGGTGATACTCGGCATTATAGATGCATCTATCACACGCAATCCGGTAACCCCTCGAACCTTTAGTTCTGGGTCGACCACTGAACTACTGTCATTGCCCATACGGCAAGTTCCAACGTTGTGAAAAACAGTTCCGCCGTTATCACGAACTTGCCTCCAAATTTGATCGTCAGTATTGGATTCTAAACCAGGCAAAACCTCGACATCCCATAAATCTCTAAATGATGGTTGGTTGGCAATTTCCCGAAGCATTTTCACACCTTCAACAATCACGTCTCGGTCTTTTTTAACACTAAAATAGTTGGGCTTAATCTTGGCCTGTTCCAAAGGGTTTGTTGATATAATTTCAAGAGAACCACGTGATTCGGGGTGGCATTGCCATACTGAAGCTGTGAAACCAGCATATTTATGAAGGGGCATTCCTGGTTTGTCTACTGACAGAGGCATTACATTAAATTGGACATCTGGTCTTCCATTTTGTGCAAATTTTGTGCATGCGCCGCCACCAACTTGTCCGGCGCCAACAGTTAAGGGGCCTGAGCCATTTAAGATCCATTTCAATCCCCATTGAGCTAGTCTCAAAGGATTCCTTATTTGATTATTGAGAGATTCCTTTTTCTTTAACTTTAAAATAGTTCTCATTTGATAATGGTCCTGCAGGTTTTGTCCTACTTCTGGAGCATCGACGACTATGGGAATATTATGCTTTTCTAGAAGCTTATGTGGCCCAATACCGGACAGTTGTAAAATTTGTGGTGACTGGAGAGCGCCCGCAGCAAGTATTATTTCACAAGTTGAAGTTGCTTGATTTGTCTTACCATTCTCAAGCCATTCGACCCCAATAGCTCTGTTGCCTTCAAAAAGAACCTTAGTCGTATGACAATGTGTTTTTACCGTTAGGTTTGGCCGACGAATTGCCGGCTTTAGAAATGCATCTGCGGAACTTGAACGCCAGCGTTTGTTTATTGATAGTTGGTAAGCGCCAACCCCAAAACTATTTTCTGAATTGAAATCTTTATTAAGAGGCAATCCAAATTCTTGTGCAGCTTGAACCCATGCATTGCAATAAGGGTCGTTGTTGCGAAGGTCCGAGACACTTAGTTGACCAAGTCCACCTCGATATTGGCTCTCGCCGCCACTATATTTCTCCAATCGGCGAAAAAAGGGTAGAACTTGATTGTAGCCCCAGTTTGCGGCGCCCAAATTCTCCCAATCTTGGTAATCTTCTTTTTGCCCACGAATGAAAATTAAACCATTGATTGAGCTCGATCCTCCTAAAATTCGGCCGCGTGGCCAAATAATTTCACGTCCCCCTGTTCCTTCACTCGCCTCAGTCTTGAATTGACGTGAGAACCTATCATCGTAAATAGTACGAAAGTAGCCCACCGGAATTTTAAGCCAAAAATTACTATCTTTCCCGCCCGCTTCAAGAACCAGCACTTTCTTTTGGAGGTCTTGGGTTAGTCGGTTTGCTAATAGAGAACCAGCTGAGCCGGATCCGATAATTATGTAGTCAAAGGTAGAATTTTTTTTTGAATTAATAGGCATTTTAGGTTATATTCCCAAACGGATACTATTTAATTAATAACAGTATGTTATTAATTAAATATAAGCAACTAAAAGATAATAAAATAATTACAAGTGTGCCGTTTGGGTAGCTAATATTTCACAAGAAATGCTATTAGCCTTCTAAAAACAATGAAAATAAACTAATTTTAATTCTAATTTTTAGATTTAGACACTTTTATAGCCATAGCATTTCAAAATATATGAGTTTAATTTTGTTTATATTTCTTATAATGCCAGAACAAAAATAATAGCGCAAATCCTGTAGCTAGCCAATGGACCCACATTATTGTAATCAGAATGAGTAATGCTAGAGCCAATCTTAAAATAATTTCCCAAGCAGGCAGTCTGCGCTGATCAAATGCAAGTGTAGCGCTCGATACGAGATATATTACTATCATAAGCCTACAAATTGCAGAGCTGAATTCCCAGACGTCGAATTTAACACCGCTTTCTTCCACCAATAAAAGCACTGGATAGAAAGCAAAGGCAAAGGGAACAATAAATTTTACTAACCCGATCCTTAGCGCATACAGCGCTGTAAGTAAGGGGGGTGCTCCAGCGATAGAGGCTGCTGCATATGCTGCCACGGCTACTGGAGGGGTTATTGATGAGGCCACACCATAGTATAGAACAAATAAATGGGCCACTAGTTCCGAGACACCCAGATTTTGAATTGAAGGACCCATAATAAGGATTATTGTTAAATAGGCTGGTAATGTAGGCATTCCCATACCCATCATTAGAGCGGCTATTGCTGCTATAAATAAAACAGGGAAAAGATGAGACCCCGTCATATCATTAAGAACTTGGGCGAAATCATTTGGAAGACCTGTTGTTCCTAATACAGCTACAATAATTCCAACAACGCCAATGGCCATCAAAAGATGGGCAAAAGTTTCACCACCTTTAGCAAAGGCTAGAATAATTTTGTAGGGTTTTTTGCGAATTTCTGGGTTTAGAAAAGACAAAGGAACAATCGAATACATTGCCATCAATCCAGAGCCAGCGGCCGAAAAACCGTTTAATAGGGCAATTATTACGATCCCAATTGGTACAAAAACCATAATTAAATTTATATAATCTTGGCTATTTACAGCTAAATCTTCCTCCATATCCGGGACAGCTTCGATACCCAATCTTCGCGCTTCAAAAACAACAGACGTGAATAAGCTAGCGTAATAGGCTAGGGCAGGTATTAAGGCGGCGAGAATAATTGTAAGATAGGAGATACCTGTAAAATCCGACATCACCAGAGCTGCTGCCCCCATTATTGGTGGCATTATTTGACCTGCACTTGAGGCTGTTGCTTCTACCCCTCCAGCAAATGCTGGGTTGAAGCCGCGTTTTTTAATAATAGGAATAGTTAGCACGCCAGTTGCCACAACGTTAGTAACAGCTCCACCCGACATCGTTCCGAAAAGGCCTGAGGCTAAAATCGCGGCATGGGCAGGGCCACCTCGGTAACGGCTTGTCAGATGAAAGGCGACTTTGATCAGAGACCTACCGCCACCTGTTCCTTCTAAAAGCACTCCAAGTAATATAAACGGGAATACCGTAAAGATAAGTATGCCCATGATTGTGCCCAGAACACCATCATTAAGATTAAACCAAAGATCTTCGGAAGACTCTATGAAGTAAATTGGAGCTGTTTCAAATATCCAAGGCCAATATTCTCCAGTGTAAAGATAGAATATAGCTGCTATTCCGCAAATTCCTAAAGGCGCACCCCAAACACGCCAACATAAAATAATAAATATCGTACAAGCAGTTAAAGCGATAATAGGGTGGATAAATTCTAAATCAAAGAGACCTTCTTCTATACGCATTAAAACATCTTGATAACTCCAGAACACCCATAAGGATGCCAACATAATCACTACGTCAATTATCCAAGCAAACGGTTTTGTTTGTGGAAATTTTTCACTGACGACAGTTGATATTGGGTTGCGAACAAGGACGATAAAAATAGAGGGTAAAAGTATTAGGGAGCGTATTAGTGCCTCAGGAAAAGGGCCAACTCTTGGGATTATCCAAAAAGTGGGCGCAGAATTTAAAATACCCGTAATTGCCATAAAAACGCCGACAATCACGGCCATATAACCAAGTAATTTTTGCACCGAAGTTACACTAGTTTCTGGAGACATATTCAATCCCATTAATTAACAGTAATTTAAAAAGAACCGGCCTAGCCTTTTAACATAGACTAGGCCGTTAGTTTTTTTAAAATTACTTTGCTTCAGGTGGAAGTAATCTTTTCGGAATTTTAATACCTACTTCTCTGTAATATTTAACAGCGCCCATATGAAGCGGCATATTAACACCAGTAAAAGGCGTCTCCTTTTTTATGGTAGCCAGTGTTTTTGCTGATTTATGGATTTCATCAAGATTATCCCATGTCGCTTTGGTCATTTTATACGCCAGATCGTTAGAAATATTGGTTTTATTCAAAGCAATCAGAAACGTGGTTCCAGCGCCAACAAGGTTTTTATCATTATTAACCTGAGCTTTATAAACTCCAGCCGGAATCTTATCTATAACCCGAGCGGGATGTTTACTCCATTTTTTCAGGGCACTCTCCTGGCCAACATCTAACAATCTGTACTTACTTTTCATTCCTAGTTGGTCTAAGATAGCGCAACCCAGAGCACAGGGACGGGCAAATACGTCTAATTTTCCGTCCAACATCGCTTGGAGACCGCCACCCCATGGCAACCTTACAGCTTTGTAATCAACATTGGGTTTATAGCCTGTAACTGCTTTAATAATTGATTCTGAAATAACCGCAGCTGCTCCTGATGGAGGACCCGTATATATCGATTTACCTTTAAGATCTTGAAAAGTTTTTATCTCATCTGTTTTAAAAGTCACAAAGTGAAAAATATTTGCGCTCCATCCCCAGATTGATCTGAGGTTCTTTGATAATTCCAGAGCTTTGGTTTTCATAGGCTCTTTTTTATAAGGCCCTTTACCTTTTGTCATAAGAAAATAAACCGTTGTAGGAAAAGGAAACCAATCAAGCTGTCCGCGACCAAGTTTAAGTGCAGAACGGGTTAAAGTTTGCTTGTCATTTACTTGAAGAGTGAAACCAAGCTTGCTTCCTAAAACTTTGCCAAGAACCACTGTCGCGGTATGAGCGCTTCCACCCGGTGATCCCGTGTCAGCTCTTAAAATTCTATCTTTTGAAAATGCAGATGTAGTCCCAAGCGCTAACATACTTATTAGCGCCAGAACGCAAACATTACTGCGCACAATATTAATCATAGGTATCTCCCATTTGTGAATAATTCGTAATATTATAATTTGTACTTAGATTTATGTCAGACCCGAAATTTAAACGCAATGAATTTATTCTCATAATATGAGAATTATTGCAACCAAAAGTATTTTTATAAAGTCATCTGAAGCTATTTTTTTTTAACGTTTTACGAAGTAATTTAGAATAAATATTAATTAATAGGCATTGCTGTTTGTGGTTTGGGCGTTGCTCTTTGCCGTGATGCAAGCATCCCACTTAATGTCCGGTTCTTTATCTTATCGACAATAATATCTCTTTCTTTTTTATGGACTGGGTCGAACCATAAATTATTAATTTCATCCGGATCATTTTTAAGATCATAAAACTCTCCATCGTCTGAATTTAAGTACCACACAACTTTCTTCTCGGGGTCTCGTCTCATTACAATCAATTCAGCCTCAGTCTGAAT
>JADHRD010000055.1 GCA_016777585.1 Rhodospirillales bacterium | reverse complement strand
TAAAGGTAATGATAAGCAGACCATTAAAAAAATAGCCTTTTTGCTTCTTACACCAACTATAACCGCTCCAAATACTAATAAAAAAAAATGACGCAGTAAAAAAGCCAACCGCAAAAATGGTTGGCACAAATATGATAGATAAGAGTAACACGAAGTATTGTTTATTTGCAGCAAAGGAGAAATCAAATTGAGCTTTTTCTGCACTTTTTCTGGATTCAAAGGCATCAAATAACAAAAACAAACAAATAAAAATAGTCATGCCCGACGTGAACTGAGGGATTTGGTGACCGTTAGCTGGAAACTCTTCCGAAACCACCCAAATATACAACGCAACCGAAATCAACCCAAACGCTGTCAGAGCTTTGGTAAGATATATTGGCATTAACTATAAATCCAAATAGACGACCGAATAAGCTGCATGATATTTTTCCCCTAAAAATCGCGCAGAATTTAAATTTCCTTTTAACAATCTCTAACTTTTGATCAAACCTTTTTATATAATAATTTTTTAAATTCTTTGACTGTTAAATTTATTTTCTAAAATATAGACTAATAATTCTTTTCTGAAAATACCTAGTTTTTCGAAATACCGGAAAACAATCTTTTTGTCTTCATAACGAGCTTTCATGTTTGTAATATATACATCAGCAACCATCGCAAATGTATCGCCTTTACTAGAAATAACAAAACCGGTTGTTCCTTGGGCAATATTAACTTTATTGACAAACGCTTCAGCTTGTGTTTTGAAAAAAATTTCGACTTAGAAACTTCTTACCGTTTAGCGTTTTAATTTTTGTTGAGCGGAGATCGACAACCCAAGCGTTGTCTCTTATCTTTCTTCTTTTACTATCAAATTTTGCTACTACGTTTTTCATCTCAAGCTCCTTTTGTTTGAACAAAAGTAACTGACATTCACGAATGTAAGGAACCAAAATGTATATGTAAAGTGTTTACTTGTCACCAGATTGTCACCAAAACGGCAAAATCTGGGTGTAATTTGTCAAAATATGTCTGATTTCTGGGGAAAATTAGTGGTCGGGGAGAGAGGATTCGAACCTCCGGCCCCCTGGTCCCAAACCAGGTGCGCTACCAGACTGCGCCACTCCCCGACAACATAGCAAATAACAAAACGCATGTTATTGGCGTCTTCTACACCACGACTCAGAAGGATGCAATGGACATAATTAACTATTTAATGCTCTTAAATAAAATTAAATATCCTTTGTCATAAAGTAAAACAGGTTTAATAATAAAATAAAAAATTAAATTAAAAAAATAATTTTATATAAGGATAAAATATGCGTATCGCTGTAACTAGCCCTTTTTTCCATCTGATGCCACATTTAAAGGATGAGATATTAGCACAATATCCAGACTGTCGCTTTAAAGAGACATTTCCCCCAATCGGTGGCGATGAGTTAGTCGACTTTTGCAAAAATTGTGATGGCGCTGTGATTGGGCTCGATAACTTCAACGATTACGTACTTTCTAAATTACCAGAGTTAAGGGTAATTGGCTTATGTTCCGCGGGTGCAGACCATGTTGATCCACTTGCAATGAAGAAATATGGGAAACGAATGGGTTGGGTTGCTGGAATTAACAAAATTGCTGTAGCTGAAATGACAATCAGTCATATGATCAATATTATGCGCAATTTCCATAAATATAGCCGTGGTATTATAGATGGCAATTGGCCCGCACAAAGAGAGGGCACCCTACTACAAGGTAGAACAGTCGGAATTCATGGTTGCGGTAATATCGGAAAAGAAGTAGCCAAGAGATTAATACCATTTGAAGTAAATATTTTAGCTTGTGATAAAATAGATCATTCTGATTTTTATTCAGAATATGGGATCGCGAGAGTAAGTCCTGATGAACTTTGGGAGAGATCCGATATCCTAACAGTTCACGTTTCGAGGAATAAAGGCACGTTAGGAATGTATACTCCTGATGTTTTAGATAAACTTAAGCCCGGGGCATTTATCGTTAATACCGCGCGAGGAAAGATTTTTGATGAAATTGGTCTTTATGATCGATTGAAAGATGGCCGAATAAAAGCAGCAGCATTTGACGTTTTTGCAATAGAACCAGCGATAGATAATCCATTATTTCAATTAGAGAACTTTTATCCAACACCGCACACTGGAGCTGGGGCTAAGGAGTCTTGGGAAGCCATGGCTCGATCGGGAATACGTGGATTAATAGAGAATTGGATACCAGAGCCCGGAAAATACCCGTATGACTGAAAATAAATTTTAAGATTATTATTTCTTTTTCTTAACAAATAAATTTGCGTTACGGCTCTCAACATATTTTGTTAACCCATACCCTGCTTCTTCTGGTATTTTGAAAACAATATTATCACCTTCAGTCTCAACTTTTGGTTCAACAGGAGTTATTACACTCTTTGACAAATCGTTAACAACACTCTCTGTATTCTTATATCTTCCTAGTTTAAGTAAATTCATTCGGGTGGCAAAAACGATTGTTTTTAATCCTTTATCTGCATCACTTAATGCCTTTTTCGGAGAAATCCATAAGGAACTCACAGACTCGTATCCATCATGCTCAGCACTGAATTCCGCCGTTAACGGTATTAAATAAAAATTTGTATCAAATCTTTTGGGGAAGTCACGGGGCGTTATCCAACGTGAAAAAGATGATAACATTTCTGCAGCCAAAACGAGTTTCTCTTTTTTTAAAATTTCTAGTAATGTAATTTTGTTTTCTTGGAGGTTCTTTCTATATCTTTTTGCAAATTCAAAACATTTTAGTGGATCAATAAGTTTATCGGAATTATAGTCCGTAGCAATAAGCACCCCTGACTCTTCAAAAGTTTCCCTAATTGCGCATACCTTTGAAGCAATAGCATCTTGATCAGAACTACTCCCACCACAAAGGTCTAATAACTCCGGGTTATAATCTTCCGGCTCTAACTTACCACCCGGAAAAACTAAAGCTCCAGGAGCAAAGTCAATTTTTTTATTTCGTTCAACCATAAACACTTCAAGACCATTCAAAGTGTCGCGTATTAAGAGTATTGTACTCGATGCTAATAGTTTACTATTATTCAATTTGCATTCCTCCATAATATTCTTACGTCGAGAGAGACTGATAAAATATCATTCATCCAAAGTCAAAATGCTGGAGATGTTTTTCACAGAAATGTTGAGATAAATAAAATTTAGGCGAGGCCAGCTAGTATTTATTTAAAGTAGCCTCGCCAAAGTTTAAAAAACTATAAGTTGCGGTTCCCAAACTTGACCAGGACCAACAAAATCAAATCTAGGATAGAGTGCCAAGTTTTTTTATCTTTTCTTGTGTCCAAGCTTAAAATACCGCTAGGTTTACAAGCCAGAACACAATAGCTCTGGTTATTGCGATCTGGCTTTAGGTAATTATAACACAATTTTAATATTATTTGCAAAAAAATTAGTTTTTTCTAATATAAAATCCGCGTTGCGTGTATATTTATTCAGAGGCAATCTTAATTGAAATCAATTTTTTTAGAACAAAAAATAAAAAATGGGAATAAGAGTTTAGGACAAAGAGTTGAATAAGAATGATTGATTTTACTGAAGCCTTTAGATTGGCTTTTAATTTAATTATAGAAATTGATAATGGGCTATCTGAAATAGTTATCTTATCACTACAGATAAGCTTTGCAGCGGTATTCATTGCAAGTTTTATTGGTTTGCCAATTGGAGCAATGCTTGCAATTTTTAGATTCCCTGGACGTTCAATTATTGTGGTGATGTTAAATGCTTTAATGGGATTACCCCCGGTCGTAGTCGGTCTCATAGTATATCTTTTACTTTCGAGATCCGGGCCCTTTGGAACATTGGGTCTACTATTTACGCCAACAGCAATGATTATTGCTCAAGTCATTTTAATTACGCCAATTATTGCAGCGCTGACTAGACAATCAATATCATCCTTATGGCTTCAATATTCAGATTTATTTAACTCATTTGGAACTGGCCCACTGCAAACTATTACAACCCTATTATGGGATAACAAATATAGTTTAGTTACAATTTTACTAGCAGGCTTTGGACGAGCTATTGCCGAGGTGGGAGCTGTAATGATCGTTGGCGGAAACATTGATCATGTCACTCGAGTAATGACTACGACGATAGCTCTTGAAACCAGCAGAGGTGACCTTTCATTAGCTTTAGGGCTAGGGATCATTCTTCTCATTATCTCCTTGAGCGTAAATATAACTGCTCACCTGATTAATGAAATTACACTAAAGCCAAAAAAGTAAGGCTGATTTTATTATAATAAAAATTAATCGTCTAATTTTATCATAGTAAAAATTTATTTGAACTCTAAAAGAATAAATTGTAGGCTCTTAATTCATAATCGATCAACAGAAGTCGAACCATAAAAAAAATAAAGTATAATAAAACGGGGATGAAAATAAGGTATTCAGCTATCCCCCCAATTTAACTTATGCAGGATACCATGGGATTTTTATTAAAAAAATCTATAAAATATTTTTCTTTTATTCTTGTTTTCAAGCTTTTTTTAAGCACAAACTAGCAATCAATATTAGCACAAAAATTTCCAAATAAGCCTGTTCAAATTGTAGTTCCTTTTAAGCCAGGTGGTGGTGCGGACAGAACTTTTCGTCTTTTTGCACCTTATCTCGCCAAAGAATTGGGCGTACCTGTAAATGTAACTAACATCGCCGGCGGCGGTGGTTGGGTTGCCTGGGCTCAGATGGCCAAATGGGATGCTAATAAAGATGACCATAAACTTGGTGTTATCAACTTGCCACACGTACTTTCATTACTAGACCCTAGAATGAAGAGAACTCAGACATTAAAATCATTTAACTTTCTTGCTTGGCACTCCCTAGATCCATGCATTTGGGCTATTCGCGAGGGTGACCCAAGATTTCAAACAGGTAAACAGTTTATTGATTACGTCATGAAGAACCCAAATAAGGTCGTTATGAGCACAACAGCAGTTGGGTCAGATGATCATATGGGAATTGCGTATGCTGAAAAATTTCTTAAAGGATTTAAAGTAAAGAAGGTTTATGCGAATGGTGATAGTAAAAAAATTCAAGAAGTTCTCGGAAAACATACTGATGCTGTAGCTGGAAATGTTGGATACTATGTCCCTTACTTTATGGATGCTAAACTAAAGCCGATCTTCGTTTTAAGCTTAGAACGTTCACCAAACCTTCCCTCAGTTCCAACTTTTTTTGAGGTTACAGGTCTTAAAAATGTTTCCTATGCTGGCCGCACTTTAGCTACCGCACCTGGTATGGCAGAGTCAAAGAGAAAGACTTACTTGGATGCAATAAAACGGGCTATTGAAAATCCACAGTATATGGCCAAAGAGGCAAAGAACAAAAACCCACTTCTTTTCAAAGAATCTGCAGAATTGTGGAAAACTCTTAATGAGTCAAAATCGATGGTTCAGAAAGTTAAGTTTTGGGAAGCAGCTAAGTAATTTATAGTAAAGTTACTTTATGAATTCGGGCAATCTAATATAATTTATTAGTTTGTCCGAGTTCCTTTTTTTAGGAACCACTCAGTGCAAATTAAATTTTCTAATATTATTGGAAAATCCATTCCCTTGTTTGGTGCAGCTTGGGGATTAAGATTAACTGGTTTTTGCTGTATATTAATCTCTCTTTATTTTATTAATTTATCTTTAGATTTTCCAGCTGGCGGAGACACCTTCCCTTTATTTGCAACAACCACGACAATTCTTCTATCGCTTTTTTTAATAGGGTCGAGCTTTAAAAAGTCAAATTTTAAAGAAACTAAAAAAATTACCTTCAATATAAGCTATAATTCAATTAAGCCACCACTTTTAATCACTCTTAGTGTTTTATACATAATTGGCATAACTGAAATTGGTTATTTTGTATCCTCAATTTTATTTTTGTATATTACGACCTACGCTGTAGGTATTCGAAACTTTAAAGCTATAACTATCACGGGACTAATTCTGTTCCCCACAATGTATGGTTTTTTTGTCTACCTATTACATGCTCAACTGCCAACTGGCATATTTTTCTAAGGAAAATTAGTTTTGTATATTCTTGATGCCTTCTCATACCTAGAAAATGTAGCCACCTATCAAAACATGTTAGCAATGCTTATAGGTGTAATGGTTGGTTTGGTAATAGGAGCTATTCCTGGGCTAAGCCCTCCAATGGCAATAGCCCTAATGATACCGGTTTCATTCAATTTTCCCCCAGAAACAGCGTTAATTTTACTGGTATCTTGTTTTGCAGCTGGTATTTATGGTGGTTCCTTCTCTGCAATATTATTGCGTGCACCTGGCACATCTGCCTCAGCGGCTTCAGCTCTTGAGGGCTATGAAATGACGAAGCGTGGTCGCGCAATTCAGGCAATACGCATCTCTACATTTGCATCTGTGATTGGGGGACTAATAAGCGGCGTAGTTCTTTTGTTACTGGCACCTCCCTTAGCCACTATTTCGCTTTGGTTCGGGCCTTCAGAGTATTTTTTAGTCGCGCTATTAGGTTTAACTGCCATTGCCTCTGTGGCTTTTGGATCTCTAATCAAAGGCCTAATTTCAGGATTGCTTGGCCTCTTTCTAAGTACATTTGGTATAGATACATATTCTGGATTCCCGCGCCTCACTTTTGATTTAGTTGGATTAGAGTCTGGTTTCGATATTATGCCTGCAATCATTGGACTATTTGCATTCGCTCAAGGATTAGAGCTATGTGAAGGTGATGCTTCAGGAAATATTTCAGGGGTAAAAAAGCTAAGTTGGAATATCTGGCCTAAGGTCTCTGAAATATATCATGTCCGATGGTCACTTTTTAGAGGCTGGATTACTGGGCTCGTAATGGGAATAATTCCGGCGGCTGGTGGAAGTGTGGCGCAATGGATTGCCTATGCTTGGGAAATTAGAAGAGCCAAACCAGGGGATGAATTTGGCAAAGGTGAAGTCAAAGGATTAGCCGCAACAGAAGGTTCAAATAATGGTGTAACAGGCACCTCATTAGTTCCAATGTTTGTTCTGGGGATACCCGGAGGAATATCTGCAGCTGTAATTTTAGGTGCGCTGATGATACATGGGCTCCAACCCGGAATGCGTTTATTTAAAACGTCTCCTGAAGTTATTTACACAATAATGTGGGGGTTTTTATTTGCTAACGTTATAATGGGTTTTATTGCAATCTTTTTAGCCCGCGCAATGGCTTATCTTACTTTATTCCCTAGGGGCATAATCGGCCCACTCATAATGATATTTAGCGTCATTGGAACATATGCAAGTACAAACAATATTTACGAGGTATGGATTATGCTAGGGTTTGGTGTGGGGGGCTTTTATCTTACTAAGCTCAACTTTGTTCCAGCGGGAATTTTATTAGGTATTATACTGGGACCAATTGCTGAAAACGGACTTCGTGATCTTTTGACAGTCTCACAAGGATCTCCTATATCATTTGTGCTTACTCGCCCAATTTCCGTTGCACTTATAATTTGCATTATATTGGCAATTTACTTTTCTCTTCGCCCCAAAAAATGGGACTAGATCAAATTTATTGAGAGGTAAATGAATTTAATTAAAGCCTTATCTTTACTCTTTAAACAATTTACGATCTATTCCAGCAGAAACCTCTATTGCCTTACAAACAGAAGCTAATTCTAAATCTCCCAACCCCAGTGCCAATGCAGAATTATAACGCTGTCGGGCAGATGCAAAGAGGTCAATGGGGCTCTCCAGTTCAGCAGCAAAATCAGTAATGATGTCGGCATCTTTTTTATATATACTAAAAACTTTTGCTGACCCATCTCGATAATCTGACTTAGCCATCATTTCCCCTCGTTGTTCCAACATTCTAGATGCGCCAGCACTAGATTTTAAAACATCATGTATTAATTGAGGGTCTAACCCTGCTTTTTGTCCCAAAACAAGACACTCAGCAGCGGCAACAGTATGGACGTAGACTAAATAATTAGCGAGATATTTCATTTTAGAACTATCACCCACCTCACCAACAAAATAGTTTGTCCTTGTAAAGGCTTCTATTACAGGGACAGATTTTTCATAAGCATTAACATCACCTCCCACAAACAAAGAACCTTCCATCGCCTTAACTAATGGAGTAGTGCCACTTATAGGCGCATCCAAGAAAATATGACCATGTTTTTTAAATATAACACTGGCATCAATTTTCTCTTGAACTTTTAACGTGGAAGTTTCTAGTAAAACATGTTCCTTTTTCTTTGTTTGAATAATGCCATTAATGACTAATAAAAGCGCTTCATTACTCGGTAGTGACGTTATCAATATATCAGAATTATCGGCTAAAGCTTGCAAATTAGTGTAATTATCCAAACCCAATGATTTAAGATTATCTGATCGCTTTGGAACGATATCATACCCATTTACAGTAAATTTTTTTTTAAGCAAATGGGTGGCAATCACCTCCCCCATTGCACCAAGACCAATCACACCAACGCTTTTAATCACGCTGTCTTCTGCTCTTCAAACTCAGCATAGTGAGGATATGAATTGATCATATACCAGTTATAAAAGTCCCAATAACTCTCGGTTGGATATTTAGGAGGATTCGACTCGCTATGACATGTCGGCAAACACTCACAAATGGGATCTAAAGAACTATTTACAAATAGTGCAATTGAATAACGATGGATATTTTTTGGTGGAATGACTCGGTGTGGTGATGCCCTGAATTTTTCATTACTCCAACGTTCTAGAAATTGCCCTGTATTAACTAAAATACAATCATCCATTTTTGGGGGACGAAACCACTCACCATCTAAATCAAGTATTTCCAACCCATCCACTGCGGCTTGAGGCAAAAATGTCATAAACCCAGTATCAGCATGAGGGCCAATACCAAACTCATTCTTACCAAGATTTGGGACCGGGGGGTAATGTGACATTCTAAAATACGTATGATTATTTTCAAAATAAGGCGCGAAAAAATCCCTATCAAGCTTTAGAGCAGTTGCCCAAATAGGCAACATAGTTTTACCCAAATTAGTCATAACACTCATATATTCTTGAACAACTTCTTTAAATCCCGGTAAGTCTTCTGGCCATTGGTTTTCTCCATAAAACCTCTTGCCTTTTTGTCGGTTCGGATTATCAACGCCGTAGTCTGTTGCGAAAACTGTAGTTTCATTTGTATCGAGATTTGTATTCTCATTGTAGGTTGAATGTTTAATTAAGGTAGCCTTGGGTTGTATGTAACCGCGCTGATTATCATCGATTGCGATTGCAACTTTATTCTCCATAGGTTGGCTATGCCAACGTTCGTTTTCTGAAAAGACACCTTTAATAAGGGTTTCGGAGACACCATGATTTTTAATAAAGAAAAATCCAAACTCTTCAACTGCTTTGCATAGCTGATCTGCTAGCAAATCTAAATCACCATCCTGCCCTTTCAAAAAATTACTAAGATCTAATATTGGCAATTCTTGTGTTCTAATTACTTGTTCAGAGCCAGACATAACACCTCTCTATAGTCAAATACAAATAACCTCTAATGATCGTTCGATCAACAAGCCTAACATTATTTACTACTATTATCTATAATTATTTATATGTTAAGAACAAATCTCTTTTATAATTTTAAAAATTATACATACCGATGAATGAAACAAGATTCCTTCTAGCAAGCTTCTTCCAAATAAGTTTACAATAAGGTAACACTGAAGTGAACAAACAAGACCTCAAACATTAAAACTGAAATCTAAAAAAACTCTATCCTCTAATTTACACTAAAAGCCAAGAGGGGACCCAAGCAGGCAATATCTCAGGTAACCAAGTTGAGATCCAAGAAGGATACCAAAGTAAATCCAAAATTCGGTCATAGAAGCAAACCATCAATACCCAGCCTCCCAAAGCATACCCAATTGAAATTCGCCAATTATATTTTCCCCATCGCATTAAATACACGAATATAAAGAGAGGTAGCACAATTTTCTGACCTAAAAGCAACATGATTAAAACCATTGCTAAAAGATAACCAAAGAATTGAGTTGCACTCTTTAACATAGCTTTTTCGCTACTATATTTGAGGGCAGATGAGAAATTCCCATGAAAAGTTATTTCACTCAGAAGTTTTTTGCCATCAAAGAATAAAATAAAGAAAACCATCACGGCGCCCGGAACAGCTGACATTATTGGAAACTCTCGAACCGAATCAGGCCAAGAATCTGCCTCATATGCAGCCCAACAAAACAATAAAAATAACAATATTGCGAATGGAAAAGAGATTATTGGATTAATTGCGCCACCTTCAGATGGCTCATCTAAATCTTTATCCCGATTGATTTGAGACTTTATGGATTCTTTTTTTGATTTTTTATTCTTTGTTATGCCGCGCGCAGATAAGATTATAGTGACTATGATTAGAAAAATTACAATAAGAACTACTGGGCGAGTTAACCAACCAAAGCCATCATATGCTAACATGCTAATTTGATATGAATTCTCCATTATATTACCGAGTATTAAAGCCAATATCAACGGTGGGCGTGGCCAACCTCCCCTTTTCATGACGAACCCAACAATGCCCATTAACAAACAGGTTATCCAATCACCGAATGAACCGGAACCAAGCCAAGCACCTAAGAAAACAAATAAAATAACACCTGGAACAATCAAATGACCTGGTAAGAAGGCAATTTTTGCAACCTGCTTGCTCCAAAGCATTAGCAAGCCGGCTACCAAAATATTAGCTAATACGATGGTCCAAACCATACTGAACGTTATGTGTAGTTCCGTTGTTAGCATTTCCGGACCCGGTTTTAATCCCTGTATGAGAAGAGCTCCAAGTAAAATTGCTGTACCCAAGCTTCCAGGTATTCCAAACGCCACAGTTGGAATTAAAGACCCCCCTTTGGTCGCGTTATTGGCAGCTTCTGGAGCAATAACACCACGAATATCCCCATGACCAAATTTTGACTTATCTTTAGCACTTTGTACTGCATGACCATAAGCAACCCAATCAACAATTGCCGCTCCTAAGCCTGGGAGCATACCAATATAAGTTCCAATAGCTGCACACCTCATAGCCAACCACCAATTTCGGAAAACATCTTTCACACCCTCAAGCATTCCACCGTCAGTGGCCTCGCCTTTTGGTATTCTGGAGATTGAAACGTTTCGAATGGCAAGCTCCATTAGTTCAGGGATGGCAAATAATCCTAGAACGACTGGAATCAAAGGAAGTTTATCCAAAAGGTAGTCTGTCTCAAAATGATATCGGGGAATAGATTCGGCTACTCCGTAACCAATAGTAGAGAGTAGAATGCCCAATAGGGCAACCGACAAACCCTTTAATATTGAAGCACCACTTAATGAACCCACCATGGCCAAACCGAGTAAACCCAGAATAAATAGTTCGGGTGACGCAAACGATTTTATAACAGGTAAAATTAATGGGAGTGAGAAAGCTAAAATTATCGCGCCAAATACTCCTCCGAGAGCAGAAACGGTAAAAGCAGCTCCAAAGGCACGTGCAGCCTTTCCTTGTTGCGCAAGCGGGTATCCATCCAATATGGTTGCCTGCGACGCAGCAGTTCCTGGTATCCCCAACATAACCGATGCAATGGTATCACTGGTCGAGGTCACCGCAAACATTCCTAGTAATAGAGCAAAGGCAGGGACTGTATCCATACCAAAAGTAAAAGGCAGCAAAAGTACAAGTCCAATAATACCACCAAGACCAGGTACAGCACCAAGCCAGATACCTAAAAAACATCCTAAGACTAAAAAACCAATCGCTGGCCATGAAAAAACTAACAGAAAACCCTCAATTAGCGCTTCAGTCATTTACCCATCCTGAACTAATCTTTATACCTATTTTTTTAAATTAAATTGGAAAAAATTGGTGCGAGCAGAATATATCGCACCATTCTATATCACACTTATTTCTTTTTCTTACCACCCTTCTTCTTTTTCTTTGCTGTTAACTTCTTAAGGCCGGCCAAAGCTCCGGGACTAATTTTTTTCCACTCTGACATTAAAAACTCACCGTCAGCTCCAATCAAAAACTGAGGGTCTGACTTATTTTGCTTTTTATATGCAGCTCTATAAGCGCCATCAGCAGCAGTTTTCTTCAAAGCATTCCTGAGCTCTGATATCCGAGCATCGCCTACAGCTTTCATTGCATACATTCCAAATGGTCTTGTATTATACATTGAGAGCCATTCATAAGCTTCCCAAAGAGGTCCAGTTGGCAACTTGCCGTTATGGGTTTCTTTATAGAAATCACTAAAATGTTTTACGTTCCCAAAAACTCCACCGGCGTTACTATACTTACCATCTTTTCTTAGAGCTGCATGAAAATAAAGGGGGGTCGCCTCTCCTGATTTTATAATTGTATCAGCATAAAATGCAAAATAACCAATACCGCCGGTCGCCAATAAGCCAATTTCTTTAGAGCGAATAGCAGCATTTAGCTTGGGTTGTCCTCGATAACCAGTGACATAGCGCGTATCAACACCAAGAATCATTAGAGGTAAACGAGCCCAAATACCGAGGCCATCAGTCGTACCACGTCCGCCTGCAATCATTTTTTTAACATTTAAAATATCGCTAGCTTTTTTTATACCAGGTTTATAATCAGATCGTGCAATCGTAATGTAATTTGACTCAGCAGCACCAATAAATGCAATGTCTCCAAAATCAAATCTAACAGACCTTAATTTTAATAATTGTGCCATTTGTTGGCCCGAGCCGAAAAGAATAGTCAATCCGTTTGCCTTAGTTTTTTCTGTAAGAAAATTAAATCCTTTTACACCCCCACCGCCAGCAACATTTTTAATTATCATGTTGGTGTCTATACCAAGATATTTTTTCATATAAGTACTCAATGTACGGCCGTTACGAGTGAGACCACCGCCGGCACCAGCATTAACGATAACGGTTACGTCTTTTCCGTCATAAAACCCCGCGTTCGCAATTGAAGCACTAGAAAGACTAAATGCTGCAGTCACTAAAGCAGCGGACACAAAATTCTTATATATTTTCAAGGTATTCCCTCCCAAAGGCTAATAATATACTATACAATTTATTTATATGTTTTGATATTAACACTTAGGAAAAAAATGTCTAAGAAAAGTTAAAAAAGAAACTTTATTTCGCCAGAAAATGTTTTGTTGACGAAGAAATACAATAGTTTTATTGCTGAAATGCGAACAATAATTATTATATAATTTATACTATTTTCGATAACAAGAGAGGTGTTTTTGTGGAAGACATTCCTATTGAATTATTGGTCGCAAGCATAGGATTTGCTCTAGGAATAATTTTTGGCACGACGGCACAATCTACAAATTTTTGCACTATGGGAGCTATTTCAGATATTATATTCATCGGGAGTTGGAACCGCTTCAGGGCATGGATTCTATCGATATCAATTGCTTTGCTTTTAAGCCAGTTAATGCATTTTAATTCAGTCATAAATTTAAATAATTCTATTTATTTAAGTCCAAATTTCAGCTGGGTAGGTGCGATAATCGGTGGACTAATGTTTGGATTTGGAATGACCCTAACAGGTGGTTGCGGAAATAAAATATTAGTGAGAATCGGTGCAGGGAGTTTAAAGTCTCTAATTACTTTTATATTTTTAGGACTATTTGCGTATATGACATTAAGAGGACTGCTTGGTCCATTACGACAGGAGTTTGAGCTCTTAACTGTTGTTGATCTTAAACAAAGTGGTCTTAAATCGCAGAGCGTTCTGGAATTCTTAGGAATGATAATAAATATAAGAGAGGGATTGGCAGAGGTTGTGATAGCCTCAACTATATCGTCTTTACTTATAATTTTTTGCATGGCAAGTCGCTCATTTCGATCTTCCCACAAAGATTTGAGTGCCGGTTTAATAATTGGTATTTTAATCGCATTGGGCTGGTTTACTACTGGGATCATAGGGAAGGACGAATTTGAACCCACACCCCTCTCTTCGTTTACTTTCGTAGCACCTATTGGTGAAGCTATTCAATATCTTATGACTTTTACAGGTTCAACAGTTAACTTTGGAGTAGCATCTGTGGGCGGTGTGATATTTGGATCATTCATCACTGCAAAGATTCGAGGAGAGTTTAGAATAGAATCTTTTTCTACACAAAAAGACCTTATTAATCATATCGTTGGCGCGGCCTTAATGGGAGTTGGCGGCGTTTTAGCTCTTGGGTGCACCATTGGCCAAGGCATCTCTGGATTATCAACTCTCGCAACCAGCTCTTTTATAGCATTCCTCTCAATAATTATAGGATGCCGAGTAGCTTTAAAGTACCTAGAAGAAGAGAGCTTTATAGGATTATTTAAAAGTTCATAATAAAATTTTCAACTTAATAAGCCAACACATAACATGAATATATAATACACTAAATATTTGTAATTAAATTATATTTATATTATTATATTGTATATATATAAATTATACATTACATAGTGTATTAAACTGAATTCAAGGAGATTAAAATGAAACAAATACAAGTATATGCTGTATCCATAACGCTCTTAATATTTACAAGTATTAGTGCACATGCGCGGCCTTTAGTAGACACTACTTGGCTAAAGAAAAACTTACAAAATGATGCCCTAGTGATGATCGACCTTCGCAATAAAATTGATGGGGGTTCTTTTAAAACATTCCAATTAGGTCACATACCAGGATCTATTCATTCTGATTATTTGAAAGATGGATGGCGAACGAAGAGAAAAGGTGTGGTTGGACTTCTTCCAACTCAAAAGGAATTTGAAAATTTAGCTGAAAAACTTGGTGTCTCTAATAGCAGCCATGTTGTTTTAATACCAGCGGGAGAGAATTCAACTGATTTTGGTTCTTCTGCTCGTGCTTATTGGACATTTAAGGTTTTTGGACATGCTAAAGTTTCAATTCTAGATGGTGGCTACAAATTATGGTTGAAGAAATATCCCTCTTTGATATCTAAGGGAAACACAAAAAAAAATATACGAGGTAATTTCACAGCTAAATTTAATGCATCACTCTATGCTTCTACTGCTGACGTTGCAAAAGTCTCTGGCGCAAAAAGTGACATCATCCTGCTTGATGGTAGGAACAAAGAACAGTTTATCGGCGAGAAAAAGCATAAAAAAGCAGAACGTTTCGGACATATCCCAGGAGCCCAATTAATTTCTCAGGCCAAGACTTATAATCCCGCATCAAATCAACTTAAGAACAAAACTGAGTTGAATGATCTTTTTAGCGAGGTAACTTCCAAACCAGTTATATCATACTGCAACACTGGGCATTGGGCCGCAACTAATTGGTTTGCACTATCAGAAGTGCTGGGAAATAAAAATGTTAAACTTTATGATGGAAGCATGGTGGAATGGACGGCCGATGCAAGCCGAAAAGTAGATCATAATCAGTCAAATCTATATAAGATAAAATCATTTTTTTCAGAAATATTTGGATAGATTTTCGTCCGTACTTTCGATAATAGTTTTATTTTAATTCTTAAGAGGCAGCGATGAACAAGGTTCCTAATCGGTCAAATATCGAACTATTTGGTACTATTTTTTACACTGGAATTTTATTTATCGTTGCTGGCCTTATTTCTCTAGATAGCGGACTTTCTGGATTAATCTTACTTTGTTTAGGTATTTGCGCTGGAGGTATATTTTTATATTTTCAATATGGCTTTGCTTCAGGCTGGCGGAATTTTCTTGAAAATGGTAATTCTACTGCGTTGGTCGCACACTTTAGTTTGGCAGCATTATGTGCAGCTATCTTTATTCCAGCAGAACTCTGGGGTATTGACGCCACGGGGTCTTTCGCACCTATTTCAATATCGCTTTTTATAGGTTCGTTCATATTCGGAATAGGAATGCAATTAGCAAATGGCTGTGGATCAGGCGTTTTATTCAACTTCGGTGCTGGATCGGGCCGAATGATGATTGCACTCCCCTTTTTTATTGTTGGATCAGTAATAGGGTCACTTATTCTTCCATGGGCCTTATCGGTTGGTTCATACGACCAATATATAATTGGTAAAGACCTCTCAACAGGATGGCGAGCAATCTTTAATATTATGTTATTGGGGCTAGCAGCCTCGAGTTTTTAC
>JADHRD010000054.1 GCA_016777585.1 Rhodospirillales bacterium | reverse complement strand
ATAAAGCTTATTTACAATTGCTAAACCGCGCTAATTACAGCCATTCAGAACGTTTTTTAGGTTTCTCCCATGTTTTGATTTTTGATTTCAAGAACCAACCAACCCATCACCCCATTGATAATAATGTTAGACGGGCGGTTGCTGAATTCTTAAAGGGGGAGCCCTAAGATAGTGGATCTAAGTATTATTATAGCAACTAGAAATCGCGCTCGGTCATTAGCAAAAGCAATAGACTCAATCACTAAATTAAACATTTCCTTTGATCAAATTGAGATTTTTGTCGCCGACAATGGATCAAGCGATTCAACACCAGTTGTTTGCCAAATGTATGCAAATATTTTCCCACATTTTAAGTATATTTTTGACCCTCGGCCGGGACAACTCATTGGTTGGCATCGCGCATTATTTGAATCCAATGGCGAGATACTTGCCTTTATTGATGATGACGTTCGCCCGACGCCAGGTTGGGCTAAATGTGTTTTGGAGAGCTTCGAGTCTCCTGAGATTGGCATAGCCACTGGTCGAATCATCCCTGAGTTTGAACAGAGGCCACCGAGTTGGCAAAACAACATGGTTTTGGAAAACAACCTCGGTATCTGGTCAGCACTTTGGGGCATGCTTGATTTTGGCACTGAGATAAAGGAAATCCCTGTCGATTTTGTTTGGGGCAGCAACTTTCTCATCCGACGACAAGTCATGCTTGATGCGGGTGGTTTTCACCCCGGCAGTATGCCGAGGGAACTGTTTCACTTTACTGGTGACGGAGACGTCGGAGTTGGCCGAATTATTGCTGAGGCTGGCTTAAAGGCACTTTATCATCCAGGTGCAGCTGTTGCCCACGAACTGCCAGCTGTCCGCAATTCCGGCACTGATGAAGTCCAAAGATGGATTTTTGGTGAAGGATTAGCAACCTCCTACGTTTTGATGCGAAGACTAGCAACTGCATACTCAACGCTCACCGCAACCGATTTAATCGACTTAGTAGCGGATACGATTTCATCAACCGAAATTGCAAATATTGGCCGTGGGTATTTAAATGCGGATACCAATCTTCCGGATGAGCTAGAGCATTTGTTCAGGACCTGCGGTTCCAATGGTTTTCGTCTTCATCAAGAGTATTTCAAAAAGGATGCGCTTTTTCGGGACTGGGTATTGCAGCCAAATTATCTTGATTTAGATGCCTGTTATACACATCCTGATTTGCAGGCAATTTGAGCACTAAAAAAAAGCCCATTTAGTCAAACAGACGTGGCTCTTTAATGTTATACCTGCCTCCTTTGAGCCCATTATATACGCCGAGCTCTAAAACCTTCTTCAAATCAACATTTTGGCTAATGTTGGCTTTAGTTCTTAGAGATCGTGTCTTTTAGTAGGCATAATATCTCTTCCGAAACAATTTCAGATTATGTTAAAGCTAATAAAGATGCTTCAAAAAGAGCTTTTATTAAAAAATTCCGAAACGAGATAGAATGGGATGAAAAATAGCCGAGCTGCATAAAAGTTGCATAAGTTGAATAAATGGGGCGAATGAGGGGACTTGAACCCCCAACCCCCGGCATCACAAGCCGGTGCTCTAACCAGTTGAGCTACATCCGCCATATTTCTTTTTGTGTAAACCCGAAGTCTTTAAGCGTCAAGTAAAAGTCATTTTTTTATCTTTTTCAGAAAATAAATAAATTTCTAAGTTGCACCAAAGTATTTTTCCAAACGATTAATAGCTAACTCCAATGTATTATTTTTCTTGCAATAACAGAATCTGACGAAATTATTTAAATCGTCATTTCTCCCTTGCTGGTAAAAAGCACTAAAAGGAACAGCGCCAACGCCAGCATCCATAATTAAAGTTTTACAGAATTCAGTATCCAGCCCAAAATCACCTAAAGGGGAATAATCTGCTACCAAGAAATAAGTTCCCTCGCTTCTGAGCACGTTGAACCCAATACTCTCCAGTCCCTCGGTAAGTAAATCACGTTTGAGTTCCATATCCTTACCTAAATTAAAAAAGTAGTCTTTTTCTTTTTTTAATCCACGTGCAACCGCATATTGTAGGTTTGGCGGCGCTGTAAATGTTAAAAATTGATGAGCTTTTGAAGCCGCTTCAATTAGTTTGGGAGCACCTATTGAGTAACCAATTTTCCAACCAGTCATTGAAAAGGTCTTGCCCGCTGAACTGATCCGAACACACCTTTCATACATACCCGGCAGCGTTATTAAGGGAATGTGCCTAGCTCCATCATAGGTTAAATGCTCGTAAACTTCATCGCAGATTGCATAAGCATCATATTTTTCTATTAGAGACGCAATAAACTCTAATTCCGGCAACTTATAAACCTTAGCAGCAGGGTTTGTTGGAGAATTAAGTATAATTAGCTTTGTTTTAGGAGAGAAAGTTGCCTCTAATTCTTCATAGGGCAATTGCCAATTAGGGGGTTCAATTCTAACGAGCTTAGGTATCCCCCCTGCACGACGAACCATAGGCAGATAGCAGTCGTATAAAGGTTCAATCATTATCACTTCATCACCGGGGTTTATAAGCCCGAAGAGCGAGGATGCAATAGCTTCGGTAGCGCCCGCGGTGATCATCGTCTGGTTCTCCCAATCAAGATCAATATCATAAAAATTCTTAGAGTGTTTTGCAGTAGCTTCCCGTAGTTCTTTTATACCCATCATAGAAGGATACTGGTTAGACTCATATTTTATAGCCCGAACTGCTTCATCTAAAATATCATCAGGTCCATTTGAATCAGGAAAACCTTGGCCTAAATTTATTGCATTGAATTCAACGGCTAAAGCTGACATTGTGGTGAATATAGTTGTGCCATATTCGCCGAGTAACTGATTGGTCTGTTTCAAGTATAAATGTCTCCTTGTGTAACTTGTAGTTTAAACAATATACATTAATTGAAAAGATTTTCGTTGTAGCCTTTTTAAAATGCAGTTGCCTATTAATTAATCATACTGTTATAACTGCTTAGTCATAATTTTAACATCAACCCCTAGAGTATCATGTTTTTGTTGTTTTTTAAAAAACTTAGAAACTGGCATGAGACGTGCTTATTAGATAATATGGTGTCTATTTCGTGTGCCCAAGTTTAGCTGTTTTGACAGAAGTTAGAAAATTTAATAGAGATTGATTCTTTTAGAAAAAGGTGTGATATGAAAAAAATTGAAGCTATTATAAAACCATTTAAATTAGATGAGATAAAGGAAGCGCTTCAAGAAATTGGTTTGCAAGGAATAACAGTTATTGAAGCCAAAGGTTTTGGACGTCAAAAAGGCCATACAGAACTATACAGAGGTGCAGAATATATCGTGGATTTTTTACCTAAAGTAAAAATTGAATTGATCGTTGACGATGACCAATTAGATGCAGCTATCGATGCAATTCAAAAGTCGGCTCATACAGGCAGGATAGGTGACGGTAAAATTTTCATCAGTTCTATAGATGAAGCTATTCGCATTCGCACGGGTGAAAGAGGATCAGAGGCTATTTGATTCGACAAATTTATATTGTAATATTATTCTCTCATTTTTTAATAAGAAAGGAACAAACATTATGTCGTTTGATTGCAAAACTCCAGAAGACGTTGCAAAGGTCGTCAAGGAGAACGACGTTCGCCATATTGACTTAAGATTTACTGATCCTCGGGGAAAATGGCAACACCTAACGCAATTACCAGAAACAATAGATCAAGATGCATTTGAAAATGGCATTTTTTTTGATGGATCTTCGATTGCTGGCTGGAAAGCCATTAACGAGTCAGATATGGCATTAATACCAGATGCAACTACCTGTGTCATGGACCCATTTTCCGCTCAACCAACAATGATTATGATTTGTGATATTCGTGATCCAATGACCGGAGAGTTATATTCTCGCGATCCTCGTTCAACGGCAAAGAGAGCCGAACAATATCTAAAAAGTACAGGAATAGGAGATACATCATATTTTGGACCGGAACCAGAATTTTTTGTTTTTGATGATGTTCGCTCTGAAGTATCAATGAACCATACTTTCTATAAGGTTGATCATGATGAAGGACCATATAATTCTGGAAGAAAATTTCAAGACGGAAATACAGGTCACCGTCCGGGAGTGAAAGGTGGATATTTCCCTGTACCGCCCGTTGACTCTAGTCAAGATCTTAGATCAGAAATGGTAACCACTTTGCAAGAAATGGGTGTCACCATGGAGAAACACCACCATGAAGTAGCCCCGTCCCAGCATGAGCTTGGCATTAAATTCGATACTTTAGTTCAAAGCGCGGATAACGTGCAGGCCTATAAATACGTTGTACAAATGGTATCCCATATTTATGGGAAAACGGCTACGTTCATGCCAAAACCAATTATTGGGGATAATGGCACAGGAATGCATACTCACCAATCGATTTGGAAGGATGGTAAACCAGCATTCGCAGGTTCAGGGTATGCCGATCTCTCAGACACGGCTCTAAACTATATTGGCGGCATTATTAAGCATGCAAAAACCATCAATGCTTTCTCAAATCCATCAACAAATAGTTATAAAAGACTTATACCAGGCTTTGAAGCACCGGTATTATTAGCCTATTCCGCCCGCAATAGATCAGCTTCATGCAGGATACCATACTCTGCGTCTCCCGCTGGAAAAAGAGTTGAAATTCGTTTTCCAGATGCGACGGCAAACGCTTATTTAGCCTTTTCAGCTATGCTATTGGCCGGATTGGATGGAATACAAAATAAGATTGATCCAGGCGAAGCAATGGATAAAGACCTTTATGAACTTCCCCCAGAAGAGGTGGCAGATGTTCCTACAGTATGTGGCTCTCTGCGCGAGGCACTCATTGCCCTTGGTGAGGACCGGGACTTCCTAAAGGCTGGGAATGTTTTCTCAGATGACCAAATTGATGGATATATCGACCTCAAAATGGAAGAGGTATACGCTCTCGAGCACACTACTCATCCAATAGAATTCCAAATGTATTATTCTTCATAAAAAAAGATAAAGAAAATATTATAAAGGGCTAACTGTTTCAGTTAGCCTTTTTTTTAATCCTCTACACATGTGGACAAAATAGTTCCGTTGCCAAACTAATCTGGTTCACTAAATGCAGAGGACAAGCCCTTTAGAATGGGGTGGGTTAGATATGTAATTATTTTACGCTCGCCAACCTTTAAATCAGCACTAGCGCCCATTCCAGAGGTGAGAGTAAATGTTGATGGTAATGTACTGAGTTCCTCCGCGTTGATGGACACTCTGCCTCTATAATATGATCCTTTTTCTCCAGACAAAGATTCTGTATACGCATCATCTGACAGGTACGTAAGCGTTCCTTTAATGTCTCCATATTGCTGAAAAGGAAGAGCATCTAGTTTCACGGAGACACCCGCACCTTTTTTTACGTCGCTTATATCTTTTGGGTCCACATCAACTTCAAAGGCCAACTTTTGATTAGACAGTACCAAAGTTACAAGTACATCGCCTTCGCGCACAATTGATCCTTGAGAAATTGTTGGCACCTCTAAGACAACACCTTCAGCAGGAGCCCTAACTTCAATATTATCAACGTTCTGTTTGAGTTTCAAAGCTGATTGTGTCAATTGAGCAAATTGTTCCTGCTCCTTTGAAATGTTTTCTCCGAGCCCTGACGACCATTTTGCAACAAATTCATCAAGATCAGCCTGCAACGTGCCCTTATCAGATAGCTTAGCTGACAATGCTGACTTTTTTGCATCTACAGTATCAGATGCTCCCAAGTTTGCACGGCTTGCCGCTAGTGTTGCGTCTTGTGCCTGCAGGTAACTTAACATTGATCCGACTTTCTTATCAAAAAGTTCTTTCTTAGCCGACTCTATTCTCTTTTTTAGCTTATATTGTTTCATAGTAATTTTTACGGTTTTCTCCGCTGAAATTACGTCATTTTTAGCTTTAATGACCTCTTTTTCAATTTTTGCTAATTTTGAATTGAATGAACTCATTTTAGAGCGATATTGTCCTACTTTCTTTTGGAGGATATCAAGTGCAAGAGGACTCAATCCATGATTACCCGGCACGGAGCCGTCATTCTCGATCAATTGTTGTTCTAATTTGAGGCGTCTAAGCCTACCATTAACCGCGGCAAGTTTATCATCATTGCCTTTTAAATCCGAGTCTGCTGCCGTACTGTCCAACAAAACAATCATTTCGCCTTCTTTTACTCTCTGACCTCGTTTTACAAAAAGCTTTCTAACAGTTGCACTGGAAGTAGACTGAACACCCACATTCGGAACTTCCGCGGTAAACTTGCCTCTAGCTGAAACAGTAGTATCAACAGACAATGATGTCGCAAATACAAAAGCAACAACAAAGGCTGTAAGTACGGCTCCAAGAGTAAGCATTACAGGCTTCGACGCTGGACTATCATATATCGCATCGGTATCATCTACATCCTCTGAAACCTGTTTTATGTCAGTAACCATTTCTCCTAAATCTTCTTCAAGAGAGCTACCCGCATTAGAAACAGCTTTGTTGGCATCCCTCAACTGGGTCGATAATTGTTTCATAATATTGAGTGCGGCATTCGGCTTTTGTGCAATATATTTTAAGAATGCGTCCTGTTTTACTTCATCAACTTTTGAGTCAACCGAGGCTCTAGCACTGGCACTTCTTGGGGCGCCATCAATTAATGCCATTTCTCCAAATATTGTATTTGGTTCGGATAATGTTGCTAAAATTAGGTCTCCGTCTGCTGAGGTCTTCAAAATCTCAACAGATCCCTCTTTCAGAACATATGCATAGTCGGCACTTTCCCCTTCTCGGAAAACAAAACCGCCTTTAGGATAAAAATTTTTCGGGGCCATTAGATAAAATACCTCAATGTTATTGAATCGACTGACATTTACACGTCATCTGCTATTTGTTTTTCCAGTTCCCACATTTCAACGTAAAGTGGGCAGTTTTTCATAAGCTCCTCGTGCTCGCCTTGGCCAACAACACTTCCATTCTCCAAGACTACTATCCAGTCAAACTGGGACAACCATCTAAAATCATGAATAGTTGCGATCAAAGTTTTTCCCGAACCAATGGCATCCATCTTGCCCTTTAAATATACTTGGGTTTTCTTATCCATTGTATTAAAAGTCTCATCTAACATTAAAAGGTTCGGATCTGTGGCCAAAGCTCGCGCTAGTGCTACAGCAATTTTATGACCCTGAGCCAGATTCCCACCGGTTAGATCTAATTCTGTACTCAGACCATCTGGTAAATCTTTGGATAAGATTCCTAAACCAGAATTTTCTATTACCTCATCAAACTCTCGAACGCTAATATTTGGCCTAACTCTTCGGATATTCTGCTCAATTGTGCCACTGAAAAAAGTTGGAGAAAGATCAACAAGTGCAACCTGACTGCGATAATGCGTAAGATCTAAACTGGCCATGTTATTACCGTCGACTTCCACAAGTCCTTCATTAGGTTTAAGGAGACCTTGCAATAACCTAAGCAATGTTGATTTTCCACTGGCAGAAGGTCCAACAATCGCAATCTTTTTTCGAGCCGGTATCGACATTGTTGCCTTCGCTAAAGCATCATGGTCACCAAACTTTACTTTTACATCTCTCAATTCAAGGTTTCCAGTGATTACGTGCTGACTTCCTCCACTAGCTCTCTCGGGGTTTGCATTCCACACAGACTTAATTTGGTCCATGGCACCCGCTATAGTGCTTGTATCTGCAAAAAAAGTAATTAACCCCTTGATTGGAGAAACAATTTTACCACCAAGCATATTACACGAAATTATGGCACCGGCAGACAACGAGCCCGCAAAAACCAAATTAATTCCTGTAAACACAATCGCCACAGTCATTAAACTAGATAATGTGCCGTTAATGGCACTTGTCATATTTCCTGCTGTCAAACTATCAAAATTACGACGAATAGAGCCCGCAGCGGAAGATCTCCATTCTTTCCTCTGAATTGACTCTTGAGATAAGGTTTTTACACTATCTATGCCTGAGATTGTCTCCCTAAGATTAGATATTCTTTTACTATTAGCTTGACCAGTAGCTTTGCCAAGTTCACGTTGCCTTATCTTTGAAAAAAGATCAATGAGCCCCTGAAGAACAGCAAATCCTATCACAACTAGGGTTAAAACGGGACTATAACCAAATAAAATGGGCGTAAACACCAATATTCCCGTCGCGTCGTATAAATTAGTCAGTACCTGCCTCGATATAAAGGATCGTACGCCCAAAACTGCTTGAACCTTACCCTCCATTTCCATTGCGCTTGAGGTCTGAAACGTTTGTGCTGGCAAATCTAGCAATTTATCAAAAACATCCCCGGTTATTCGAGATTCTATCGTAGTGCTTATGTAATTAATAACATAATCTCGACCATAGGTAATAATCCCACCAAATAGCAAAGCCAGAACGATAGCAGAGGTTAATACATAGAGTGTTGAAACAGCCTGATATCCGAGAACTTTATCCAAAGAAATTTGGATGTATATGATTGGGGCAACGCCCAACGCGTGAATTATCAGGGAGACTATGAACGTCATCGCCATAATTCCCTTAAATCTCCAAAACTCTGGTAAAAACCACTTCCAGTCAAATTCCCTATCTTTCGAGGCTTCGCCCGAACTTCTGGATGCCAAAACAATTTGCCCAGACCAGGAATTCTGAAACTCGAGTGCATTTATCCTTTCTGCTTTTGCCGTTGGATCTAATGGATCAATAGCGATCATTTTAGGCTGGGTCTGGTCACTCACATCAACCCCAGCGAGTATCAGCGATCTTCCATCTTTCATAACGCCCACACATGGATAGATATATTTTTTCTCGATTAATTCTG
Organism: Rhodospirillales bacterium; assembly: GCA_016777585.1. Taxonomy (GTDB): domain Bacteria; phylum Pseudomonadota; class Alphaproteobacteria; order Rhodospirillales; family UBA2165; genus TMED23. Next base: position 7,296 of record JADHRD010000054.1, on the reverse strand, counting down.
CTGGTTTAAACTTCCGTAACTTGACAGACACGCCAAATTGATAAAAGTAATTTATAAAATCTTTTGGAGTTGATAGGCCACTCCGCTCAACCGCATCAGTTACCGCATCCACATTGATTTGAACACCGAATTGACGCGCAATGTACGTTACAGCAATCGCTGAGGACCTAAATGCTCTGGACATAATTCACCGCCATCAAAATTAAAACAGTATTAGGGAGGCACTTTTTTTATTCATAAACAAACTTTTAAACTTGTCTGTTTACCAAAAAACCCCAAAAGTGTAAAGGTTTCATAACAAGCGTATATTAGATCAAGTATGAATTATTTATTTTTTATTTATTATTTCTTTACAAATTCAATAATACTACATTAAGAATATAGATACATTCAAATAGATGCATGTAAAAGTCAAAAAAATATTCTTTTTTATACTTGCCTCATTTATTAAGGTAATCGATAAAATTGGCAGAAATTAAAACACTAAGTAAAGTTGAATTATTCTCGGATCTTAATAATTCTAATCTAAAACAGTATAACGATCTTTGTCGTTGGAAATACTATAACCCAAACGATACAATCATTGAACAAACAGACGAAACAAACGACGTATATTTTATAATAGAAGGACAAGTTCGCGTCTCAAACGTGTCATCATCTGGTAAAGAGGTTACTCTAGAGATCCTCGATACGGGTCAGTGCTTTGGCGAGCTAGCGGCAATTGATAATTCACCAAGATCATCAAATGTTAGCGCACTTGAGCACACGTTTGTTGCAATAATGCAATCTAATATATTTCTTAAAGCTATTGAGGACAATCCAAGTATCGCAGTTAAGCTAATAGCAATGATGGCCAGCGTTATTAGAACTTCAAGTGAAAGGATAGTCAATCTCGTAACATTAGGTGCAAATGATAGGGTTCTAGCGGAATTACTGCACGAACTAAAAATTTGCAAGATTGTTAACAATAGTGCGATTATTGAATGTTTACCTCTTCAACAAGATATCGCGAATAAGGCAAGCACAACACGGGAGACCGTTGCGCGGGTCTTTAGTGATTTAGCCAAAAAAGGAATTATATTGAGAAATAAAAGAACATTAATGGTAACAGATGTAACGGCGCTTAAAAAGCTCTACAGTAAAGATTGTGAATATCAATAACTAAGAAAAATAATAAAAAAAACCCCACCCAAGATATTCCTGGATGGGGTTTTGATATTTTCAATACTAGGATTTAGACGATTTCGTCAGAACCCTCGGTATCATTAGCAGAAGGATCTGCTTCATCCAATCCGGCAAGAGCCGCATCAGCGTCTGCTCCAGCTTGAGCAGCAGCCCCAGCATCAGCACCAGGTGCCGCACCTTGATCAGCCGCACTATCAAGTGCAGCACCAAGACCGGCATCAAACGCATCACCCGGAATATCCGCAGCTGGTGCGGCATCTCCACTAAACGCACTATCCAGAGAACCAAAATCATCTCCAGCATCGGCTGAAAATGGAGCTGGCTCAATATCATTAGCTACAGCAGCTACCGGATCACCAGCAATCTCGCCACCACCGAATGCATCCGCAATAACAGGAGCGCCTTCAGATCCAACTTCAACAGCATCATTTGCTTCTGCTCGTGCTTCAGTTGCTTCAGGTGAAGCAAAATCATCATTTGCAGTGTTAAAGGCGTCAGGCTGACCACCAAACTCACCAGCTGGCTCAAAAGGACCAAAATCACCAGGAGCAACATCATCAATCGGACCTTGAACGTCAGTCACATCACCCGCAACATCTGTTAGATCACCAGTAACACCTGTAAGGTCACCAGACACGTCTGTTACGTCACCAGTAATACCCGTTACGTCACCAGAAATTGCAGAAACATCACCAGTTAAACCAGTAATATCACCAGCTAAATCTGTGAAGTCGCCCTCCATTCCTGCAACATCACCAGTGATAGGTGAACCACAACCCATCATAGGAGACATATCACCCATGAGGCCAGTCATGTCACCAAACATATCACCCATGTCACCTTCGATACCACTTACGTCACCGGTAACGAAGGTCATGTCACCGGTCAATCCAGTAACGTCACCCATAACACCACCAAAATCACCAGACATTCCAGTAACATCACCACTCGCGCCAGTCATGTCACCCATAACATCAGTCATGTCACCCGTAACGTCAGTAACATCTCCGGATACGCCTTCCATGTCGCCAGTCATGCCAGCCATGTCGCCGACCATACCAACATCGTAATCACCAGCCATTTCTGCGAAGTCACCGGGTGTAATGCCAGCATCACCCATAGCATCACCCATAGCAGTGAACATCTCGCCCATGCCATCCATCATTTCGGCAGGCATCTCAAAGCCATCAGGCATCGCATCACCCATTGCATCCATCATCATTGGACCCATATCTGCAAAGGACATATCACCCATTGCATCAAAATCCATATTATCCATGAAAGTATCAACCGCACCCTCAAAAACTTCGGTAGTCATGCCTGGAATAGCACCACCGTCAATTGCAGTTGAAAAAGTATCCATGAAAGCGTCGCCACCAGCTTCTAAGCCGCCATCAGCAACAGCGCCACCGAAAGCATCTCCAGCCGCTTGAAACGTATCCATCATTGGACCCGCCCCTGCGCCTGTCATTGCTCCCATAAACCCTGGGTCAAAATCAGCCATTGTTAGTCTCCTTACTCTAAATTAAAAAAATATTTTTTATTCAACTTAGATCGGTTTTTATCCTCCACGATCAAAGCCACTAATTTTTAATCGCTCAAAATATTACGCATCAAAAACTATCATTGTTAAATCATACTTTATCGAAAATATATGTGACGAACATCACACTAATTAAAAAGTTTTATTTTTTTAATAAAATGGCCATAATTTATTCATATTAGTTTCGTTTTTTGTTTATGTTAGTTCAGACCTAATATTTTTACCTCGAACACTAATAAGAATTTTAACAAAAGATAGTTAATATCAATTTTCGTTATTTATGAGACCAATTAAGAGGCATAGAAAATAACCTGGAATTTTATCGTTGGATGATGAAAAACTATATCTTGTATTCGATCTCAATAACCCGCACTTCCTCTTTACTGACATTAGTTGCGTTATGCTTTATGGGTGCAAAATATCCGTCCGTTTTATCGATCTCATAATCAATGAATTTAACTGCCCCATCTTCACTTTCGAGTTTTAAACGCCCACCAGATTTTTGAATCGTAACATAGTCATAATTGTGTTTATGCCAACCAGTTTCATCACCAGGGTCAAATCTCCAAGAAGTTATTTTTGTTTTCTGATCCTCAAAAAGTAGTCTGAACTCTGCCCTTTTTTTTGGTTGCGACCATTCTGGCTCTTCCATAGATATTGACACATTGTCCCCTTATGTTTTTGATTTCCATTATTAAAGCTTTAAAAGCTAGCCACTTTCTCAACACAGAACAAAATAATTATTTTTATTTCCCTATAATTTCACATTCAACTCTGAAGGACATTCTACCTTCCTTTTTGAGTTTGGCTAAACTTACTCCTCGTTTTCTTAACTTTTTTTGCAACACTGCGTATATCGCTTTTTTATTTTCTAAGCCAAGCTCTTCATCTTCAAGAATAAAATTAGCGGGCAAACTTATTGAAGAATTCTTAGCACCACTCTTTTTCTTCACGCCCTTATTTCCGAAAATAGCAGCCCAACCCTCTCGATACGCTGGTGTAGCGACACTAGAAAAATGGCTAATTGACGATTGCGATGCTGACTTGGGTTTATCTTTATCAACTTTCTCTGAAGATGTAACCTCATCAGTATTTATTTTTTTATCACCAACATCTGTCGTTTTCTCATTATCTTTTTTAGTCTTTTTTTCTGGGGCTTCTTTATTATTTTTTTTGTTCTTAATAGCCGTTTTTTTCTCACTCATTGGTTCAAACTTTCAGGTTATCAATAGTGCTACTCATCTAGCAAATTTGCAGCCACAAAAACAACTATTTTTTTTATTTGGACTTTGTAAGTTTTAACTCAAAAGAAACAAATATTGATCAAAAGAGTTCAGTTTGATAAGAATTTTTTTATGTCACAAACAATCGAATCCTTACTAAATTCAATTGGTCTAAGCCAAACCCAATTTTATACTTTATTCCCTACAATAGCGGCAAAGACGAATGATCAACTCAGCTTCCTAAAACTCATCGACGCATATATTGAGTCGTTAATCATTGATGAAATTGACTATTCCTCTCATAATCAGGCGAGCAAGGTTATTTTAATAAGATTTCTAAATGATGACGATTTTTCACTTTATGAGCCCGAGATTTTTGATATTTTAAAATCGCATCTAGTGCATAAAGCGCTAATTTTTAGAACCAAGAAAGCCATTGAACGCACAAAAAAAAATGTCAAGGTAGTTTACATGGAGTCTTCTTTCTACGAGACCTGGCTAGGAATTAATGATTTTGATGACAGGAGGGACCTTAGGGTCATCTGGGCTGAACAACAACTCAAGGGCGAATAATCTCGTTCTGCGTTGAAAAATCACCCCTTTTAAAGCGGACTTAGCCTTTTAAGGTAACCTTAGGGAAAAGTGATAGAATCATTGTATAAAAATCAAAGTTCATTGAACAGTTCTATAGATGTTTTAGTATAATCTTGTGCAGTTATTTATATTTTTTCATCGTGACATTGGTCTCAAAAATTGCTAACTCTCACACGTTAAATATAGAATTACGAGAGTTTAGAGTTGTATCCAATTTTCAAAATATCATTACAGGCGGTTAAAACCAGTCTATTAGTTATGGTTTTTAGCGCTTTATTGATTAATATCTCAGAGGGCAAAACACTAAAAGAATTACTGGTTCCCCTATTAAAGAGTCATAATTTAGTGGTAGCTTCTGAAAATGATCTGACGGCATCTGAGGAAAGATTAAAAGTTTCTAAAGGAGCTTGGTTTCCAACTGCCACAATTACAAGCCATTACGGAAAAGAAAAACAAAATAAAACATCGGGTACGGATGATACAGATCTAATTTCAAGGCAAGCAGATTTAACAGTAAACCAACTTTTATGGGATTTTGGCGCTACTAATTCTGCAGTAAATGCTGCAGATTTTGCAGTAAAATCCTCCGACTACCTTTTAGAGTCCACTAAACAAGATTTAATATTGCGCGGAGCCACATCATATCTCAACGTAATCAGGACTTGGCGCGGTTTAGGTTATGCCCGGCAATCAGAGATTAATATAAAAAAACAAACTGAGCTCGAGAATGCTTTGGTTAAAAAAGGTGCTGGAATATCGTCTGACGCATTGCAAGCGAAGGCAACATTATCTGGAGCACAAGCGCGCAGGGTTGGCGCTGAAGGCGCCTTATCCGTTGCACGGAATGCATACAGGTCCGTATTTCGCAATGATCCGAGCAATTTTAAAAACCTAAAAGTACCAAAATTAGTCGAGGGTATGATTCCAAAAACTGTTGAAGACGCGGTAAAAATAGCTTTGAAAGGAAACCCAAAACTAAGGGCTTCAGACATGGGCGCTGCGATTGCAATGGAAACTATTAATTCGACTAAATCATCATCATTCTATCCGAAGTTCGATGTTATTGCTTCAACACTTTATAAACATAATGCGGGGGGTGCTATCGGTCATCAGGAAGACAAGAGCTTAAAAGTTCAGATGACATTTCCATTTAATTTAGGTTTTACCGCTATCAATACACTCAAAGCGTCGAAGAATGATGCGACATCTGCTAGTCTAAAAGTTGCCGAGACAAGAGACTTAATAGAACAATCAGTTCGAGACGCTTGGGCAAATTTAAAAACAGCAAAATCAACGCGCTGGTTTCTTAGAAACCAAGCAACAATCTCATCTGAATTTTTAGAGCTTGCCCGAAAAGAGCGAAAACTTGGCAATAGGTCTCTTTTAGACGTTTTAAACGGAGAAACAGCTCTCACAAATGCTCAGAGCGATGCGTCTGCCGTTGAAGTTGATGTGCTGATAGCGCGTTTTACTCTTATAAACGCTATTGGCCGATTGAAATTAAATGCACTAAAATAACATGTTTCAGCTTAAATTTACTAGGTATAGTTTAATTAAGAGAATACACATTAAATAAATTAAATTTTTAAAGTTAATTTAGAATCTTGGATAGTTTTGACAAGGACAATAGATGGAGACTGAGGCCTCTTTGGATTTTAACACCGATGTTGTGCAGGTGGAAAATAATCAAAACATAAGTTTTGAGGGCTCATGGCTACTTAAAGCAGATTTTATACGTCAAGGCCCTGATCTATTACTTATAGGAGAAGAAGGTCAAAAGACCTTGTTGGTTGACTATTTTTCCTCCGGATTCATGCCTAACCTGCAAACTGACTATGGGGCCGTGATAACTGGAAATCTAGCAAATAAGTTGGCGGGTCCATTAGCTCCAGGCCAATTCGCACAAAATATAGATGGACAACAACTTGCCCAGGGGGCCGCAACGCCGATCGGACAAATTGAGTCTCTTACAGGGACTGCAACAGCCACCCGTGCAGATGGTACAGAAATTGTCCTTAAAGCGGGATCAAACATTTTTTCAGGCGACATACTCGAGACCGGTCCCAAGGGTGCCTTAGGTATTGTCCTAGAAGATGATAGCGTATTATCTTTGGCTGATTCCGGACGAATGGTAATGGATGACGTTACATTTGATCCAAATTCGCAAGAAGGCAATGCGACAATTTCAGTGGTTCAAGGAGTTTTCTCTTTCGTATCAGGCCAGATTGCTAAAACCGGCCCTGATGCGATGGTTCTTAAGACCCCAGTGGCAACACTTGGAATTAGGGGAACTAAGGTAGCTGGATCAGCCGCTGCGGAAGGTCAAGCTAACACGATATCACTACTTCCTGATGATGATGGTAGTGTGGGAGAAATATCGGTATCTAACGGAGCTGGAACAGTGGTTCTCAACCAAGCCGGTGCTACAACTTCTATAACAAGTGCATTTCAGGTCCCCGCTCCTCCCGTTATTATTCCAGTAGCAACCATCACAGCTCGTTTTAGTACTGCTCTAAAGAGCTTGCCGCCACCGCCACCGCCGCGCGATGCGCAGGGAAATAGGCCAACAGAGAATAATGAAGCGCCGCCAGAAGAGGCTCCGGCGGAGGGGGAAGGTGAAGAACCGGTTGAAGGAGAAGGAGAGGAAGAAACGCCCGAAGGTGAGGAAGCCGCTTCAGAAGGTGAAGAGGAGGAAGTTCCGCCCGAAGGCGAAGAAGGTCCACCTGATGGAGAAGGTCCGCCCGAAGGTGA
>JADHRD010000053.1 GCA_016777585.1 Rhodospirillales bacterium | reverse complement strand
AAGCTGTTTTCGTGGTAATGGCATTCTCAAAATCACTTTCATGGGTTCGATTGGTTGTCCCCACCTCAACAAGCTTGCAACCAGCACGTGTCATTATATCAGGTATTCTAAATGCACCACCTATCTCAATTAACTCACCACGAGAAACTAAAACCTCCTTGCGCAACCCCAAGGCATTTAACACCAAAAGAACTGCAGCAGCATTGTTATTAACAACGGTAGCAGCTTCAGCTCCAGTTAATTTGCACAGAAGATTCTCTAAATGAACATCCCTGTCACCGCGTTTACCTGTTTCAAGATCATATTCAAGGTTTGAAAAACCACTGGCAACTTCCATCATTGCTTCAATAGCCTCATCAGCAAGCATTGCCCGTCCAAGATTTGTGTGTAATACCGTTCCCGTCAAATTAAATACTTTTCTAAGTGAATGGCCACCTGCTCGCGATAAATAGCTCTCTAGAGTTGCAAAAATATGTTCATCACTCAATAGTGGAATAGCTTCATCAGCTAAATCACTTATAGCAATCCGAATATCATCAATAACACTCCGCACTGCTTCGGTTACCAAAGACCTACCATATTGGCTAATCAGGGGTGCGACCATATCTCGGCGCAGAACTGAATCAATGGATGGAACTGATGCGTGAAGCGATTTCAACGAAAACCTATCCTGTTCTATTGCGCAGTAACTTTAAGACAAAAGAATATCTTATCATATAAATCGATACCAAAGATCTAATTAATTAAATCTAACAATCTCGAAAACTAAAATCACAGCATTTTGGAACTCTGAATTAGAAACCTAATATGGTTATTTCTCTTGCTCAATTTTATTCTCAATAATTCCAAGATTACTAACTTCCACTGTTACTGTATCACCTGGCTTCATCCATAATTGTGGCTCACGCCTTGAACCAACCCCTCCTGGTGTTCCAGTACTTATAATGTCACCCGGACGCAAAGTGTGAATAGTCGATAAATATTCAATCTGCTTGTCAATTTTATGATCCATATCGGCTATACTCGTATACTGAACCGTTTCTTCATTTAACTTAGTTGTTAACGTCTGCTTATAGGGATCACCAAATTCGTCCGGTGTCATCATCCAAGGGCCTAAGGGACCCGTGCCTTCAAAATTTTTTCCCGGACAAAACTGTATCGTATGCCTTTGCCAATCTCGTATGGTTGCATCGTTAAAAATAGTATATCCAGCAATATGTTCATGCGCATTCTCTTTGGCGATATGCCGACCGCCTTTCCCAATAATAATTGCCAATTCGCCCTCAAAATCAAGCTGATGAGATATATTAGGTCGAATTATTGGATCATAGGCACCTATCAATCCATGATTAGTACGAATAAAGAACATAGGTTCCTCTTGCGCACCCCTTCCCGTTTCATCTTGATGTTCTTTATAATTCACACCAACGCACCAAAGTACAGGAGTATTCGAAACTAGGGGCAACAGTTGAACGTCTTCAAGAGTTAAATCAGCTTCTTTTCCCTTAATGACCGAAGCAACTTCAGATTGCCAATCATTGATTCCTAGCAGTTCCATCATTGTAATCGGCATATCTGGCGCTGCTTTGGCTAGAGACACAAACCCTTTGTCATCAACCATAACACCGAGACCATCAGACCCAATATGGGAATAAGCAATTATACGCACAATTTTGTCCTTCCAATATATATTTGTTCACACGAGTAGAGTGTTTTGCCAAATTTTTTTGCATCCGGCAACGAATTAAAAAAAATATAGTGAAAAATAATTCTATTAACTTTCTATAGATTTGCTTTGTGTGATGTTCTATTTTCAACTCAACCTTCTATTTTCTTGCCTCCCCCTTTGCAAGATAGCTTAAAGCAATTATAATCATCACCGCACCAATCCAAACCCAGATTCCTGGGACTTCACCAAAAATAATAAATCCAAAAAGCGCTGCCCAAATAAGACGAATGAAATGTATAGGCTCGACAGCACCCATGTCTCCTGCCTTGTATGCTTGAACCATTGCTAATTGAGATAAGGTACCAAAAAAAGCGATTAGACCAATAAATAATAATTGCCGTAAATCAGGTGCTTGCCAAACTATAAGTGCGGGTAATAGGGATAAAATAGCCATACCTAATGCTCCATAGACTACAATTGTAGGTGTTCTATCTGTTTGTGAGAGAACTTTCGATATTATACGCGAGGTAGCTGGAAATAATCGTGTCGAAATAATAAGAATGACCCCAAAGGAAATTACTTCAGATCCAGGCTGGATTATAACAATAACTCCGATAAATCCGAAAATTAGAACCATCCACCGTCTCCACTCAGACGACTCCTTCAAAAAAAGGATAGCCCCTAGCACCGTAAACAATGCAGCCGATAAATTAAGTGCTGTAACTTTTGCAAGTGGGACCAGGCTGAGAGCCCAGAACCATGACATTCCGCCAACTGTCATCGTGACGCCACGAGCCATATGGAGTCCAATTTTTTCAGATTTCAATGTCCCAAAGCCAATATTAATAAAAATAGGCATCAAAAGTATTACAGCAAACCATTGCCGGATACAGAATATCTGAAACGGATGAAGTTCAAATGCAACAAATTTAACAAGTGCATGCATTGCGGCAGCGCAAATGGAAGATAGCAACATAAAAGCGATACCTTGTAAATTTGCAGGTACCTTTTTAAGCACGCTCAATCTTCATTTACGATTACTTTTATTTTTCACTTGGAAGGTTAGCTTTGATAGTTTTAAGCGGCATATAAGGCCAAAGACTATCCATTTCTCCCACCTCCACTTCAATTAAAACAGGCCCATCTTGCATAAAAGCATTTTCCATCGCTACTTTGAGGCCCTCAGGAGAATTAACTCTAGAAGATGCCATACCGAAACTATCTGCTAACTTCATAAAATCAGGATTTAAAAGGTCAGCACAAATGTATCTAGAGTTATATCTTTCTTTTTGGTTACGTTTTACATTTCCAAAAGTATTGTCATTAAATAATATTGTAACAAGCGGGATTTTGTGGAGCACAGCCGTTGCCATTTCCTGCACATTAAACATAAACCCTCCGTCGCCGGTAACTGCAACAACCTTTTTATCCGGATTTGCTACTTGGGCACCTAAGCCTGTTGGAAACGCATAACCAAGAGTTCCTTGATATCCAGGCTGTATGTTTGTCCTAGGAAAATAAGTAGGAAAGCCAAACCATGAATAAAAACCCATCTGAGTAACTCCAAAACATATTATGCCATCATCAGGCAATACATCTCTAATAACCTTACCAAAACTCGCTTGGGGCTGACCTTGAGAAAATTTTTCTATCCCAGCTCTCTTATACTCATTAAATTCAACCTCTTTCGAGGGCCTAGATCCATTATGTTTACCAACCTTATTAAATATTCCCGTTAATGCTTTCTTTGCAGTTCCTAAAATATGAACATCAGCACTCCACGGATCGTTATATCGCCGAGAGTCTGTATCAATACGAATTAATTTTTTATCCTCATATTCTTCCCACATTAGCATTGGCGGATGAAAACGTGTTCCAACGGCCAAAATAACATCAAAATTCTTCCACATTTCTTGGCCAGCGATTTGATTTTGACCAAGATAATTACGTTGATCGACAGCACCTTGGCCGTTTTGGGACATTATAACCGGAGCCTGAAGTTCCTTAGCTAACGCAAGCAAAGGCTCTTCAGCGCCGAAGACACCGCCTCCCGAAAATATTGCCGGATTTTTAGCAGACCCCAGCAATACCGCAGCCTCTTCCATCAATGTTTCATCTATGTCAATTTCATATTCTGCAAAGTTAGCGATTGGACTAATCAATTCAACCTGGCCACGTTTACTCATAATATCAGGAGACATTTCAAACAACACAGGTTGCCTCCGACCAGAATTCAATTGGATAAAGGCATCTCGAATGACACTGGGAGCCTCAGATGGCTCATTTGCTCGTCCTGCCCACTTAGTCACGGATGCAACTGCCCCTGGTTGATCATCCAATTCATGCAACATACCAGTGCCTTTACCGATTGATTTTGACGGAATTTGTCCTGCTAAGCACAATACTGGCGCGCTGCAAGCATGTGCCGTTGCTAAACCCGCTCCAGCATTCAACAATCCCGGCCCAGGTACTATCATATTTGTTCCAACTTTTCCCGTGGATTGAGCAAAACCGAAAGCCATATAGGCTGTTGCTTGCTCGTGACGGCAGTGGATTAACCTAAAATCATCTTGATAATCATAGAACACGTCAAATAAGTTATCTAATTGCACACCTGGAACAGTAAATATTGTCTCAATTTTATACTGCTTTAGCGTTTCAACCAGCGCTTCAGCACCCTTCATTTCAGCCACTTTAGTCTCTCCCTGAATATGTAATAAGATTAGATCGCAATTGCTTTTAACGATCTATCATTGAATACTCAATACCCAATAAAGATTTAGGCGCTCTCCGCAGACAGCTGAGTGCATTACCGTTCGTTTACAAAATCCTTGAAAACAACGCCTATGAGTTCTTCCTAATTTCCATTAAATTTAGGAAACTATCTTTTGAACCGGCGTTTAAAAACATAATGGCGCAGCCTAGTAATTTATCCTCGCGTTTATCACCCGCGGGTATACAATATTCGGTATATAATTGACTCCCAACAGTCAATTGACCTGATTGGCCATTTATCTCTAATGCGTTTGGGAGGTCAGCCTCGCGTTTACCAATACTTGCTTTTTCACCAACAGTAATTAAATCCGGGTCAACCCCAGATCCTTGAATTGTTCTGCCTGAAGGTAAATAATATAACGCTGTGGTTAAACGAAGTGCACCATCCCAATCCAATGGTGCGATAGTTTGCACGGAGCCCTTACCAAAGGAACGAACACCCATCAGTGTCGCTCGTTTATTATCTTGCAAAGCTCCTGCGACAATTTCAGAGGCCGATGCAGATCCCCGATTTATCAAAACTACAATTTGCGATCCAGAGGTCATATCACCTGATCGTGAATTATATCTTCTTTGTTCTCCTTGCCTATCACGAACAGACACTATTACGCCCTCTTCCAAGAACGCATCAGCTATGCCGACTGACTGATTTAACAAACCCCCGGGATTATTTCTCAGATCAAGAACAAAACCCGACACACCTTCCTTTGATTTTGACCTTATGGCATTCACAGCATCCTCAACGGCGTCAATCGAGCGCGCATTAAAATGGGTAATTTGAATAAGCCCCACACCATTTTCAATCCGCCATTTAACGGGTTTTACGGTTATAATGTCACGCATCACAGTTACATTAAAACTTCCAAGGTTTTGCCTTCTAATAGTAATTTCGACCGCAGAACCAGGCCTTCCCCTGAGACGTTTTATAGCATCTGTTAAGCTCATAAGTTGGATAGGGTCACCTTCAACATGAGTTATTAAATCACCTGGTTTTAATCCAGCCTCGTATGCGGGAGTATCTATCATGGGAGTTATGATCTCGATAAACCCATTAGTCATTTTAATTTCAATTCCCAATCCGCCGAATTCACCGTTAGTGATATCCTGAGAAGCCTTGAATGCTTCAGGGTTCATATAACTGGAATGGGGATCCAATGACGTTAGCATCCGATCAAGTGCAGCCTCAACAACTTGTCGAGATGGTATAGAACCGGGGGTAGCATTAATATCTTGAACACCCTCAATCGCCGCATTAATGAGAGTATCATCTTCAACAGTATAAACATATTCATTTCTTACTCGATCGTAGGCATCGATAAAATGTCTGAGTTGCTTATCTCTCTCACCATCTTTAGTTGCATATTGGACAAAGATATTTTTAAATTTTTTAAATTCAACGTTATTTGGCTCAAACCTATGAAAAGGAGCCTCTAACCCCCCAACAACTCGCGCCATTGGAGATCTGACTGAACACCCAGTTAAGGCATTTGATAGACTTAAAATTATCACAAAAGAAGTAATCATTAGAGGCGATAAAAGCTTTATTGAGTTCTTAAACAAGTTAATCGATTTCCACTTTTTTCTATAATTAAAGAGATTGAGTAAACCCACTCAGGAGAACAAGCCTGCTCAGACTTTTACGCTACGCAAACACCACAGTGCACAAGTAAAAAGTAATAAAGCATTTATTTGATGAAATGAAGCCCAAAATACTGGAACCGACATTACTAACGTTACGACACCCAAACTAACCTGCAAAATAATTAAAACTAAAAGTATATTAAAGGGATGACGGCGCAGTTTACTTGATCTATTTCTTTGCGCAACCAACCAAGTAGCAAATATTAATATGCTGCACGTAACTCCAAGAATTCGGTGATTGAACTGAACCATCGTAATATTTTCAAAAAAATTTAAATGCCACGGTTTTAAAGTCCACAAACCATCTGGAATAATTTTTCCATCCATTAATGGAAAAGTGTTATAGATCATTCCTGCATCGAGCCCTGCAACAAATCCGCCAGAAAACATCATCAATAATATTCCAATACACGAAGATAAAGCTAAAAAGTAAAGAAAACGAAACTTAATTAATTCATTCCCCAAAATTTTGCCATTAAGTCCTAAAAAAGTCAGGGCCAACCAAAACATATATCCATGAATTGTTACTGCCAGCAATAGATGTGCGGTTAAACGATATTGACTAACATCGGGATTATCTATCAATCCGCTTTTTACCATCCACCAACCCAAAGCACCTTGTAATCCTCCAAAAAGAAAAATAACAACAAGATGTCGAGCAATGGCAAAATTCAACCAACCCTTCGCCCAAAAGAAAAATGAGGGTATCACTAAAAATAAACCCATTATTCTCCCCCACAATCGATGGATATACTCCAACCAAAAAATACCTTTAAAATCATCTATATTCATACCATAATTTACTTTTTGGAACTCTGGGGTATTCTTGTAAAGTTCAAAAATAAGCGACCATTCTTGCTGACCGAGTGGAGGCAACCAACCTGTTATGGGACGCCAATCTACCATTGAGAGGCCAGAATGTGTTAATCTCGCTAATCCGCCCAATAAAACCATGATAACCACCATCGAACATAGAATAAGGAGCCAAATTCCCATAACACGATTAGGATATTGCAATGATTTTAATTGGATATTCATGGGTATTACTTTACTACTTAGGGTCATTGTTTGAGAATACACTCTAATCATCCAGCATGTTATACTGAAAATTACAAACCTTATTGCAACTAACTTTCGAACATTGCTTTCTCAAAAATTCTTGCATGTTTATCGATCGTCTTTCTATTATCAAAAATTCTATCATGACTCTCTCGTATTTTACTCGAAACCACTTCGTGAAAATTTTGGTCTAAACACAATCTAACCGCAACATCTACATACTCTTTTCTGTCATTAGCCACACAATCAAGTATTCCCATCTGCCGATACATTGCTAAAGTCACTCTACCCCTCATGAATTTTCCTGGAATAGTCACAATCGGCGTTGATGCAGCAAAAGCCTCAAGAGAGGTTAAGCCCCCACTAAAGTGGGGCGTATCTAAAACAACATCTGCTGACTGCATTAATTGACTATATCCATTATTATCCATACGAGGTAATATCTTTACACGATCACTGACATCAGATAGTGATTTCAAAAATCTCTTTTTTAATAGAATTGACCAATAAGGGTTCAATCCATCAATAATATGCACCTCAGCATTTGGTACAGCACGCAAAATTCCACCTATCAGTGGATCAATATCAGGATGAAATTTAAAAAGGGATTGAGGACAAACAATTTTAATTTCTTGGGACTTTTTAACTCTTGAGACGTTCCGATACTGAATTGGTTTCGTAACACAATTTAACATGCCATCAATCGAGAGTAACTTCTCTGAGTATTCCAAGTCAGCATTTTTAGGTTCGGCAAGGGAGCTTGAGATAAAATAATCTATATTAGAGATCCCAGTCGTAACTGGATGTCCCCAAGTTACACATTGGATAGGGGCAATACGAGAAAAGGCTAGAAAATATGTTAAGGGTTCCATGCCAATATCTGTAAAATATAAAATATCAAGCATCTCTTCCGATATTTGCTTCCGGGCCAGATCTAAATTCTTATTTAATGGCACAAATTTGTGTTCGCTTTTTCTGATTTTTTCTGACCATAAGTCCTTAATATTAGAAAAAGAAAAAATTACAACTTCAATCCTCGATTTTGGTAATCCATTAATTAGGTTGATATTAAGTTTGGTAATAGTATGTTCGTGAAAAAACGACGATATAAAACCGACACGAGGCGCGCCTCCCTCCAAGCCAGGCATCCAGTCGTCGATATGAGGGGCCCTAAAATTTAGAGATGGACAAATTTTTTGATAAAGACTAGATATTTCCTTTTGAAGCGAGAGATCCTCCAATCCATGGTACGCAAGGCTAAAGTTTGTGCTTCCTACTTCAATAACCGGGTCTTCAAGTGAGAGTTTTTTGTCGTTCTTTAACCGATCTAGTTCAATCTTTAGCCTCTCTCGAGAATCAAATATTTCCTCTTTAGAATTAAAGATTAACGGTAATGTTAGGGCTTTTCTAATAACGGATCCTGGCTGAGGTTTTATATGTATAGCTCGAGTAAAAGAACTAATTGCCATTTTATCAAAACCCGATGCCTCCATTAAATCTGCTAAGTTTTTGTGTGCTTGAAAATATTCCGGTTGGTTCTTTATAGCTTCTTCATAACATCTCCGCGCATCCAAAATATTGTGTGCAGCTTTTTTTATATTGCCGAGATTATTCAGTGCCGCTGGCATGCCTGGATTAATCAGCAAAGCCATTTCATAGTATTTTTCCGCCTCCTCGATTTCATTCAGATCTCCGCAAACCAGAGCTAAATTATATAAAAAATCTGCATTCTCAGGAACCTTTTTAACTGCTCTAGAGAGATAATTACGAGCGACTATTAATTCTCCTGCCGCTCGCTTAATTACGCCAAAGTCAGCTAACATTGATGGCGTAATATCACTATTATCAATTACTTTGCTGATAATAATATTGGCTTTTTCGAAATTTTTGGCTCGGAAAAAAGCAATGGCTTGTTTATAAAAATATTTTGTACTGATCATAATTGTATAAACTCATCGCGAAAATATGCACGGATATTTAGATAACTTGACCGAATATTTCACAAAGCAAGGTGGCAAAAAAGTTAGGCAGATGCCTTCTCTGCCCCACCAAATTCTTTTTCCAGAGCTGCTTGTAAAACCATATACACCTTTCCAGCATCAGATGTCATAAATCCGACACCGATCACACCTTCTTGACCACTGCGGCGTGCACTAGCAATTAGCTCGTCGAATTGACTCATATATCGCATTGTATACTCTCTAAAATCAGAATCTGTACGATATAATTTATTAATTTTGGCAAGTTGAGTTTTACTTCTCATCCCAAGAATCTTTCTCAAGAAGACACTATTATCGCCCTTACTATAACGGGTCCAGTCTTCATCAGTAATTCTTGTATCCATAATCCGGTTTAAATCAATTGAGATTGATTGTAGCCCCTCAGAAACTAAAGACATTCGTCTCAGAAAATCCTCGTGTCCATATTTCTTTGCAAGTTCTTTGAGCGACTCGGTAATTTCAACGGCTTGCGCTGAAGTTTTTGCTAAATTGTCAGACTGTCTCTTAACATTATTTGAAGCTTCTTTCGCATCATCCAGCATTTTCTGAGACGCATTTGAAATATTATCAGTTCCTTTTTCAATGGATTTTTCTAGGTCAGCTAAATTTTCCAATGTCTTTTCCGAAACAGCCCCCACTTCTTCACCTCTTTGTGCCACTTTCTTGCCGACGTCATCCATTCCGGATAAAGCTTCATTAAAGGTTTGGGTTAAATCTTCCAATTGCTGACGCAAATCCGAGCCTGCACCACTCATATTTTTTGATAAACGCTGTGATGCAATATTAACGTCTTTTGTCTGCTCTCGAAGTGCGTCACTAACTGTTCTTAATTTACTTAAATTATTTTCTGCTGCTTCATTTGTAACCTTTGTTGTTTCCTGTATCGCTTGATCAGCAGTCTCTGCGGTCTCTGCAACAAGCCGCGCTGTCTCAGCCATTTGATCTGCCCGAGCATCAACCATATCTGCGGCTCCACCCAGCTTGGCAATTGCCTTATCAGACGAAATTGTGAGGTCTTCAAGTCTTTGACGAACGGCATTACTAGTATCATCTAGCCTCGCTAAACTATTATCAGATACTCGCACCAACTCATCTGCACCTGACTTTAAAAACTCGTTAACATCTTTAGTTTTTTCAACCGCTCGATCTGAAACTGCGTGCAACACATCCGAATGCCGCTCTAATCCAGAAGTTACGGCTGATAAAAGCTTATTTGCCCGATCAACTGCTAAAGCAACCTCTCTGGAACGTTCTGACAAAGCTCCACCAACCGCCTCAACTTTTGCCGTTGCTTCGTCTGAGGCTCCTGTTAATTGCAAACTCCTTTCTTGCAAAGTATCAGCAAATGCTTGAACGTGTGAATTGGACTCAATCGCTGATTGAGCAAATTCCTCGGCACGTTGTCTAAAATTAACCCCGAGAAGATTTAAGCGCTCTTCCGTTGCCTCAGAATTATCCTTTATCTCTATAAAATTCTCACTCAGATCCTGTGCAATACTAGTCAACCTATTAGCAGCCTCATCTGCAGCAGTCGCTGCTTCACGAGACTGTTGCAACAGTACATTGCCCACTGATCCAACGTCAGCAACAGCTCCCTCTGAGGCAGATGCTAATTCCTGAGAACGCTCGTGCAGAGCGGAAGCCGCTTCGCCGACCTGACCTATTAAATCACCAGAAATTACTTTCATCTTGTCTGCGCGATCTTCCAAGGTTTCCCAGGTCACATCCATTCTGAACACTGCATCGTCAGTAATATCTGTAAGTTCACGTGATCGCTGGTGTAACTTTTCTCCAACAGTCTCAATTTGATTGGTAGCAGTATCTGTTGTTCTGCTAAGATCACGTGATTGTTGCTCTAGTGTATCTGAAACAATACCCAAAAGTCTGGAAGCTCGGTCTGCAGAGCCGACAACCTCTTCTGATCGATGCGCCATAGTCTCACTCACGTCGCCAATTCCATGAACTGCTTTTCCCGAAATCTCACTCAATTCTAGAGATTTTTGCCTCAGAATTTCTGAGGCATTACTAACTTTTTCTACCGCTTCATCCGCAGCGTTAGACAATTCCCTTTTCCTGTTGTTTAGAGCAAGTCCGATGGTATTAAGCTGCTCACCAGCTTTACCAGAAAGTGCAGAGATACCATCTGATCCGTCCCTAAGGATATCAGAAACCGCACCAACTTTTTGCACTGCTTGGTCAGATGCTTTATTAAGAAGAGACGCATGATTTGAGAGCTGTTCACTTACTCTTGCTACCTCTCCCTCTGCGCCGTCAGTAGCTAATGATAATCCTCTAATTTGCGCCTCAATTTGATCACCCAGTTTTTGTAAATTGGTTGTGGCGAATTCCGATTGCTGAGTGATTCGAGTCAAGCGTTCGTTATACTCTAAACTGACACCATCAACGTTCTCGGTAACTTGGCTTAAAGCATGCAAATCTCTTTTTACTGCTGAGGCTACTCGATCGATATTGCCAACACTTGCATCAGTAACTTCTTTAAGTTGCAGTCTAACATCATTTAATCGATCTGCACTCTCTTGGATAATTTGATTAGCTTCGGTCGAAACCTCGGATACTTCGCCGGCTCTTCCACGAATGACCTCAGAAGTTTTGCCCATTTTTGTAACCACCAGATCATTCAATCGCAACATATGGTCTGTTCTGCCTTGCAATTCATCACCTGCCTCTGAAATACCCTTGATCACTCTCTCTGAATTATTTGATATTTGTTCTGTTTTTTCTGAAAAAGCTCTAGAGACTTCTTCGATTCGCTCAAAAGACTTATCAGTCGTTTTTTCTAATGTTTCTTTTACATCATCAATTTGGGATGCAACAACTTGAGCACGAACAGAGGCTCTATCTGTAGTTTCTTCAAGTCTCTCAATGTGATGACGATATTTGTTAGCTACAACGTCTATCTTTTCTGATGCAAGTGTACCTGCGTTTAAAAGATCTTTTGTATCGTAACGAATTTCATCACCCGCCTGCTTAACTTGGGTAATTAATGTTTCTGTAACATCAACTAAATCTCGAGCAGACGTTGTGATTGAGCTAGAAATAATGTCCGTCTTGTTGGAAGCTCCTTCGACAGCATCCGATAAATACTTAACTTGATCCTGTAATTGCATTGTAATTGCATCAGATTTAAGTGCCACCTCTTCTGACCTTCGAGTTAGATCCTGAGAATATTCGTGCAAGTTCCCCGCAACTTTCTCCACTCTCTGTGCAGCCAATTCTGTTGCACCTGACAAGGCCTCTGTGTGGGTTGAGAGCTCATTCCCCATTTTTTCGGCCCTACTTGCAGCCGCAGCGGAAATTTCAGCGAATTGATCTGTTCGTTCACTGTATAGTTTAGCTGTTTCTTGTGCTTTTTTTGAGGACTCGTCAGCAACTCGCATCAAACTCTCACCACTTTTCTGGAGCGTAGCTGTAATATCCTCCGTGCGTGCCGCTGCCTGTTGTGATACATTAATCAAATCATGACTTTGGTGATGCAATACATTTCCTGCCTCCCGCGCCCGGGCTATTGCTCTATCCGAAGCTTCAACAAGATCTTCAGCCTGCTGACGAAGCTTGTCACCTGCACTATCAGCTTTGATCCCAGCTTCCTCAGTAGCAACTGTAAGCGCCATCGTTTGCCTTTTAATTAAATCCGTTGCTTCACTCGCTCTCATACTAGCATCTTCAGAGGCTCTGGTGAGAGTCAAGGTTTGGGACCGAAGTGCTTCAGTAATTTCTGTAACACGGGTTTTGGCACCATCAGATGGATATGTTAATTGTTGCAAATGCCATTTTAATGCTCGCGATTCGTTTTGGTATATTCTCGATTTTTCAAAGAAGGCTGTGAAAATCCATACCAGTGCCACTGGAGTTAAAACACCTGTCACCAAGCCCGCTAACTCATGAGGCAATAATTGAACTAAATCTGTAAATCCAAGATTCTCGTAAACGAAAACAAATGATATTGTAAACCAAACAATGGTAAAGATACTAGCCAATATTGAAAAAACATGGTAGCGAGCATAAAAAGGTGGCTGAAAATCGGGGCTTTTAATACTATCTACAGCAACCTTGGGGCCTTCCAAACCCCATTCTTCCCTGTCATTTGGCTTATAATCCGGCGGACTATTAACCAGATTAGAATCATGAACTACCTCAATTTTTGAGCTACCAACAACTTTATTTTTCGTCTGGTCAGATGCTTTTTCTACCATCAAAATCCCTCATTATAAACATCACTAAACGATAACCCCCACGAATATTCTCATTTTGATTAACGCTTATTTTTCATACGCAGTTTAGCACATTGGAACGTGAGTCTACAATTATAGAGAGCCACATCAAATATCAAAATTTAATTTTAAATGCATAATTCTGTGTATATATCTGATAAAACTTGTTAATATTAACGTATAAGTTTTGGAAAAATGTATTTACCCACTTAACAGCCAAAAAATATTTTAATTTGGCAGTTACTTTTTAAAAAAAAGAAAGGCTAATAAAGATGGACAAGAATACGAAATTGGAACTAGAAGCAGCTGCATTTAGGGGATTGATAAAACATCTTCAGAAAAGGACCGATGTACAAAATATCGACATTATGAATTTAGCTGGATTTTGCAGAAATTGCTTGTCTAAGTGGTATTTGGCAGCAGCAAAAGATCGGGACATTGACCTTAATTTTGACCAAGCAAGAGAGAATATTTATGGCATGCCATATTCAGAATGGAGAGACAAACACCAAAATGAGGCATCACCAAACCAACAGGAATTATATAAAAAAACTCAAGCGCTTCACGCAAAAATTACTGGTTACGAATAAACCTATTTTCTTTATGGTGGTACCCGATAAATATTATTAACGACAACAAAGTAAGAATAGCTAAAATAATCGCGCCTGTATGGATAAGTTCAACAGCTCTTGAGATAATAAGCGGAGATGCCTCTTCTTTTAATCCCGCTGAATTGGCCAAAAGCCCAGCAAAAGCTGATCCAAAAGCGAGCCCCATATTCCGAATTGTTTGAATAGACGATGCCACCAGTGCATCATCTCCGCGCTCTGCACATTCAATAGTAAGTGCCATAACATGAATATTAGAGAACCCAATGCCAAGTCCCATAAGGCCAAAAGATACAACAATAAAACCTATTGGGCCCTCGACTGCGAAAAAATATAAACCTATTGCCCCTGCCACCATCAATAAACCACCACCTACAACTGCCACTCGTATCATCACCCCTCTCCAAGATGCGCAAATCAAGGCAGCGGCAGTCCAACAAAAAGATAAGCTCGCACTAATATATGCGGCAATGATCGGCGATTTGTCATGAAGAATTTGAAGATAAAGCGTCGAGTAGAGCAAAGCAAAAATAAACATACACGTAAAAAATAAGTTATACCAATATGAGGAGCCTATAGCTGAAGTTGGAACAAGTGTTTTTCTTGGGAACATTCTATTCTTCGAGAGAGCGTCGCGTCTCATTGCCCAAGCCACTAAACAAATTGCAGTTAAGATTAATAAAATCCTGATCATGCTTTCATCTGTTTGAGATGTAAACCCAATGGTCAATATACCTGCGGAAAATAAAATCAGTCTGGTAACTGGAAATCTCTGAGCTCCCTCACCCTTTCCAGTATTTCCAATAAACTTCCAAACTAGTATACAAAAAATCAAGGTTAAAGGAACAAGAGCCCAAAATGCGGACCTCCAAGATCCTAATTCCGCGAATATTCCTCCAAATGCTGGACCAAATACTGTCGCTAGACCCCATGTTGTCGATATTACTGAAAAAATACGTGTCCGAAGACCAGGTGGATAAATAGATCCAACAACTCCGAATGCTTGAGATATTATTAGTCCTCCGCCTAACCCTTGAAGGAGACGCCAAGCTATTAAAATTTCAATGGTTGAAGCGAATGCTGCCCCCAAATTACCAAAAAGAAATAAAGAACCAGCTAGTACAAAACCATCTCGCTGGCCATATTTAATTCTTATTGGCCCCGCACTGGCGGCTCCCACGATAGCACCAACGGTAAAAATCATCACAGGCCAAGCATAAAGCGACGTGCCACCAATGTCTTCGATTACACTTGGCATAATTGTCGTAATTATAAACGTATCTATCGCAAACAACAAAATGCCCCAATTAATCACAAGCGTTGGTAACAGCAATTGTCCAGAGAAAACGGCTCTCCATGTGGGTTTGTCATTAGGATCAATAGTGGCCATAACTACCTATATCTATATTTGTTGATTAAAGAAACATCATTAGTGGCAATCATTGCAGTTTTTTACGGGAAAGAATTTTGTGATAAATATACCATGACATAACAAATCGATGATAAATGCAAATGTGAGGATAACATCCATACCTTTTACTGACTAGAATAGATTTTTTAGCTTTAAACATCTCCGTATGAATGTTTTAATTAAAATAATTATAGTATTTGGGAAAAGCTCATGAATTCATCTGCTCAAAAACAAATTTCCGAAGAACGTGAAAAATACTATGGCAAACTGAGAGGACATAGTTGCGCTCCGCTTTGGGAACATTTGGCTCAATTAGTTACGTCTGAACCAGTTATTACAGCCATACCGTACCTTTGGGATTATTCCAAAATTAGAGAAGATCTCTTGCATTCAGCATTAGTTATAACGGCAGAAGAAGCAGAAAGACGGGTTTTGATGCTGGAAAATCCTGCTCTTGAGGGTAAAGCTAGAATCACAGAAAGTATGTATGCTGGGTTACAATTAATTATGCCGGGCGAAATTGCGAGAGCCCACCGCCACTCTCCAGGAGCACTAAGATTTATTGTTGAAGGCTCCGGTGGTTATACCTCTGTGAATGGTGAGAAAACCTACATGGAACCTGGTGATTTTATAATTACCCCTTCAATGGCATGGCACGATCATGGAAATGATGGTGAGAACCCTGTAGTTTGGATGGATGGTCTCGATTTACCGCTCGTGAACCATATTGGAGCAATGTTTATGGATCATTATCCCGAGGAGCAATTCCCAGAGGGGCAACCCCACGGTGATAGTTATGTTCGATACGGAAACAATATGCGACAAGTCGGCGTGGCACCTGACAGATCGGACTCTCCAATTTTTAGTTATCCATACGCTAAATCTCGCGAAACTCTCGAGAAACTAAGCAAGACAACCGATTGGGACCCATACCATGGACTAAAGCTGGAATATATTGACC
>JADHRD010000052.1 GCA_016777585.1 Rhodospirillales bacterium | reverse complement strand
CTCGTATGCTATTCAGGGAATTGCATCAAAATTTATACCATCAATTAATGGATCATATAGTAATATTGTGGGATTACCATTATATGAAACGGCTCAATTAATGTTCGGCCTTGGCTTTGCCATATGAGCGGAAATTGTAATTTAGAAATCTTTATTACTAAATCTCCACTGGAAGTTAGATTAATAGAAATATTTAAAGGAGAATTACGAAGTCTAATAATATCTCGTGATGATGAAGAAATTAAATTAGGAAATATTTATCTTGGAAGAGTTGATAGTGTAAATAAACAACTAAATGCAGCTTTCGTTGACATTGGATTTGGTCAAGCGGGTTTTCTCTCCGGAAGCGATGCGCAGATAAGAAGCGGCGATAACCAAAAAAAAAGAATAATTTCTGAAACTTATCAAGAAGGTGACAAAGTCATCGTTCAGGTAAAACGTGATATTAGTGAAGGTAAGGGACTAAAGTTGACTACCAAGGTTGAGTTAAGGGCTAGAAATCTCTTCGCCACTATGGGTCATTCTGAGATTATTCTATCTAGAAGTATAAAAGGCTTAGAGTCTCAAAAAAAAATTATAAGTATTTTAGATCAGTATAAGAACCCAGATTTTGGTTTTATGATCAGGACAAAGGCCCAATTCTCTGAAGAGTCATTTTTAGTTAAAGAGGCTAAAATACTGACTGATACTATGAACCATTTAATCAATGAGAGTGAGCAAAGTAAAAAACCTAGGATTTTATACGAAGAATTAGATGCTATTCGAATATATTTTCGAAATATTGATGATGGAAAGATCAAACGAATTATGGTGGACGATCGTTTACTGTTTTCTAGAATTAAACAATACCTTTGCGAAGTTGCACCATCTTTTTTAGAAAGAATTGAATTTACAAATAATTCTAATATTTATTTTGACAGTTATGATATTGATCAAAAAATACAAGAACTCTTTGAACCAAAACTAGTCTTGGATAGTGGGGTGGTATTGCACTTTAATGAAACACCAGCACTGGTCGCAATTGACGTGGATAGTCATAAGCTAAATCATTCCGGGAATAGTGAAACTTTTGCACTGGATGTCAATCGAAAGGCAGCACGAGAAATTGGTCGACAAATTATTCTTAGAAATCTAGCAGGGCAAATTGTGATAGATTTTTTGCCAATAAAACGTAAATCAAGCAGAAAAATAATTACAGAGATAATATTAAAAATACTTAAAAAGGATAAACGAAGTATTCTATATGGTTTTACCAAATTAGGTTTATTTGAGTTATCGAGGCGTCGTATGGGAGAGAGTTTGTCACATCGGTTCATGACTTATCAAGAGCCAATCCGCAATGTTAAATTAGCGAGTTCTGATCTTTTGGATTTAATAAATAGAGAACTCAGACAAAATCCTGGGAAAATATTTGTCGCTCATTGCAGCCCTAATTTATATAGACACATGAATGCGAATGGTAATTCAAATTGGAAAATATTTTTGGGAAGTATTGGCCCAGTTGTGAAATTACTTGAAAATAAAAAATTACTTGGTTTTAATTTTGAACTTGTTTAAATATTTTTTAAATTAATAAACCTTAATTTAATTAGAGACGTTTCTAACATTTAACTTTTATTTTTTATCGGATAAATTTCTAAACAAAAAGAGGTTGGGATAATGAGTTTGGTAGGAAGACAATGTTCAACTCCAATTTAACTCATTAATTATAATTATAATCTAATTATGTTTCTTATTTATTCTTACAATGGCTAATAACGAATTGCTCGGTGATTGCACTTCTATAAGTTTATTGTTTTCAAATACAATAGTTTCTTGTGCGGCAAGATTAGTGAAGTTTTGGTCATGTTTAATTTTTGTTATTGCCCCTTTAACCTGGTGAATTAAAACAATAGAATTAGGTCCCACGGAAGAGGTCACTTGTGTTCTTGTATTTATTATCTCCAAATACGCATCAAATAAATTACGGTCTACCATTACGTTAAAATTTTTTACAGAGCCATGTCTTAATCTTCCTTTTAAGACAGTCTCTCCATCAAATTTAGCAATCTTAAATAAACTAAGAGTAAAACTTCCCCCATCCGGAGAATTCAGGTCCATGCCATTGCCCTCAATAATCGACATAGTACGTTCAATTCCCCTAAAAATCGAAAAAGGACCATTGGTCTCAACCACGGCAATGGAAACACGCCACCCCCAATCGCTATTTTTTGTTCTCTTCCCACCTCTCGCAATTTCAGTTGTCATTCCCCCACCATTTTTCCAAGGCATCATAATGAGATCTTTTGAATGAATTTTTCTATAAGGATTGGTCTCAAAAGTTTTCATGGGGAAGCTATATTATATGAAAATTATGAACAGAGACGGAGTAGTGTTCTAACTAAAATAACTAATTTATTTATTTTCGTAAATTTATGCATTCTTTTATCAACGAACCTGAAGCTTTCCGGCAATAATAATTGAAGTTGGTTTGGTGTTGCCAATCCAGTATGAAAGCTCTGCCGGATCTTCCATATCCCAAATAACAAGATCTGCATCAGCACCAACCGCAAGTTTTCCTTTCTGACCTTGCAAACCTAATGCCGTTGCTGCATTAATCGTTATGCCAGCCAAAGCCTCTTCGGGCGTTAGATTGAATAAGGTTGTCGCCATATTAAGCATCATTAATAAAGATGGTGAAGGTGACGAGCCTGGATTCAAATCGGTTGCTATTGCAATTGGCACATTGTAAGCCCTGAGTTTTTCAATAGGTGGTAGTTTGGTTTCTCGCAAAAAATAAAATGCACCAGGTAATAAAACTGCAACCGTACCTGACCTAGCCATTGATTTTATTCCTTCTTCATCCAAATATTCTAAATGATCGGCTGAAAGTGCTCCAAACTCGCAAGCAAGTTTAGTTCCACCTTGATTGCTAAGTTGCTCCGCGTGAATCTTAACGGGGAGACCTAGTTCAGTTGCTGCCTCAAAAACACGGCGTGTTTCATCAAGATTAAAAGCAATACCTTCACAAAAAATATCCACCGCATCAGCTAGAGCATTCTTAGCAATTTCTGGCATCATTTCTTTGCAGACTAGATCAATATATCTCGCGCTATTGCCTGAATGTTCTGATGGCAAACTGTGAGCACCCAAAAATGTTGTTTGAACTCTAATTGGAAATTCTTCCCCCAATCGGCGAGCGACGCGTAGCATTTTTATTTCATTTTCTAGGTCGAGGCCATAGCCAGATTTAATTTCAATTGTTGTAATTCCTTCATCGAGTAGCTTTTGAAGTCTTACGCTTGCACTCTCAAATAAATCTTCCTCAGAAGCAGCTCGTGTCGCGTCGACTGTGGCGCGGATGCCTCCTCCTTCACGAGAAATCTCCTCATAACTCATACCTTTTAGACGCTTTTCAAATTCACTAATTCTATTGCCTCCAAATATCAAATGTGTATGGCAATCTATTAAACCTGGGGTGATTAAAGATCCTCCACAATCGATAACATCGTCTGATGATTCGATAACTGTATCTGGTAGATTGGTCATCGTGCCAAGCCATGAGATTTTGCTATCTTTTACCCCAATAGCTCCGTCTGATATTAAGCCATAAGGTTGGTTATTCTCATCCATTGTTATGAGCTTGGCATTTGTCCATACTGAACTGCATAATTGAAATGACATTGCTTCATATACTCTTTTCTGACATTAATTAACCTGTATATACCATTTTATTATATTCAAACCAATCATTTATAACTGGATTATTAAATGAAATTATTTTTCTCAAGTGTGTTTTCGGGCTCCGATTGGCTAGATAATGTTCTGATGGAAATTGATGAAAATGGGATGATAAAGTCGCTAATTTCAAATAGTGAGAAGTCCGAAGCAGATAAAATTTTCAGTGGCACGTGTGTTCCGGGGATGCCAAACCTACACTCACATGCTTTTCAACGGGCAATGGCAGGTTTGACTGAAATTGCCGGGTCGGGCCAGACAAATTTCTGGACTTGGCAAAAAGTTATGTATCAGTTTCTGTCAAAACTATCGCCCGAAGATGTTGAAGCCATTGCTTCGCAATTGTATATGGAGATGTTGAGAGGTGGTTTTACATCAGTTGCAGAATTCCATTATTTACATAACGACATAAATGGTAATTATTTTAAAAACCCAACAGAGATGTCAGATCAGATTTTTGCGGCAGCTAACATTTCTGGAATTGGCCTCACACATCTTCCGGTTCTTTATGCATATGGCGGCTTTGATTGTATAAAACCTGAAGATGGTCAAAAACGTTTTCTCAATACGATTGATCAATTTCAGCTTCTATTGGAAACCTTAAAGAATAAGTATCGTAATAATAACCTTACAAAAATTGGTGTCGCGTTACATTCACTCCGCGCTGTTTCACCTGAGATGATTACGGATGCAGCCGCATTAGCACCAGAAGGTCCAATCCATATACATATTGCTGAACAAATCAAAGAGGTAGAGCAATGTATGGCTTGGTCTGGTCAGAGACCAGTTGAGTGGTTACTTAATAACGCAGATGTGA
Source organism: Rhodospirillales bacterium (assembly GCA_016777585.1). Classification (GTDB taxonomy): domain Bacteria; phylum Pseudomonadota; class Alphaproteobacteria; order Rhodospirillales; family UBA2165; genus TMED23. The sequence continues at coordinate 11,860 of JADHRD010000052.1, read as the reverse complement.
ATGAAAGATGGAGCCTTATTCACGCCACACATATGAACGAAGCAGAAACCAGAACTTTTGCCTATACTGGGGCCATTGCCGGCCTGTGTCCGACTACTGAAGCTAATTTAGGCGATGGTCTCTTCCCATTAGAGGGTTTTTTTAATCAAAAAGGACGAATAGGGGTTGGTTCAGATAGTAATACGTCGGTAGATTTAACGGAGGAGTTGCGACTTTTAGAATATGGACAGCGGTTAAATCAACAACGAAGAAATATTGGTGCTAATGGCGAGGGAACATCTACAGGAGAAAATTTATTTAACAAATCACTTTTGGGGGGCGCGCAAGCTTTAAGCCAATTAGTAGGTATTCTAGAACCGGGATATAGGGCAGATTTTATTTTACTTGATGATAATCATCCTACTTTATTCAGTCGAAAAGAAAACTTTATCCTAGACGCTTGGATTTTTAGCTGCGGAAGAGACGCTATTTCAGACGTTTTTGTGGGAGGTAATCATCTTGTAAAAAATGGTCGCCATATTCGCCAAGAAAGCATTGAAAAGCGTTATCGATCAACGATCAAATTCCTCCTTAATTGAATTGATTATTATTAAACAAGTACTTCTTTAATAATTATATTGTAGTCGTAATTAAGGGTATGGATAGTTCAAAGAACAACGATAAAGAATGTATCTCTATAAAATTAGTCGCTTTTAGAATTTAAAATTTTACGAACAAATGAATGACGAGAACGATATTGTGTGAATACTGTCTCGATATAAACATATTGTATATACAGTTCTATCTGTATATGTTTTTAATAGGTTGTATTAGTAAGAACCCAAGTCCATTAAAAGGAGAAAGAAATGAAAAAAATACTATTGCAAATTATTGGAGCTGTATTCGCTGTAAGCGCGCTCCAGACACCAGCAATTGCTGAGACTGAACTCAAATTTGCTAGTTTCGTGCCTAACAAATATGTTCTTCACAAACCCGTCTTCATGAAACTCGCAGATGACTTGTCTAAAGCGACAAATGGTGACGTAAAAATCAAGATTTATGCTTCGGGTGCCTTGGGAAAAGGTCCTGTTGAACAATATCAACGTGCCGTTCGTCGTATTGCAGAGATTTCTTATGGACTTCCAGGCTACACATCATCAGTTTTTCCAAAAACTCTCCTTATTGAGTTACCCGGTGTAACAAACGGTCATCAAGATGCAACCCGCAAATTATGGAAGGTGATGGATAAGCACTTACGTAAAGAATTTAAAAGAACCGTTCCGTTAGCACTCTTCGTTACACCGCCAGCGGTATTGATGATGCGAGATAAACCGGTGCGCAGTCTTGCTGATCTAAAAGGCCTGAAAATTAGAGCGTCCTCTAAATCTGCAGCTGCAATTCTAACCGCCTATGGTGCAACTCCTGTCCAAATGCCCGCGACTAAAGTTTATACTTCTATGAGTACAGGTGTTGTTGACGGTGCACTAATGGGCACTGGTTCTTTATTAATTTTTAAACTCTTAGAACCAACAAAATATGTTATTACCGGTCTGCCAGAAATGCCGACTACACTATTTATGGTTATGAATGAAGAAGCTTACAAAGAGTTAAAACCAGATCATCGCGGAGCGTTAGATAAACTCACTGGTCTTGGTATAAGTCTTAAGGCGGCTCAATTAGAGGCGAACTTTGGAGACCTTGGCATGAAGAAATTTCGAGCAATTAAAGGCAAGCAAGTAATTGAACTCTCTGCAGGAGCGCAGGCTGAATTTGCCAAAGCCGCAAAAAGTGGTGTTACAAGCGTTCTAAAGGATATCGAGGGCAAGGGTGTGCCAGCGACGGAAATCTATAATGCAATGAAGAACTAAATTCTCTGCTTTTACTTTCGATGATCAGAACAGAAGAACAGCAGGCAAGGGCATGATATATCTAGATAAATTCTGCGCCACGCTTGCTGTTTTTTCTGGACTAATACTAATAGCGTTAATTGGTCTTACATTTTCTGACGTAATACTGCGCTATATTTTTTCATCCCCGATTTTTGGCGCTCGAGATCTACTCGAAATGGGTATGGTAGTAGTCATATCCTTGGCCTTCCCATTTACTTGGCGCGCTGGTGGTCATATTGTGGTAGATCTTGTTCCCGATTATGGTCTAAAATTTCTTACTATTACGAGAGATATTCTCGTCCGTCTGATAGGTTTATTTATTTTTAGCCTGCTAGCGTGGCGTTCCTTAATACGATCTGAAGACGCAGTACTATTCAATGAAGCAACTAATATGATAGAACTACCTTTTAATATATTTTTTATAATTTTGACTGTTGGGTCTGCACTACAAGTAGTTGTGTTAGGTGTAGAAGTAACTCGCCTCCTATTAGGCTTATCGCTTGTTCCTTCTGTCAGGTGGGCAAACATAAAGGAGGATGCCTCTTCGTCAGACTGACGAGACGCTTATTGTAATGGATCCAACTTTTGTCGGTATTGCAGGCCTATCACTTATCTTGATCTTAATGATTCAGCGCGTTCCTGTTGCTATTGCAATGATGGTTGCTGGCTTTGGTGGGTTGATCTTACTTAACAGCTGGCAGAGTGCCTTGGCTACCTTGGTGACCGAAACCTGGAGCACGGCTATATTTTACGAATTGATGGTAATTCCATTTTTTGTCTTAATGGGTAACGTTGCAAGTATGTGCGGAATGAGTCGTGATCTCTATAGTGCTGCTAACGCTTGGGTTGGACAGATGCGGGGGGGGTTAGCGCATGGAACAGTTCTAGGATGTACAGGTTTTGCGGCATTATCTGGATCATCGGTTGCTTCAGCATTAACAATCGGCCGTGTTGCTCTGCCAGAAATGAAACGCTACGGGTATGATGGTAAATTTGCGGCAGGAGCTGTTGCAGCAGGTGGTACACTTGGGATTTTAATTCCGCCTTCAACAGGTTTTGTTATTTATGCTATCCTGACAGAGGAGTCGATTGGGCGTCTATTTCTAGCCGGTGTCATACCAGGTATTTTACTAGCCAGCATGTTTATGTTGACTATTTTTATTCAGACAGCCTTCAAGCCAGAGATAGGTCCCTCAGCACGCCGTTACAATTGGTCTGAAAAACGCGCAGCGCTTGGACGAGCGATGTCAATCTTATTTATTATTTTCGTCTCGATTGGTGGAATTTACGGTGGGGTATTCACACCTGTTGAGGCGTCGGCAGTAGGGGCAGTCCTGGCTATATTTTTTGCTATTTTGCGTCGTAAATTTTCACCCTTAATTCTGCGTACAGCTTTATTGAATACTGTGAATACAACAGTAATGATTTATTTTATAATCATCGGTGCAGCAATTTTCTCACCATTTTTAGCCCTTACTCAAATCCCAGATAATCTTGCAGCCGGCCTTACTGGGTTTAATTTAGGACCTGTAATGCTTTTATTTATAGTTCTCTTTACGTTTATTGCTCTTGGAACATTTCTTGATGGCTTTGCCATGATGGTTCTCGTGCTTCCAATCGTGTTACCAATTATAGAAGCTTCGCAAGTACCCGCATTTCTTGAACTTCGACCAGAGTCTAGTGATTTTAAAGTATGGTTTGGTGTGATTATGGTAATTATTTTAGAAATGGCATTGATCAGTCCCCCTGTCGGAATGAATGTTTTCGTTGTTAAAGGCGTAGCCTCAGACCTACCAATGCGTGACATTTACATTGGCATCATACCATTTTGGATTGCAATGATGGTATGTCTTGTAATCCTTGTTGCGTTTCCTCAAATTTCTCTAATACTACCCAATACTATGATGAGCTAAAATATTATCGACTGATGAGATGGTCGATAAATAATTTAACTTGTGTATCTCTAGTTAAATTTAGATGAACTATTTATCAGAAATTCCGGGTAAATTGAGTTCGTATTGTCGGGCACATTCGATTGCGGTTTCGTAACCAGCATCTGCATGCCTCATAACGCCAGTGCCAGGATCGTTCCAAAGGACACGTTCTATTCTGCGATCGGCCGATTCAGTTCCATCAACCAGACAAACCAACCCTGAATGCTGTGAATAGCCCATGCCAACACCACCTCCATGGTGCAAGGATACCCAAGTAGCCCCGGAAGCCGTATTCAGCATTGCATTCAGAAATGGCCAATCAGAAATTGCATCAGAGCCATCCTTCATGCTTTCGGTTTCCCGGTTAGGGCTTGCTACAGAGCCGGAATCCAAGTGATCTCTGCCAATTACAATGGGTGCAGATAATTCTCCATTACGAACCATTTCATTGAATGCAAGGCCAATACGATGACGATCTCCTAATCCAACCCAACATATCCGAGCCGGCAACCCTTGAAATTTGATTTTCTCTTTGGCTAAATCTAACCATTTATGGATATGTGGACTATTGGGCATAAGCTCTTTCACTTTAGCATCCGTTTTATAAATATCTTCAGGATCTCCAGATAGGGCCACCCATCTAAATGGTCCTATTCCTTTGCAAAATAATGGTCGAACATAAGCTGGAACAAATCCTGGGAAATCAAAAGCGTTATCTATACCTTGGTCCATAGCTACTTGTCGGATGTTGTTGCCGTAATCAACCACAGGTATTCCCATTTCCCAAAAATCAAGCATTGCTTGAACCTGTACAGCCATTGATTTACTAGCAGCTTTCGCAGTAGCTTTAGGATCTCGAGCGCGTTTATCGTCCCATTCACCAACTGTCCAACCTTGCGGTAAATAACCATTTATTGGGTCATGTGCCGAAGTTTGATCTGTTACAGCGTCTGGTCTGTATCTCGAATCTATCTTTGATTTTTTAACTACTTCAGGGAAAAGATCTGCTGTATTTCCCAAAAGGCCAACAGAAATTGGCTTACCTTTAGCATGAGATTCTTCAATAATATCGAGTGCTTCATCTAACGTTGAGGCTTTAGTATCAAGGTAACCAGTATTAAGCCGAAACTCTATTGAAGCAGATTTACATTCAATAGCAATCATTGAAGCTCCAGCCATTGTTGCAGCGAGTGGTTGGGCACCGCCCATTCCACCTAAACCACCGGTTAAGAACCATTTGCCCGTGAGATCATTATTAAAATGTTGGCGTCCCATTTCAACAAAAGTCTCATATGTTCCCTGAACAATACCTTGAGAGCCAATATAAATCCAAGATCCAGCGGTCATCTGGCCATACATTGTTAGGCCTTTTTTATCTAATTCGTTAAATGTATCCCAGTTAGCCCAAGCTGGTACGATATTGGAATTTGCTATTAATACACGGGGAGCATCAGTATGAGTCTTAAATATACCGACAGCTTTTCCTGATTGAACTAAAAGAGTTTCATCTTCTTCCAACTCTTTGAGCGATCTGATGATTTGATCATAACATTCCCAGTTGCGAGCTGCACGGCCGATACCTCCATAAACCACAAGCTCTTGAGGGTTTTCAGCAACCGCGTCGTCTAAATTATTCATCAACATACGCATAGGGGCTTCGGCACCCCAATTCTTGCAACTTAAGTTTGGTCCTATCGGAGCTTTTATATGCCTTGAATTATCTTTGCGGGAAACGACGCTCATGTCGAAAATACCTCTATAATTGTGTGATACATTTAAACAATAGTATATAGAATAAATCTAATTGTATATACAGATTTTTTATAACCTACTTTTATTATGAATGTAATTTAAAATTATTACTTCGTTTAACTATTTGCTACGAAAACGCTGCTCTATGAACTGATTTCCGACCGCGATATGAAAATCTTGTACCAAAGCGGAACCGCTTCGACGGATATTTTAACCGTACATACGTTGCTACATGTCCACCAGACCAAGTACGTCTAGTAAGTAACAGGCACGGAGTTCCCTCAGCAATTTGTAGAATTTTTCTTTCACGTTTTGTGGGCATTATTGCTTCAATAATGTGTTCTACTTCAGCCAAAGGAGCAACTTGCATTAAGTGCTCGTTTGGGGTCGTTTTAGTAAAATCAATATCCAAATAAGTTTTATCAATGGCTGGATTTACAAATCTATCTTCAAGCTGAACCGGAACATCATCTGCATGATGTAGAATTATTGAGTGGTAAAGAGACTTGATGGTTGTATCCTCAAACTCTTCTAATACGTTATCGATAGCCTTGACGATAGCTAATTTGAGCACGGTTGCTTTATATACCTGATTATTCTCTTTAATCTGATCTGAAATACTTCGTACCTCAAGAAGTTGAGCCGCTTTGCGTTCTGTTGCTACAAAAGTCCCTGCTCCGGGAATTCGGACAAGAAGACCTGAATTTGCAAGTTCTCTGACGGCGCGATTAACCGTCATCCTGCTTACATTAAGGCTCATTACTAATTCTGCTTCAGATGGAATTTTATCTCCCGCTTGCCAAGTTCCTTCCTCAAGCCCAGTTAGAATATAATCTTTGATTTTTTCATATTGAAATATAACCGCCATATTATATAATCTTATTTCCTAATTTGATGTAAAATCTTTCTTTGAGTAGAAAAGAAATTAAAGGTCAATAATAACCTTCATATCTTCTGGTACATCAATACCAAAATCGACTAGATTATCAATATAAGTTCCATGCTTTTTATTTGACGTAAGTGTCGTTTTTGTATTACCTGCTATCACACCTGTTCCATCAGCTAAACGGTTATACATCGCAAACAATGCACAAATTTCTACTATGTTCATGAGAGCATTCTCATCCCAACCAGCTGCATATAAAGCGTCAGCATCACCCGCCACTAGTTTACTCGCATTTTCGGTTACTTTTTTGGAATAGCGCAGCGCAGCTTTTATTTTATCGTCAATTTTTACACTTTCTAGATCTTCGACTAATTCGTCTATTAGACCTTCTTCAACACCAAACATTTCTGCGATTGCTTTGTGTCCACGATAACAAAAAGAACAGGCGTTCAGGCCAGATACGTAAGCAGCAATTAACTCTCGCTCTTTATCATTGAGCGGCCCTTCAACTAACATTATTTCATCAGTCATTTTGAACAAGTATACCGCCATTCGAGGAGAAATGTTCATCACGTCGTATAAATGAGGTGTCTCTCCTAATGATTTTAAGAATCCCATCTTCTAGCCTTTCCTTCTGATTAATTATATCTATTTTCTAGATTTACCGAAAACCTCTTTAATGCTATATTTCTGTATATACAATTTTAAGTCAAGCGAGTGAAGATATTCACAATACAAAAGGGATTATTTTGGATTTACTAAAATTTAAACTTGGAACGTCTCCTCTTCTTATGAGCATTCCACACGTAGGCCAGTATATTCCTGATGCTATTGTCGGTAATCTAATGCCTGTTGGAACTAATGTTGGCGATACAGATTGGTATCTTGATAGACTTTATGATTTTGCCGATGAACTTGGTGCTTCTGTTTTAAAAGCAAATTATTCGCGTTACGTAATAGATCTTAACAGAGCACCAGACGGCAAACCATTATATCCCGGCTCAAACAACACGGAATTAGTTCCAACCTCTACTTTTAATGAGGAACTACTTTATAAAAGCGGCAGGAACCCAACTTCTGACGAGATTTTGACGAGAAGGGAGGCTTACTGGGTACCTTACCATAAATGCATTTTAGATACGATAAATGAATTACGCGATCGTTTCGGATATTGTGTTTTATTTGATTGTCATTCAATCAAGTCAATTTTACCACGTTTCTTTGAGGGAAAATTATCTGACTTTAATCTAGGAACGGCTGAGGGTGAAAGTTGTGATATAGAACTTGAAAACTTGTTAGCTGGTGCGCTTTCGAAATATTCAAACTATAGTCTTGCGGTGAATGGCCGCTTCAAAGGAGGTTATATTACGCGCCAATACGGAAATCCTAGAGAAGGGGTGCATGCCTTTCAGCTCGAACTATCCACTTCAACCTATATGGATGAAGAGCCAGTGTTTAAGTGGCGAGAAGATTTGGCTGATTTGGTTCGCCCTAGTTTAAAACATCTGATGCAAGTGGCCATTAGTTGGACACCAAAATAACAAAGTTTAAGATTAATATCTGTTTCTGTGCAATTGAATATCTGAGCAGGTTCTATGCCTATAACATATTGGTTTTTTGAAATTAATAATATCCACACAGTAGACTCGAACTTATTCTGGTTAAAGGTTTTATATAATCTTTGATATTTTGATTAATCAAGATTAGGTGGTGTAAGTGTTTTAAAGTTATCTGAGAGAGTTAATTGTGCTCCTGTCTTTGATTGTAACTGAGTAAAACTCAAAGTTTCTATCATCTCTCGCACGATAAATTTACTATCAAATATATCTATAACAGCTAAATCTGTGAATACAGTTTTGACCACTCCAAAACCTGTTTCAGGGTATGAACATGTTTTCATTAATTTGGGTTCGTTATCTTTGGTTAAATGATCCATCATCACAAATATTTTTTTTGCACCAACTGACAAATCCATTGCCCCTCCAACTCCAGGGGGTTTGCTGGTATCTAGCGTTGCCCAATTGGCCAAATCACCATTTTGAGCTACTTGATAAGCGCCTAAAACACAGATATCAATATGCCCGCCCCTTATCATAGCAAACGAGTCGGTGTGGTGAAAATAGCTCCCACCCTCCAAAAGAGTAACAGGCTTTTTGCCAGCATTAATCAAATTGCCATTTTCTTCCCCAGGCCTTGGAGCTGGTCCCATACCTAAAATACCATTTTCACTATGAAAAATAATTTCTCTACCTTCCGGGATATAGTTTGCAACTAATTCTGGGCTCCCAATTCCAAGGTTTACATAGCTACCTTCTGAAATCTCTTGAGCTATTCGCCATGCAACTTGACGACGATTGAGACCCATTTGGTTCTTTTGAGAATTCATTAAACAACACTTCCCTATATCTTATTTTTTTAAATAAACCTTATCAACGTAGATTCCTGGAGTAACAATAAACTCTGGGTCTATCTCACCTAGTTTAACGATTTGTTCGACTTGAGCAATAGTTGTAGTCGCCGCGGTTGCCATTATGGGTCCAAAATTACGGGCTGACCTATTGTAGATAATGTTTCCCCATCGATCAGCAGTTTTGCCGCAAATCAACGCGAAGTCGCCTTTCAGTCCATATTCTAATACGTACTCTATATTGTTGAATTGTCTTTTTTCCTTATTGGTGGCTAACAAGCTTCCTACTGAGGTACGTGTATAGAATCCGCCAATTCCTGCTCCAGCCGCTCTTAATCTCTCACTTAATGTGCCTTGTGGAACTAGTTCGAGATCAATTTTCTTGGTATTGTATAGTTTTTGAAAAATAGTTGAACCAGAGCTTATAGGATAAGAACAGATTACTTTTGAGACCTTTCCTGAACCAATCAGCGCAGCTAATCCGTAATCGCCCTCGCCGGCATTATTCGAAACAATTGTTAAGTATTTAGCATTTGTCTCCATAAGTGCCTCTAAAAGGCAATTAGGGGCGCCTGCATTGCCGAAACCACTTGCTAAAATTACCGCCCCATCTTGAACATCTGAAACAGTATCTTCTACAAAATTTATTACTTTATTTATCATTCTTCTCAAATTTATGTATTATTTATAACGTATTTTAGGTAGAATGAAGAGTCGTATCAAGTTATTGCATGTATTTTAACAATAAGATTGTAGGTAGATTATGGGACTTAATTCAGCAATAGTTGGTCTTGGCTGGTGGGGTAAGCACATTGTTAACACTCTTCAAGATAATAGTGAAAAAATTCATTTCTCTCGAGCAATGGATACTTCACCTGAGTTAGTGAGGAATTTTGCAACGAGCAAAAATATCGAATTATCAGATAAATTTAGTGATATACTTACAGATGAACAAATTGATTCAGTTGTGTTAGCAACTCCCCATAGTTTGCATGAAAAACAAATAATTGAGGTAGCAAAGGCAGGCAAACACGTGTTTTGTGAAAAACCACTGGCATTAAACTTGGCGAGTGCGGAGAGAGCTGTAAAAGTTGTTAAAGACATGGGGGTTATCCTGGGATTAGGCCATGAGCGAAGGTTTGAGCCTGCCATGCAGGAAATCGAGCGATTGGTTCGGGGTGGCGATTTAGGGCAAATAATGCATGTTGAGGCTAATTTTAGTCATGATAAGCTAGCCAATCTGCAATCAACCAATTGGAGAGTTTCTAAAACAGAAAGTCCCGCTGCTGCTATGACGGCGACCGGCATACATTTAACAGATTCGTTCGTTAATATGTTTGGTGCGGTTAAAGAAGTATATGCTCAAATAGCCACACGTAATTTAGCTAATGCTAATGGCGATATTTTGAATTTTAATTTGCGTTTCGAGAATGGGGCTACAGGATCTTTTAACTCTATTTTAGAAACACCATTATATATGCGTTATGCTGTCTTTGGCTCCAACGCCTGGGTTGAATCAAGGGATTACTCTCATCCTAGTGAGGATGGCCCAACAGATTTATTCGTCTGCAGATCAGAGGGGCAGATTGAAACAAAAAATTACAAATATTTGGACACTGTAAAATTAAATTTTGAGGCTTGGGCGGATGCCATTTTAGGGAACTCTGTGTATCCTATAACACTTGATCAAAGTCTCAATAACATTGCCATATTTGATGCTATATGTGAATCATCTCAAACTGGTTTGCCAGTGAAATTGTGAATGAGCGGTTTATTCGTAAACCATTCATAAATTAATACATTTTTTAAAACCGTAATATTATTTTGTTGCTTGATTCATTTGATCTATTATCTTATGAAAAGTCTTATATAAGACTTAATAAACCAAGAACTAGTATTTTTTTTATAAATTTTCGGAATAAAGAGGAGATACCTATGGGGTATACCGGTTACGAGATGGACACAACGTTTCTTCAAGAGGAACATCATACAAATCCGCGTCGTTTGTATTCTACAACTGGAGCTGATTGGCAACTTCGGATAGATCATGAGCGTTTGCGAGCTGAGCGTTTGGAGCGGGCTCGCAAGGAAATGGAACACGATGACTTGGGTGCGTTGGTTGTATTTGCAGGAGCTAATATTCGATATATTACGGGCTCCTATCAGGGTAACTGGAAATACAATATTAACATTAGGTATGCTGTTTTGTGTAGGGATGCAGAACCTGTGTTGTTTGAGACAGCGGGCTCTGATTTGCAGTGTGCAATTATTGATTTGCCCTGGATGAAGGATCGCATTAGGCCAGCCATGACATGGCAGTGGGCTGAAGGTGCTGTCGGCGAAATGGCTGATAAGATGGTAGCTGGCATTTTAGACGTTCTTAAAGAAAATGGAGTTGAAAAGGAAAAGATTGGGGTAGATAACTTTGACCTTCCCGCACTTCATGCTTTTGAAAAAGCCGGAATAAATGTTGTTAATGGTTGGCCTGCTTTTTCTCGTGCAAGAACTGTTAAAACAAGGGATGAGATAGAGTGTCTAAAGCAAGCATCTTCAATCGGTGATGCTGCAATGTGGCATATTAAGCACAAATGGTTAAAACCTGGTGTAACGGAACGACAGATTGAGGCAAAAGTTCATAAGTTTATGTTGGATAGGCATTGTGAAATTATTTATGACATTATTGTTGCATCTGGCGGTAACACGTCGCCCTATCGCCGATGGGCAACTGATAAAATAATTCAGCAAGGCGATCTTATCATTATTGACATTAATGCAGTGGGTCCAGGCGGTTACTATATTGATTTTGTGCGAACACTTAAGTGCGCTGCGAAAATGACTCAAGCAGAAATTGACCTTTACCGTGAGACCTATGACTCGCTTTATGCTGGAATGGAATATCTGAAGCCAGGAAAGACGTCAGCCGATGTTGTTTCCAGATTTCCAGAGTATGACGATGACAAGTATGGAACTGTTACACTTCAACAGTTTGCGCACTCGATCGGAATTACTCTAT
>JADHRD010000051.1 GCA_016777585.1 Rhodospirillales bacterium | reverse complement strand
CCTCAGAATTTTTGGCAAGGGATTCCCTCCATTAGGTAATGGAGTGGTTCAAAGCCGCTTAGATCATAGAATAGCTATGTCTTTCTTAACTTTAGGGCTAATTTCTGATAACCCTATTGAAATAGATGATGAAAGTTCAATTAATACAAGTTTTCCAAATTTTATTAAAACGATGAATAGTCGGGGTGCGCAGATTAGGCCAGCACCTAAATGATTATAGCCATAGATGGTCCAGCCGCTGCAGGTAAAGGTACACTTACTAGGAAGTTAGCAAAATATTATAATCTGGCCCTGCTGGATACAGGGCTTATCTATCGTGCGGTGGGATTGAAGGCAGTTTTAAACGGAGACCCTTCTGATAGTGAGATTGCGATACAGGCAGCAAAGTCACTTGATCTTGCCGATTTGAAAATACACGGTATTAGAGGAGAACTTGCAGCAAAATCCGCTTCTTTAGTTGCTGCTATTCCAGCAGTTAGGGATGTTTTATTAGAATTCCAGCGAGAATTCGCGCATAACCCACCTGACGGTAAATTAGGATCTATTCTAGACGGACGTGATATTGGAACAGTCGTCTGTCCAGATGCAAAAATTAAGCTTTTTATTACCGCTTCACTAGAGGTGCGAACTGATAGAAGATATAAAGAGTTGCAAGAACGTGGAGAGGAAGCTATACGTAGCGCCGTTTTAAACGATATAAAGACACGCGACGAGCGCGACATTGCCAGAGCACTGTCCCCACTTAAGCCTGCTGGGGATGCTAAAATCATTGATAGCAGTGATTTTAATGCTTCAGAGGTGTTTTCGCTAGCGCAAGAATTTATAAGTTCTCAAATGAAATAGTTGAAATATTGAGTTAATGCATTAGTAAAATACAGACGCCCTCGTTTTTGGGATTACATGAAACATTTAAGACCGTCGGATTCAACCGGCTGGCATTTAAATTTAAATAAGGAACTATAAAAATGGCTAACCTAGACACTCAAAATGAACAAACTCCAGAGCTACTGACCGAAAACTTTGCTGAACTTTTAGAAGAGTCTTTCAAGGGTGAGGAACGTTTGCAAGGACGTGTTATTTCAGGGAAAATTATTTCTATTGAAAACGACATTGTGCTCATTGATGTCGGATTAAAATCTGAGGGTGCTGTCTCAGTAAAAGAATTCAACGATCATACCGGTGAGGCGGGAGTGGCAGTTGGTGATTCTATTGATGTGTTTGTGGAACGATTTGAAGGCCGAGACGGTTCAGTTATGCTCAGTAGAGATAAGGCACGTCGGGAAGAGTCATGGACTGTTTTGGAAAAGGCCTTTGAGTCAGAAGAACGTGTAAATGGCGTTATTTTTGGGAGGGTTAAAGGAGGCTTCACTGTTGATTTATCAGGAGCTGTTGCCTTTTTACCTGGAAGCCAAGTAGATATTCGGCCTATTCGAGACGTTGGACCACTGATGGGCAATCCTCAGCCTTTTCAAATATTAAAAATGGACCGAGCTCGCGGGAATATTGTTGTTTCAAGAAGAGCTGTCTTGGAGGAAACCCGGGCTGAGGAACGAACAGAACTAATTTCTAATCTAAATGAAGGCCAAGTTCTTGAGGGTGTGGTTAAGAATATCACAGATTACGGAGCATTCGTTGACCTTGGGGGTGTTGATGGCCTTCTGCACGTTACGGACATAGCATGGAAACGAATTAATCACCCTTCTGAGGTTTTGCAAATCGGACAAACTGTCTCCGTTCAGGTGATCCGTTTTAACCCTGAAAATCAAAGAATATCTCTTGGAATGAAACAGCTAGAAGCGGATCCTTGGGAAGGCGCTGAAGCAAAATACCAATTGGAATCAAAACTTAATGGTAGGGTAACGAATATAACCGATTATGGTGCGTTTGTTGAGCTGGAAGCTGGTATTGAAGGTTTGGTACATGTATCTGAGATGAGTTGGACTAAAAAGAATGTTCATCCTGGAAAGATAGTGTCCACCAGTCAAGAACTTGAAGTGATGGTTCTCGAGGTTGATCCATCCAAGCGACGTATCAGCCTTGGACTAAAACAATGTATGAGTAATCCATGGATTGAATTTACTGAAAATTATAAGGTAGGTAATGAGGTTGAAGGAGAAATTAAAAACATCACGGAATTTGGACTTTTTGTAGGCTTGACAGAAGACATTGATGGTATGGTTCATATGTCTGATTTAGATTGGGTCAAGTCTGGTGAGGAATCAATCGCAGACTATACCAAAAGCGATAATATAAAAGTCAAAATATTAGATATTGACGTGGATAAAGAGCGTATCAGTCTTGGTGTTAAGCAACTGACTGAAGATCCCGTATCTAATGGCATAGATAAAATTAAGAAAGGTGACATTGTCACTTGTAAAATCTCCACCGTGACTGATAACGGTATCGAAGTACTAGTGAATGAAGATGTGCCGGGTTTTATTCGTCGAGCTGACCTGTCACGAGATCGCTCTGAGCAAAGGCCGGACAGGTTTGCGGCAGGAGAGCTTGTTGATGCGCTTGTAAATTCTGTAGACAAGTCTAACAGAAAAGTAGGCCTTTCAATCAAAGCAAAAGAGGTTCAAGAAGAGAAGATTGCAATGGCTGAGTTTGGCTCTTCTGACTCTGGCGCATCTCTGGGAGATATTTTAGGCGCGGCTTTACGGGAACGAGAGGATACCTCAACAAATTCTGAGGAAGCGTCAGAAGATAAAAATGACTTATCAGAATCAATTGTTGTAGAAGCTCAAAGTGATGCGGCAGATGACGCCCCGACCAAGGATGTTAAGAAGAAAAGTAAAAAAGTATCTAAGAAGAAGGATACTAGTAATGCTGATGATAATGTTTAAATGGAACTACTTAATTATTTTAAAACAAGATTTAAATATTTTTCCAGTATAGTAGTTCTGATTAGACAGTGATGATTATTTGTAATTGAATAGATTATAATGGACAGTGAATTAAAAAAACAGCCGAATCCACTAGAACCGTTTAGTTTTGAAAATTTTATCGAGCGCCGGAGACTGAGAAGAAAGTTAATCTTTTGGCGCATCACAGGCATCATTTTTTTTACTCTTCTAATTCTCTTTCTGCTGCCCAGAACGGATGGTTTTATAAGTAAAAATCATATTGCTACGTTAACAATCGCAAACGTAATACTTGATGACCACAAAAGAAATAAAATACTCTATGATTTGGTTGATGATAACTCGGCAAAAGCATTAATTTTATATATTAATAGCCCTGGTGGAACCGTTGTGGGTGGAGAGGCCCTTTATTACAATCTAAGGGCGATAGGTGAAAAAAAACCGATAGTCGCTGTAATAGGTGATTTGGCGACGTCCGCGGGATACATGGCGGCAATAGCTTCGGATCAAATATACGCCCGAGAATCGAGTATTACCGGTTCAATTGGGGTTATACTGCAAACAGCTAGTATTACTGGCTTATTAGAAAAGGTTGGAATAAAAGCAAAAGCTATAAAAAGTAGTGAGTTAAAAGCACAGCCCAATCCTCTCGAACCGTTCAGTGAAGATGCAAACAAAGTTACACAGGAACTTGTTGCCGATATTTACGGAATGTTCGTTGATATGGTTGCAGATAGGCGGAAATTTACGAAAGAGAATGCGTTAAGGTTGGCTGATGGTAGAGTATATACCGGTCGCCAAGCATTAAAAAATGGACTTATTGACGGTATTGGTGGAGAGAAAGAGGCGTTAAACTGGCTTAAAAATAAAAAAAATATAAATATTAAGCTTCCTTTGAAGCCAATAGTGAGCCTTAACCAAAACAAAATGATTAGAAATTTATTTGGGGGCATTATTCAAAAAATAAAATTTTATGAAAGACTTGGACTTGACGGTTTGATCTCGCTTTGGCAACCTCTACTCTAGATTATTCATCATTGATAACTTTTTATTATACTTTGGTAATTTAAATTAATACGTAACTTTCATTTCTAAGAAACATACGTTTCTAGGAAACAAAAGTTTAATTTTGGTCCGGGAGGACTGCAACATATGACAAAATCTGAGCTTATTGCGCATCTATTAGATGAAAACCCTCATCTATATCAGCGAGATGTTGAACGCATTGTCTCGACAATATTTGAAGAAATATCACATGCGTTAATTAATGGAAATAGGGTTGAGCTTAGGGGATTTGGAGCGTTTTCGGTAAAAAAAAGGGAGGCCAGATTAGGGCGGAATCCTCGAACTGGTGATGCTGTTGAAGTTCCCTCAAAATATGTACCTTATTTCAAAACAGGAAAGCTATTGCGAGATAGACTTAATAATAAATAAGTATTATCAAAGTAGTGTTCTTCTGGCCATATGTGAGTTTGGGTCATTAACTTGGAGTGAGTAGCTTTGAAGTATGTTTTATCATGGCTGTTTATGGCCGTTGTCGGAATTATTGTTTTATTATTTTCGATTTCAAATCGAGATTTGATAGTAATTGAGTTCTGGCCCTTATCATTTTCTTTGGAGTCCCCAGTTTATTTTCCGGCTTTAATTTTTGGTTTAGTTGGGTTCTTATCAGGTGGAACCATAGCATGGTTATCAGCGGGCACTAACAGAAAAAATGCTAGAAAGGCTAAACGCCGTGCATCTGGTTTAGAGAAAGATCTTAATACTTTACAGAGCAAAATAGAAAAATTGGAACAAGAGAAGAAAGTCCAGAATACTGGAAAAAAATAATTAATTTAATTATCTTATAAATTAATAATTAAAACAAAAAAAATAACGGCATTATAGAGACCTTGAAAAATTTATCACATAATCAAAGAATATATGTCCCTCTAGATAACGTTGATCTTGAGCAATCTCAGCGGCTCACGTTGATGCTGAAAGACTTAATAGGAGGTGTAAAAATTGGTAAAGAATTTTTTACTAAGTTCGGACCTGAGGGTGTTACCAAAATAAGAAATTTGGGAATGCCAATATTTTTAGATCTTAAGTTTCACGATATACCAAATACGGTTGCCGGCGCTATTAGGTCCGCAATTAGTTTAGAGCCAAGAATAGTAAACGTTCACGCACTAGGCGGACGGGATATGCTGTTGGCTTCTAGAGACGCTATCGATAATGAGATTAATAAGTTAGGGTGTAAGCCGCCGCTTTTGTTTGGTGTGACTGTCCTTACTTCAATGGACAATAGTGATTTACTGGAAACAGGTATTCCTGGCTCAGTTCTGGAACAAGTGAAACGACTTACTTTATTATGCGTCGAGTCGGGTTTAGATGGGGTGGTCTGCTCTGCAAACGAGATTGAAACTGTCAGAGAAGTAGGTGGGCCAAACTTCAAAATTATTACTCCCGGAATAAGGCCAGCATGGTTTGAACGCGGTGACCAAAAGCGCATAGTAACTCCGGGTGAAGCCATTAAAAGAGGTGGCGACTTTCTTGTTATTGGGCGGCCGATTACTCAGTCGAAGGATCCCGCAGACTCACTAAGAAGAATAATAAGTGAAATTGAGGGAGAGCTTGGATAAATGTCGATTGCCGTAAAAATCTGTGGTGTTGATAAAGTTGCCACTTTGAAAGCGGCGGCAGAGTATGGTGTGGATTATGTTGGATTTGTTTTTTTTAATAGATCACCAAGGAATTTGACCCTAGAAAAAGCTAGGAAGTTATCTTCTGAAACTCCCCAAAATATTTGTAAAGTGGCATTATTTGTTAATCCAACAAATGCTGAAATTCTAAACGTTACGAGTTCTATGAAATTTGATTTAATTCAGTTGCATGGAGATGAGTCCCCCTCAAGGGTTCGAGAAATAAAAGAACATATTAAATTACCAATCATGAAAGCAATTAAATTGGGTGATTCGGAGGATCTTAATTGTATTGATAATTATTATGGATGTGTTGATCGCTTTTTATTTGACGCTAAAACACCTAAAAATATTAAAAATGCTTTACCAGGAGGTAATTCAATTTCATTCGATTGGAGTTTAATTAATCATAAAAATATTAAGCTTCCATGGATGTTGGCTGGAGGTCTAAATACAGAAAATATTGAGAAAGCTGTAAGTATTACAGGAGCCCAAGAATTAGATGTATCCTCAGGCGTTGAATCGGAGATTGGGGTAAAGGACTCGGCATGTATAAAATTATTAATGGAGAAAGTAAGGGAAATATCAATTAACACTTAACTCTTTAATTGATAATTGCTTTTATAGTCGTATAAGGTAAAACCAATATTATTATGAACAAGCTTAATACATATAAAGAAGGTCCAGATGAAAGTGGTCATTTCGGAATTTTTGGTGGAAGATACGTCGCTGAAACACTTATGCCTGTCATTCTTGAAGTTGATAAAGCTTATGGGGATGCAAAGCTGAATGAGGGCTTTAATATTGAATTAGATAAATATCTAAAGCATTATGTTGGGCGTCCCTCTCCCCTTTATTTTGCGGAAAGACTGACCAAAAAATTGGGTGGTGCAAAAATCTATTTCAAGCGAGAGGACTTAAATCATACCGGTGCTCATAAAGTCAATAATTGTATGGGACAAATTTTACTTGCACGGCATATGGGTAAAAAGAGAATTATTGCAGAGACAGGCGCTGGTATGCATGGGGTTGCTACTGCCACTGTATGTGCATTATTTGATTTGCCTTGTACTATTTATATGGGCGCTACTGATATAAAGCGTCAATCCGCGAATGTTACGCGGATGAGAATGCTTGGAGCGGAGATTGTCCCAGTGACATCGGGTACAGGAACTTTAAAAGATGCCATGAATGATGCTCTTCGAGACTGGGTCGCTAATGTTGGTAATACTTATTATTTAATAGGAACAGTTGCGGGCCCCCATCCATATCCATCAATGGTCCGTGATTTTCAAGCCATAATAGGTAAAGAAGCCAAACGGCAGATTTTGGAGTTAGAGGGAAGACTGCCAGATAGTTTAGTGGCTTGTATTGGCGGAGGCTCAAATGCCATGGGTCTTTTTTATCCGTTTCTAGATGATCCTGTAAAAATTACTGCTGTTGAAGCATCTGGTAAAGGAGTGGAAACAGGCAAACATGCCGCTTCAATAACGGCAGGTAGGCCGGGAGTTTTGCATGGAAATCGAACATTTCTTTTACAAGATGATGATGGTCAAATTATTGATGCACACTCAATATCAGCTGGTTTGGACTATCCCGGTATTGGTCCAGAGCACTCTTGGTTACATGATGTTGGTCGGGTAGAATACGTCGCAATTAATGACGATGAGGCTGTTAATGCTTTTCATGAGTGTTCAAGGCTAGAAGGAATAATTCCGGCCCTTGAACCGGCTCACGCTGTTGCGCATATAATCAAAGTTGCTGGGAAGTTGCCGAAAGACCATTTGATGATTCTGAATATGTGTGGACGGGGTGATAAAGACATGGATACTGTTTCCGCGTATTTAGCGTATACGAATAATGAGTGATAAAGGTACAGAGCGAATAAAAAATTGTTTTATGAACCTGAAGCGAGCAGAAAAAACAGGTTTGATTACTTTTGTTACTGCTGGTGACCCTACTTTGGAAATATCAGCCGATATTTTGTCTCAACTGCCTCAAGCTGGCGCCGATATAATAGAGATTGGTATGCCATTCTCTGATCCAATGGCCGATGGGCCCGCCATTCAAGCCTCTAGTCTTCGAGCATTAAAAAATGGGACAAACTGCTCCAAAATACTTAAAATGGTCGAGAAATTTCGGGAACAAGATGATGTTACCCCTATTATATTAATGGGTTATTTTAACCCTATTTATATTTATGGTGTTGAGAAATTTGTGGTTGATGCGTCTATGTCTGGGGTTGATGGTTTTATTATTGTGGACTTGCCCCCAGAGGAGACCGAAGTGCGAATACCCGTCGAAGATGCGGGGTTAAGTCTCATTTATTTGACTAGTCCTACAACTCATAACCAAAGAGTGCCTGATGTTGTAAAAAATGCTAGCGGATTTATCTATCATGTATCTGTTCTGGGAATAACAGGAACAACCGTGCCATCTAATAAAAATATAGAAAAAGATCTAAACCGAATAAGGTCTTACACTGACCTTCCCATAGCGGTTGGATTTGGAATTAAGACACCAGAGCAAGCGAGGGAAATATCAGCCTATGCAGATGCTGTTGTAGTTGGGTCAGCATTTGTAAATAAAATCTCTGAGTGTCTCGATATAGATGGGAAAATAATAGATGATTGCGTTGTATCAGTGGTAGATCTCGTTAAAGATATAAAACGTGGTTTGAATAATTAATTTTACACCTCCAGAATCAATGTAAAAATGCAACTGATTGAACGTTTAAGTAAATATCACCCTAAGGTAATTGATTTATCCTTAAGCCGGATAGAGAGAATACTAGATCTATTAGGTAATCCTGAGAATAGACTACCACCAGTAATACATATAGCAGGTACTAATGGAAAGGGCTCAACACTGGCTTTTATAAGAGCTATTGCAGAAGCCGCGGGTTTAAACGTTCATACTTATACCTCTCCTCATTTAGTAAAATTCAATGAGCGCATTAGAATCAATGGTAATATTATTGAGGATGAAACCTTGATGGGGTTAGTTGAGGAGGTGGAAATAATTAATGGTAGCGCTCCTATTACATTTTTTGAATTGACAACAGCTGTTGCGTTGCTTGCATTTCATCGCACGCCGGCCGATTTAGTTCTACTTGAGACAGGATTAGGAGGTAGATTAGATGCGACAAACGTAATTAAAAGGCCAGCGGTTACAATTCTCTCTCCTATAAGTTATGATCATATTGGATTCTTAGGCAACAATCTGGCTGATATCGCAACTGAAAAAGCAGGGATAATGAAAACAGGAACTGTATGTATAACCAGTAAGCAAGAGCCAATCGTATTAGACACTATTCGGAGAGTTTCTGACGACATTAATGTGCCATTAAAAGTTGAGAATGAAGATTGGTGGATATCAATCCTGGGAGATAAGTTGTTGGTTAATACTTATGAAGGTAAATTAAAACTACCATTTCCTAGACTTCTTGGTCGCCATCAGTTGCATAATGCTGGCCTCGCGACAGTTGCTCTGGCTGCCTTAGGGGATAAAAGAGTTACAGAAAATGCTTTACGACAAGGAATGAAAACAGTTGACTGGCCTGGTAGAATGCAAAGACTCACAGTTGGACCCTTTTCAGAAATGTTACCAGAGGGCTGGGAGTTATGGCTGGATGGCGGGCATAATCCAGCCGCAGGAGAGGCCATTGCAGGAACAATCGAGGCTCAGGGAGTTAAACCTGTTTATTTAATAATTGGAATGTTAAAAACAAAAAATCCCAGCCAATTTTTAGAACCACTTGTACCTTATATAAGCGAGGTAAGAACAATTCGTGTTTTAGGCGAAGAGGCAAGTATGAATGCGCATGAATTATGTAATATTGCTGTGTCTCTTGGACTAAATGCTTATGCCTCAGAAAATATTTTAGAAGCGATTTCGCAAATAGTTAATGCTCAGCAAATAAGTGGAAAAATACTTATATGTGGATCACTGTATTTAGCGGGCGCAGTCTTAAGAGAAAATAGTTAAGAAAGGTAAATTTATGGCACTTCTAATGTTTAATAGTATGCGTGGTAAAGTCGAGGACTGGTCAAAGATTTTTAATTATGAATTACCCGAACTCGAAATCAGGGAATGGCCTAATATTGGGAATCCAGAAGACATAGAATATCTGGTAATTGGACGCCCTAGTCTAGAAGAATTGCCTTTACTACCAAATCTTAAGTTAATGCTGACAATGTTAGCTGGCGTTGAAGGTGTTTATAATAATCCAGCTTGTCCAAAGGGTATTCCATTGGTTAAAGGAGAGCCCTCAGGGGGGGACCCCTCTTTAACTGAATATGGTTTAACGCATATTCTTCGACATCATAGGAACTTACCAGCTTATATGAATCAACAACGTCAGCATATTTGGCAACCAATAGACCAGAAGTTACCTAATGAACAACGTATTGGTATGTTAGGTTACGGAACAATGTCGAAACCCATAATTGATATCTTAGTAGATATGAAATTTGATGTTGCTGCTTGGGCCAGAACACCAAAAAAGAACGCAAATATCAAGGTCTACTCAGGTCAAGATTCCTTTGATTCATTCTTAGAACGAACGGATATTGCTGTTTGTTTGCTACCTTTTACACCATTAACGGTAGGAATATTAAATTCTGCCGTATTTGCTAAGCTCCCTAAAGGAGCCGCTATCATTAATATGGGTCGAGGCGGACATGTCGTCAATAATGATCTTATAGAGGCCCTTGATAGCGGTCAAATTTCCGGGGCAACTCTAGATGTTACGGATCCTGAGCCCCTTCCTGAAAGCAGCTCACTATGGGATCACCCTCTTGTAACCATACTACCTCACGTCGCTCGACGTCCGCCGGTTGCGCAAATTGCACCACAATTCATTGAAAATATTAAGAGATTCGAGGCTGGGTTGCCACTATTTCAACTTACTGACCAAACGCTTGGATATTGACCTATTTGGCAGACAATAACTTTAGTAGCTGATTTGCAATTAAGTAAATACTCAGATTAAATAACTGATTCTATCCATTCTTTTAAAGCACTCTTAGGTACGGCTCCAACTTTAGTGGCTGCTATCTCTCCATCTTTAAATAAGATGAGAGTTGGTATCCCGCGAACACCGTATTTTGAAGGTGATTCTGGGTTATCGTCAATATTAACTTTAGCAATAGTCAACTTATCTCCTAATTCGACACTTATCTCATCCAATGCTGGGGCAATTTGTTTACACGGGCCACACCACTCTGCCCAGAAATCTACCAAAACTGGCTCTTTGGCTGAAATTACATCAGCCTCGAATGACGCATCGGTTACTTGTTTTGACATATTTTATTCCTATTGTTAAATTTTAACGAATTATATTTTCTTAATTATAATGTAAATTTGTGATGGCCTTGCGTCAAGAGAGACCAAGGCAACTGCGCTTATTAATGTAATGAGAAGTCCATTAACATCTCTTCCTTTAGCATCATTAATTTTGGACCAACTGTCCATAATAAACCACATTCTACAATCTTATCAGGATAAATGGATTTTAAGGCTGATTGATACATTGCAAGTTGTCGAAGATAGGTCTCGTCTATCTCTCTAAAATTTATGGGAGGATTCTGATTTGTTTTGAAGTCGATGATCAGAATTTTATTATCACTAATAATCAAACGATCAACTTGGCCAGAGAAGGTTTGGCCACCGATTGAACCAATCAGAGGGACTTCTGCCATTGAGTTTGGTCCAAATATATCATTTAAATTCTTATTTTGTAAAAGCTGTAATGTTTCTTTAAGAACTTTTTCCTGTTGCTTTTGATTGAGACCAAGTGACGTTTGAGATAAAAAATTTATTATAGTTTTATTATAATTGGTTTTTGATATATCCGGTAAAAATTGTAATAATTTATGCGTTATGTTGCCCATCCTAAGATGCAGATCACTATCTTGGTTTTCCACAAGTATAGAGTTAGGGGTTTTTATCTTGCCTCTTGATGGTGCTAGATGTTGTTTGATAGGTTGGTCAACCTTTGATTTTTCCAAAGCCCAAGAAGGTAATTTAGGGTTTTTTATTTTAAGAGACTGCCGACATTCTGGTATTTTGCGAATTTGCGGTGATGTAAATCTCAAAATTTCATAAGTGACTGTTTCTTCGGCATTTTTCAGAAATTCATCTTCAACTCTTTCACTGATGGGCTCTAACCCTTTTTTAATTAAGTCATACCAGTTTCCCTCCGTTTCTTTTTTTTGTGTTTTCCACCCACAAACATAAAGACGGTCTTCAGCTCGTGTCATGGCAACATATAAGAGACGGTTATATTCCTGTATTCTTGACCGATTGAAAGTATTGAGTTCCTCTTCGGCGATAGCCTCGTAGAGACTTCTGCGTGGTGGCCACAAAATCATCGGGTTTTGGGATTTTTTATCTCTTGGCCAAAACAAGTTAGGAGATTTAGTTGGAACTTGGAGCGTATCAGGTAGGAATACAATTGGTGATTGGAGACCTTTAGCTCCGTGAATTGTGAGAACCCGGACTGCCGTATTCTTCTGCTGTTCGAGATCACGTTTTATATCTACATTTCCTGATAAAAACCAGTAAATGAAACCTTCTAAAGAAGCAACATGAGATTTTTCGTAAGATAAGGTAAGGCTAATAAATTCAGAAATTGGGTCCAGTATGTCGGGTCCAAGTCGTTTTAATAATTTGTTGCGGCCTCTAAAATTATTAAGGATTTTAGTGAATAGCTCAAATGGTGCAGTAAAATCGGCGATCGCTAAAAGTGACGATAGCTCATTATAAATCGGTTTAAGCTCAGGGTCTGACTTATTTATTTCCAAAGACTCCCAGAGTGATCCGCTCCTCTCATAAGAAATTTTGTAGAGCTTTTCTTCAGAGATTTCAAAAAGAGGAGATTTTAGTGCGTTTGCTAAATTTAGGTCGTCTGATGGGAGCAATAAAAAACTACCAAGAGCTATTAGGTCCATTATGGCTAATTGTTGATTAAGGGTCATTCGATCAACACCAGTTACATCAACATTTAGTTCTTTAAGTGCTTTTACTAAATCTATAACGAACTTATTTCGCCGTCTTACTAGAACCATAATATCTCCAGCTTCAATAGGACGTCCCTTAGACTCTAACATTTCATTATTGATAATCATGGTTGAAATACGGCTGGCAATTAATTGAGCAAGACGGGTTTGCGGCATATCTCCTAATACACGTTCTACTGGTGGCTTCCACGCGTTTGGGGGATCACTAGCTTTTGGCTCTACAGGCGGCCATAATTCAACCAATCCTGCATCTTTATCACGTGAGGCATCGTGGCGAATAACGTCATCTTTTGCTCGAACACCGTCAAACGCTTCGGTATTATTAAATACAGCGTCGACCACTGATAATATTGCTGTTGTTGATCGAAAAGAGGTATTTAAATCTATTGGTAATAGTTTTTGTTGTGATGATTTTGTTCTCTCCGAAAATAGATCACGCATATTATTGAATGTGTTCGGGTCTGCCCCTTGAAATGAGTATATTGATTGTTTGGCATCACCAACTATAAAAATGGTAGGGTTAGTCTCGTGTGCTCCAAGCCCTGAAAAAAATTCATCAGCGAGTGCTTCAATTACTCTCCATTGGTCGGGGCTTGTATCTTGCGCTTCGTCAATTAAGATATGATCAATACCACCATCCAATTTAAATAATATCCATGGAGCAATACCTTGCTCGTTTAATAATTTGCCTGCTAATTGAATAAGGTCATCATAATCCAATAGAGCTTTCAATTCTTTCTGCATTTGATAATTTTTTATTAGCGATAGGCCAATAGTTAAAATTGCTGCTGTGCTTTTTGCAATTGAAACTGAACGCCAATTTAACAACACACTCACTAAACGCTCAGCTTCCCTCTCCAATATTCTGCCTACGAAAGGGCTGTCATCCAATACTTTCTTTGTAAGTAAACGTTTTCGTATTTCTATATTCTTTTTTTTATAGGAAGACGTAAGAAATACATTGATATACAAATAAAATTTTTCATTAGTTGGGACTTTATCTTTGATCCACGAATCTATAATTTTACCATTCTTTTTATCTGTTTCACTTCCTTGAAACAATGCTTCTGCTGCAAATTCTAAATCGTTAATTAACTTAATATCCATTTCCCATGAGTTTTCTATTATCTCATCTGGTGTTGAATTAGTTTCTATACTTAACATCTTATTGAGATCTTTTATGATATTATCAATTGTTTCGTTTCTATTAATAAGTCGAATAAACTGGTCTTTATTTCTAGCAATTTCAGTAAGTAATTCCATAAATTGGTTTTCATGAATGTGTTTCGTAATTTCCGCTAATGCTGACCCTAAAATATCATTAGTATACTCTCGTGATTCATTTAATAAGTTTTCTCGTGATGCGATAAGCATTTCTTCAGTGTCCCTCTCATCCATTAATGAAAAGTGAGGAGTAATGCCTGCTTCGATTGGAAAACGTGCCAGTAACGATTGACAAAAAGCGTGAATGGTTTGGATATTTATGCCGCTAGGAGAGTCAAGAACTTCCAAAAATAATTGACGCGATTTTTGAATAATTTTTTTGGTAGGTGGTTGACCTAAGAGTTGCGCAAGGTTTGTTTCTAGATGATCATCGTCAGCCATTGTCCAATTGCCTAATTGATTGGAAATACGCAATGCCATCTCTGATGCTGCTGCTTTTGTAAATGTGAGGCATAAGATCTTTGAAGGCTTAGTACCACTAAGTAAAAGCCGTAAAACTCTATCTGTCAGAACCTTGGTTTTACCAGTTCCTGCTGACGCAGAAACCCAAACAGAAACATCTGGATTGGTGGCAAGACGCTGCTCGATATTTGGATTGTGTTTTGATTGTTTAAGATTACTCATTGCTAATTATTTACTCTCAGGCGATGACCATTCCTTGACTCTCGCCAAATGCTCATAATCGGAATAAGCCGGAGCAGTATCCGGTCTTGGCCTAGACTCATAGGGTGTTTCTTTTTGATCAAATAAACGCACTAAAGCTTCTAATCCTTCTTTAGCACTGATTGCCAAATCTTTTGGATTATCCTTAATAGCTAGAATTTCTCCAGCTGGGTTTCCTCCTTTTAAACGCCAATAGAGTAAATCCTGAACGTAATTTTCTGATATTCCATCAAACCCACCACTTTCGGCAATTGCTGCTTCCAGAGGTAGCTGAGGTGCAAAGCCACCGAGCACCTCCAACCTACTAGGCAGAGCCCCAGTTTTATAATCAATAATCATAAGACCACCACCTTTTTTCTCATCAATTCGATCTGCTTTAGCTACTATTACGAAAGGCTCTTTTTTGCCTTTTATAATAAGTTTTCCGATGACTTCAGTATGGCTTGTTATTATTTCTCCGCGATTTTTTTTCTCATTATTTATGAACCACTCTGCGATTCGTAAAAACCTTGGCCACCAGAATGCCCAAACACTTGGATATTTTAAAACTTCAGAGAACTCTTCCTGTCCAATCTTTAAAATGTTATCAAGAGTATAATTCACGGGATCTCGTGAATATTTTTTTACAAACAGATCTAATATTTTATGTATTATGGAACCGTAATCCGCGGCGTCTGGTGGCGCATCAATTGAAGGTAATGGTTCTAATTTTAAAATATATTTTGCATAGATAGCATAAGGATCTCGCATCCAAGTCTCAATTTGAGTCACAGATAATTGACGTGGCCGTGCTGAGATTGGCGGTGTTGGTGCTGGAGGTTTCATCGGGCATGGATCTATATCTGGGTCATCTAACATTTGCTGCCAATATAACCAGGACTCTTCTGATGATGAGTTTTGAATAGTTGAATCACCCAGGCCGTTTACTAATTTTTCTAGGCGGACCAACCAACGAGAGGGTATTGTTGGGGTTCCATCAACTTTATTTGCACGCGTAATAAATACTTCTGGAGCGCACATAGCTTGCTGGAAATCATGAGCTGTAAGGGCAATCCGTTGGTCTAAGGGTGGTAAACCAAACTCTTTTCTCATTGGTCGGCTCATCCATGGATCGGGTTTTATATCTGGAGGCCAAGTTCCCTCATTAAGCCCACCAAGAATTAGCAAGTCAGCTTTTTGTAATCTCGCCTCAAGCAATCCCCATATATAGAGCCTAGGATGGCTGCCGTCGCTAGTTCGAGCGACCTGACCAATTAAAAGTGTATCAAATAATGAGGAATATGACCGCCCGTCGCTTAGATTCAAAGTATCTGCCACTTCAATTAACTGTTTGATAAAATTTGCAACCCCTTCTCCAGTTTCACTCGACCATAAACGTTCTGCTCCAGATGTGGTATCCGAGGTAGCCAGAGCTTCAGCCAAACGAATGTGTGCTCTAACTAATTCTGCTAGTGATACATTCTTTACTGTTCTGGTGTTTGTAAAGTCTTGACTAATAACCTTTATCGTTTCCAGAAACTCTTTAAGATCTGGTCGAGTAAGCTTCACCAGATCAATTAGTCCTTCAATACCGGGGGCCGGTCTGGGTCCTCGAAGAAAATTTATTTCGAGGTCTCTTGTTAATTCTCTAAATTTGACTTGGGGCATGCTACAAGCGGTAAGCGGGTTTTTGCCTAAAGAAAGGAGACTAATAGGTGAGAAGCGAGACTCAATTAATTGACAAGCTAATCGAAGGAATGATCCTTCTAATGTTTGTGATATTGGAATACCAGCTGAATCGTTTATTTTAATATTCCAACGGTCTAACTCAATCGATACTCTCCGTGCAAGAAATCTGTCAGGCGTGACCAGGGCAGCTATTTTGCCCGGGGTTTCGATTGATTGCCTTAGTTTGAGCGCTATTATTTTGGCTTCTTCTTCAAGGCTGGGGCAATTTACAATCTCAACATTATCAAGGACCCCTTTTGGTAGCTTACCCAGTGATCGCCATCTACCAACTTTAGCCGCTGGTAACATAGCATTAAAAATAAGTTTTCGACGAGATACAGATGCGCATTCCA
>JADHRD010000050.1 GCA_016777585.1 Rhodospirillales bacterium | reverse complement strand
CAAGAACAGCAACGATTTGTGTTTGATTTCTTACATTAGCAACAACGCGGAAATCTCTGTTTTTACCATCTTTTTTAAACAATCCAACGCCATACCAAGATTGATAAGATTGGACTATATGACCCCAAGCTGTATCAACTGCACCGAGTCCCACACGTCTAACGTTGTCAACGGAACCGTTTGTTGGCTGATATTGAAATTTAAAATTCTTTCCTTTTAGCTCTTTATTGATGAGTTGGGTACCCGCGCTCACAGCAGGGTGCCAACCACCGCCAGAGGGTCCGCCACCAAATCGATATACATCTTTTGCTTGAGTTCCACCCGCAAGTATAATGCCAGTGCCTATTATTACTGTACTTAAAATTTTCATAAAAACCTCCTGAGTTGAGTGTGTTAATTAATAAGAAATCTATGTTTTCTCAACTTCAACATAAACTGTAGCAAGTATTATTTAGCAAGACTAGCGATTATTTATTAAAATAAAAATTTTTATTATAATATATAAATAAAGAATTTTAATTAATTTTTATATATACAGTAATTTAGACTTTTTTTATTGGTATGCCGCCATTCTTCACCAATGAATAGCGCCCATCGATTGAAGATGCTAATGGTCGCCTCTTATCATCCGAAAGTCCTATCCACATTCTTAGAAGGTGTCGTTTAAAGTCAGATTCCTCATAGTCTTCATATGCATCCCTTGCATGAAGGGTCACATGATTATTAACAAGCTGAATGTCACCATCTTCCATTCTCATTGAAACCCTTAATTCCTCCCGGTTTGAGATCTCTTGGACGACATCAAGGGCCTCACTTTGAATTTCAGTTAATGTGTATTCATCCCCAAATCTTGCGCAAGACTCACAATAGTTTCGACTTGTAAATCGAGATGATATATATCCATCTTTCTCGCTAAATAATGGTATTGAAAACCATGGATGTTCGCCCTTAGGTTCTTCGCCTCGCCAGTCCATATAAAATGGCTTGTACAATACATCTAGTAACTCTGGGCGTTCCTCATAAATTACGTTATGAACAGTCATAGAGCTTATCAGGTGACTTGTTCCGCCTGATTTCGCTTGATGCAGACAAAAAAGACCTAGAACGTCTACGGGTAATAAATCGCAATGAAAATCCATTCGTCTCGCTGTTTGATAATTTCGCGCTGTTGGATCAGCCTTATCACGACCCTCGTCAATCACGTGCCCTAATAGATGCCCTCGCGCATTCTGCGAGACGGGCTGGCCAATATGTATGCCTATTCCCCAATATAGAATTTCACATTCTTCATCAGTATACTGATCTCTTGGTATTCCTCTAATAATTGAAAAACCGACGCCATGACGTACGTCTCCGATAACGTTATTTAGTTCCGATACAGCAATTGGAGCTGAAAAGTCTTCCTTTCCAAATGGGATGCTTAGATTTTTATCCAGAATGCTATTTAATGCTCTGTCCAAGTCCTCAATTGCTTCCTGACTTAATAAATGTATCCAATTATCACTATTTTGGATGTCAGGGCCTACCCAGACATTTGGTCCAGTTAATTTCGAGAAGTTACCGTCACTCATGCTTTTTTTTCCTTCCTTAAAAGGTCCCCATTATAATTTATCTATAATTATTTTGTTTAATTACGGGAAATTACTGACCGCTTATTTTACAACTAAATATTTAAAAGTATACGTTTTTTAAAAAATATTTTTAACATTCATAGTAAAATCGAGAAGAGAGAGAGGGGTACAAAACTAAGAGACGCTTGCATGCCCTCTAGTTTTCAAACCTGACTGATGCCCATTACTGGTAACTTCCTCTTGGTACATTAACTGTAAGAAAATAGTTGTATCAACATGTAAATTTTGTCAGGATAATTAGAAGGTGAAGGTTCCCATCACGGCGATTAGAAAAACATCGAACAATTTCGATATCCTTTCTAGGTTGGCTATTCGTATGCAGGTACTTTCCAATAAAATGACCACATGGTCGGCCAGTACTTATACGAAAGAATTGAATATCGGTGTACAAGAGGCGCGAGTTTTGATTGTGCTCGGTAGATTGGGTGAAGTTTTGGCTAACGAGATTTGTGAATTTGGGAAGATGATAAAGGAAACGTTAGTCGAGCAATAGATAGTCTAGTAAAAAAGGAATGTAACAGAAAAGTTAAACCTCGCGGACAAAAGGAGTGCCAATTTAAAGATAACTCCTGGCGGAATGAAATTATATCACCGTATAAAAATATTGTCAGATATTAGTGAGAAAAGATTTATTTCGAGTTTATCGACTATGGAGTGAGAGACCTTGCCAAAAATATTGGACAAATTAGAACTCGTTATCGATGTCTTGTTAGAAGGGTCATAGTAGATGACGAGCAAAAACTTACGAATCGTAAATTCAACGCTAGTCGGCGAAGTATGGC
This sequence comes from Rhodospirillales bacterium, assembly GCA_016777585.1. Classification (GTDB taxonomy): domain Bacteria; phylum Pseudomonadota; class Alphaproteobacteria; order Rhodospirillales; family UBA2165; genus TMED23. The sequence continues at coordinate 14,357 of JADHRD010000050.1, read as the reverse complement.
CTGCTGCAACGCCTGCTGAAGACCCAGTGCTCTACGGCCAAGCGGAATTATCACCAGAAGGTGCATTCCAGGTACGCACTTTTCAGACCTTTAATCTTAAATATACCGTTGGTCGTGTTGGTCTTGATGATAATGGTAGTATTCGGGTAGTTTTTCGATTTTTTGGAGATTGGGGTGGGTTACAAGTAGATGATCCAGCATCTCCTAATTTTGTAACAGCAGTAACAAGTTTGGGAACCAAGCCTTCGCTAAAGTTTGAAAAGATGGGTGGTTCGCGCCCTTGGATGAAAGCCCTTACAGTTGGGATCTCAGGTGGTTATCTATCCGAGGGAGATACAATAACAATTACCTTCGGGGATACCTCTGGCGGTTCTCCCGGATTTAAAATGCAGACATTTGTTGAAAGTGGCTTTGAATTTAAAGTATTAGTTGATGCTTGTGCTGTCTTGCATTGGGTCCCAATTTTAGATCAACCTTCGATTTCAATTGTGCCGGGATTACCTGTAACCTGGAAAGCTGTGACCTCCACTTTACGTCGTCCTGGTGAGATCTTTCAGCTTGGGATCAAAGCTGAGGATGACTGGGGGAATCCATCTAATCTAGTGGAAACAAATCTTAGAATAGAACCAAATATGCCGGTAAAGAATTTACCAAAAAACGAGATGTTTTCGAAGGGTCAGAAGGCCGTTGTCTGTGAAAAATTGACCGTTTCTGAGGAAGGGGAGTTGCGCATTAAGATCTACAATTCTCAAAATGGTAAGTTTTTGTGCGAAGCCGGTCCTTTAATTATTTCGGAAGGAGCTTATGGGGGGTATTGGGCTGATCTCCATGGTCAAAGTGGCGAGTCTATAGGCGTAACAAACGCACGAGAGTATTTTGATTTTGCACGTGACTTGGCATTTTTAGATGCAATTAGTCATCAGGCTAATGACTTTCAGGTTAATAATGCATTTTGGAAATATCTAAATGAGTTAACAGCTTCTTATAATAAGGAGGGACGTTTTGTGACGATACCCGGTTACGAATGGTCTGGAAATACATCTGTTGGTGGAGATCGAAATGTTTACTTCCGACAGGAGGGGCGTCAAATTAGACGATCATCGCATGCTCTTCTAACTGATCAGTCGGATATCGATACTGACGTTAACGATGCGCGGGAGTTATTCGCGGCATTAAAAGATGAGGACTGTTTTGCTTATGCTCATGTGGGCGGTCGCTATGCTGATATTAAATATGCTCATGATCCTAAGATAGAAACGGCAATGGAAATTCATTCGGCATGGGGAACGTTCGAATGGTTGTTGACGGATGGTTTTCCTCTCGGTCACCGTTCGGGAGTTGTTTGTAATAGTGACGGACATAAAGGTCGGCCAGGGGCCAGTTATCCGGGCGCTTCTATGTTTGGTGCCTATGGGGGGCTTACTTGTTTTTATGCGGAGGAATTATCCCGAGATGGATTATTTGATTGTATAAAAAAACGTCATCATTATGGAACCACAGGAAATCGATTATACTTAATTGTTAATGCCCATTTTGAGGGTCATGGCAATCTTTTTGATCTAGATCCGAATGCATACGAAGAAGCTCAATCGACGGAAGTAAAGTTAGCAATGATGGGAGATATTGTTCAAACAGAAGATCCGAGTGTAAAGCTTAAAGTGCTCGCGAAATCTCCAACACCGATTGAACGTATTGAAATAAGGAATGGCGTAGACGTTATTGAAACTGTTCGTGGCTATACTAAAGAAGATATGGGTGATCGTTACCGGGTAATTTGGAGTGGCGCTGAGTATCGAGGGCGCGGACGGAATACAAACTGGGTTGGTCAAGCAATTTTTAAGAATACTAAGATTGAGCGTTTTGAAAAAATAAACGCCTGGAACCATGAAAAATTACTTGAGATTAAAAATGGTAATTGTGTGCAATTTGACGCAATAACCACCGGTAATTTTGGTGGCTTTGATGTGTGGCTCTCTAATTCTTCAGGTGCCGAAATTTTAATAGAATCTAATCAAGGTGAGCTTAATTTAAAATTAGAAGACCTAGGTGTCGATGATGTTGTTCTTGATTGTGGTGGCCTGGAAAGAAAACTTAAGGTTGTGCGATTGCCAGATAATAATACACACCGTGAGCTCTCGCCAGAAATAGAGGTTAATTTAAATGCTTCGAAGGATAATCCCTTATGGGTGTGCGTTACTACAGAGGATGGTTTTCAAGCCTGGAGTAGTCCAATTTTTATATTTAAATAACATTCAACCTAAGGATGGCCGAAATCTATTTTTTAGGGGGGGTTCCAAGTTCTTCAAATGTTGATTGTGTAAGATTGCTGTCTGCTTTTGGGATTATAATGAACACGAATTTGATGGTGCCGATTAATCCGCTATTAGCCAGAAGCGGACAAGGGGTTCGGCAATTACTGACGCTTTAGAATTTGCTGCGCGCGGGTGATTAGCGGTAGGTCGATCATTTGTCCATCCGTTCCGTGAGTGCGTGTGCGTGGTCCAGGTAGGTTTGCTCCGCTGCCCGTTGCTCAGGTAGCCCGACGAGATCTGTGTAGGCTTTAAAACCCACGCCGTGGTGCATTGCATCTCTCAGATCGCCGTTATTCAAGAGATCGCAATAGAACGTCTGAAGCGCCTTTACGACGGTGTGGGTGGCAGAGACAGGCATGGCGCACGCGGCATAGCCTATTTCCTCGCACTCCGCAGCCGACAACAACGGGGTTGCGCCACCATCGATCAAATTAACTATGCATGGGCCGGGCATCTCCTTGGGGATCTGGCGCAGTTGTCTGAGATCGGTCGGCGCCTCAACGAAAAGAATGTCCACGCCGACCTCGTGATAGAGTGCCATGCGGTCTAGCGCCTCTTGGAAACCGTCTGTAGCAATGGCATCAGTTCGCGCCATGATCATGGTATCTCCCTGGCGAGCGTCAAGCGCCGCCTTAAGCTTGCTTACCATCTCTTTAACGCCAATGATGGCTTTGCCTGCCATATGGCCACAGCGCTTGGGAAAGACTTGATCCTCGATGAAGAAGCCACCCACGCCAGATCTCTCCAACACCCTTACGGTTCGAGTGACATTGGTGACATTGCCAAAGCCGGTGTCGCCATCGGCCAGGATCGGGATCTCGATCCGGTCGGTCATCCGGGCGTAGTATTCGCCTAGCTCAGTCAGCGATAATTGCGAACTGTCTGGTCTTCCGAGAAGGGACGCCGTCGCCGAGTATCCGCCGGCCGAGATAGCTTTAGCCCCGCAGCTCTGGGCGATAAGGGCGCTCAAGGTGTCATGCACTCCGGGCAAGACAGTTATTTCGGGGGCTTCGATTAGCTTGCGCAATTGCGCTCCGTTAGTTGTCATGTCTTGTACTCCATATTGAGGTCAAAAAGCGTTTTGTGCCCTGTCTCGCCACGAAACCGCTTATTTAGGGCCGTTACGAAGAATAGGGACCGCCACATTAAATCAACCTTTGGCTGGCGTGGTGGGGTTCGAACGGCGAAGGATCAAGAAGAGCATTAGAATCGAAAGCGCCAAAAGAGCAACGGCTATGGGATATTCTATAATTTTGGTCCAGTCTCCGCTCATAAGTGAGGTACTCTGCGCAATAGAAATTTCGAAACGGGGGCCAAGGAAGAATGATATAATAAAGATGACGATGGAAAATTCGTAGCGATTCATGATGTATCCTAGCATTGCGAATATTAGCATAATCACGACGCTAAACATGCCACCTGCGGCCATGGACACTCCCACGATACACAACATAATAGCCGAAATATAAATGAATGATTGCGGCGCGGAAATCACTTTGATCCATAGCCTTAGTCCAATTTGGCCGATCCACAAATTAAGGAAATTGGCCATGACCATCGCTCCGAATAGCCCATAGATCAGACGGCCTTGTTCTTTAAATAACATCGGGCCCGGCTGAATTCCATGAATCATAAATGCGCTGATGATCAGCGCTGCACTAACACTACCGGGAATTCCAAGCGTTAGAAGTGGTATCAGATTGGCTCCGACGACGGCTGAATTCGCCGACTCCGTGGCTGCAACGCCATGGATATTACCTTTGCCAAAACTTTCGGGATCCTTAGAAGCCGCTTTGGTTGAGGAATAGGACATAAATGCGGCGGCGGTGCTTCCTATCCCGGGTGTAGCGCCGAGAAGGGTGCCGATGATGGCCCCCCTCAGCATCGTATACCGGCATGACCAGTATTCGGCCCAACTGACCCGCTGGTTTGCGGGGTCTCCATCATCCGATAGATTGATTGCCGCGTCACTGATGCCCTTGTTCCGTGCAAGCCGGGTTACGATTTCGGATATTGCCAACATGCCAAGTGCTACAGCGGGTAGGGGCAGTCCATCGAAAAGTTCGAAATGACCGAAAATAAGACGTGGCGATGCGTTCTCGGGATCAGCGCCGATCATGGCGGCAAGTAGTCCGAGCGCTGCCGCAATTGCCCCTTTGATCAAGGACTTGCCAATAAGGCCTGAAAGGACTGCAAAGGCAAATACCATCAGGGCAAACACTTCGACGGGCCCCATTCTCAAGGCGAGAATTGCCAACGGGGCGGAGACGGTGATCAATACGATATCGCTAAAAGTGTCCCCCGTGACAGAGGAGAATAACGCAAGTTTCGTTGCCTTAAGCGGTTTTCCCTGGCGCGCAAGCGGGTGCCCGTCTAACGCAGTTGCAGCAGAGTCGGGTGTTCCGGGAGTGTTGATTAAAATTGCCGGTATAGCTCCACCAACCGTGCCCCCTTTACACACGCCGACCAGAAAGGCAATCGCCGGAAGCGGATCGAGCCCAAATGTAAAGGGAATGGCAATTGCTATTGCCATAACGGGGCCGATACCAGGGATCGCAGCCACAAGTTGTCCCAATACAACACCGAAAATTACAAAGCACAGGTTCCATAATGTAAATGCATCACTTAATCCGGCAAGAATGGTGTCTAAATCGACCATAGAGTAACCTCAGGGTAGCGAGCGTTCGAGAACTTGTATTACCAAAAACCAGATAATCGCTGGCATTCCAACACAGCCCAGCCCCAGCCAAATGGGACGTCGTTCTCCAAAAATCAGCATGATTGCAAGCGCTAGGAATGGGGAAACGATCAGAAATCCGAGATGGGAAATGGCAAAAAGGCCTGCCGCGATGATGGCAAGGTAAAGCAACACCAATATCAGTTCCCGAGTGTCTCTCTTAGTCCGCACGCCCCTTTTTATTGCCAGCAAAATACCGCAGACCACCAGAAAAGCTGCAATTGCATTGGGCACGGTGTCAGGCTTAATGGAACCGTCATCCATGTCTTCGATCGCAAATGGAAAGACAACGAATAACAAGACCAGACCGAGGGTCGCAATGAGCAGCCCCGCAATTCTATCTGTTTGAAGTATCATGTGAACTCCATAGAAGAAAGTCACTCTGCTCGCTTGCGCGAGCAGAGTAGGGTCTCATTAGGGCTTAACAAGCTTTTTCATGACGGGTAATCCGTCTACGATTTTCTTTCGGGTCGCCGCCGGACCGAGATTGAGGAGTGAGCTTTTGGCGGCATTGCGGACAATTTTCTTCACTGTATCCGTTGCCAGGGCATTTCTGATCGCTTTGGTCAGAGAACTTAATATGGCCGGATCGGTCCCCTTGGTTGTGGCGATAAAGAAGTAAGGATCGAGGGAAACCCCATAACCCTGCTCGGCAATCGTCTTGACATTTGGCGCATAGCTGTGGCGCGAGTCATTCGCGACTGCGATCATTTTCACGTCACCTGATTTAAGATAGGGAGCATGTGCCCCGCCGGCGGTCGCGGCCATTACCTGCTTACCCATGAGAAGTTTCATACTTTCGGCTCCACCTTTGGTCGAGACGTACTGGAATTTTGCGCCGGTGGCTCTGGAGACAGCACCTAATACAAATTTTCCCGGCTTGGCGTTCAGCGCCATCTTTAATGGACCCTTGGCCTTAGCATATTTTACCATGCTTTCCAAATCATTAAACGGAGCGTCCGACCTGGCAACTACGGCAAGTTCGCCGCGCGCAACAGTAGCGATATAATCGAAGTCATCGATCTTGAAAGCCATCTTTTCAGGGCGCATAACCAGTTGCATTAGGATCGGCGTGCTGACGCCCATACCTACAGCTTGACCATTGGGTTTAGACTTGGCAATTCTGGTAAACATCGCCGCGCCACCGCCACCAGGTTTATTTTCGACGACAACATTCCAACCAGTCTGTTCTTTCATCACTTTACCGATGACTCGGCCCATCGTATCAGTGGAACCACCAGCACCAAAACCAATGTAGAACATCAGAGGACCCTTTGGGGCCCAATCTTTCGCAGTCGCTACCCCCGCAAATACTGCGGCTGCGGTGATCACGAGTCCTGCTATAATTGCTCTAATTTTCATAATTTTACTCCCTTTTGTTTTCTAATCGTGGGCGCTCAGGCTTCCAAGGTGGGCGTATTAATACCGCTTTGACAGAGGTCTTATCCGCGACTAGAGCTACTACCCTTCGATTATTTAATTTTACACTCTCCCAGTTCGTAGTATTTTTTTTGACAACGAAATTTTCTATACGTTATCCAAGGTTGGCACTTTCTATGGTATCTTTCAAGCATTACTCTGTATCTCAAGCGCAAGTGGTAATTTCGGATTGCTACCAAACATTTTGGCAAGTTGCATTTGCTTTAATGAAGGTTGTTTAATTTACGCGCCATTATTCGTTCGATTTTACTGTTAAAATGACTGATTTAATTGTTATTTGTCGTGTTTACACATTACCTGAGGTTTGTTACTGTGACTAAGAAGTAAAACCATTATGAATTTTACATTAACTGGAGGGACACCCCAATGAAAATTAAATCATTCATAGCTATTGCTTCAATAGCGATGTTTTCATCAATTGCTTCATCTCAAGCCACTACCACATTTACCTACTCGTCATGGTTGCCTTGGACGCACCCGGTAAACACCAACATTTATTTAAAATGGATGTCGGAGGTTGAGAAACGTAGTGAAGGGCGTATTAAATTTAGACATCTACCTAAAGCTGTTGCTCATCCCAGAGCTCATCTTGATGCTGTACGTACGAGCCAAGCTAATGCTGGAATGAGTGTGCACGGTTATTCGCCAAAACGTTTCGCCGCTTATATGTTTGCCGAGCATCCATTTCTTGGTGATCGCGCCAAAGCTTCTTCCGTTGCTTTAGCCCGAACTCACGCCAAGTTTTTTGCTGATAAGAACTTTTATAAGGGCGTCCATCTAGTTGGAATGAATACTCATGGGCCAGGTGTTATTCATCACTCAAAGAAGAATTTTACTGTACCGGGTGATATGAAAGGGCAGAAAATGCGAACAGGGGGGCCTATTCCTAAACGAATTGTTGAAGCCTGGGGCGGTGTTGCTATTCGCCAACCTGCTTCTAAGTCATATGAAGTTCTTTCGGCTGGCATCGTAGATGGAATTACCTTCCCTTACGAATCACTCGATAGTTTTAAAATAACAAAATTAGTTCCATATTCTACTTATGTACCGGGTGGATTATATACTTCGAGCCACTATTTAGTTATTAGTAAAAAGAAATACGATGGGCTTTCCACTTCCGATAAAAAAGTGATTGATGGATTATCCGGCGAAAATTTTGCTGATCTAGCTGGCCGCGGATGGGATACTATTAATGATGCTGGATTAGCTGGTGCCAGAAAAGCTGGCAATAAAATGACTACAGCCCCTGCTGCGATTATCAATGCGGTGAAGAAGTTAAACTCCGAATTCAGCAAAGAATATATTGCTTCGGTTAAAGGCTCTGGTATCGATGGCGCTTTAGTTTTGAAGTATTTCAAAGGGGAAGTCGCAAAACTGCAGGGTAACTAGAGCTTGTCCATCAAGAATCGCCCTGAGGTAGCAAGTGAATCAAGTCGTTTAACATTCTGGCTCGGCACAATGCCGGGCCGGACTTTAACTCTTCTGTCATGTTCGATACTATTTATCATGATGCTACTGACTTTTATAGACGTTACTGGTCGTTATGTTTTTAATAGTCCTTTGCCCGCCTTACATGAAATTATTTCTTTTATGATGCCAGGTTTAATATTCTGCATTCTCCCTTTGGTGTGCAGCAAGGAAGAGCATGTCACAATAGATTTGTTGGATGTCTTCGTTCCAACTCGGCTAAAGGGGTTGCAGGCAATTTTTGTAAATTTAATCGGTTCTGGTGCCATGTTTTTTCTTGCTTGGCGTTTAGCGGAAAAATCTGCATCACATTATGAGTTTGGTGAAGTGACAGATGACTTATATTTAACCTTGTGGCCATTCAGCCTGCTTATAGCCGTGTTATCGGGCATTGCTGCCATTGCATTGCTCTCAAATGCTTTTGGCTATATTTTTGGTAATAGTAAAATTTACGAAAAGTCAGAATGAGGAAAGAATGACTATAGCATTGATTGGATTTGCCGCGTTACTCGTATTATCTTTCTTGCGTGTTCCCATAGCTTTTACGATGATAATCGTTGGTTTCTTCGGCATGGTTGTAGTCAATGGATGGGAGGGTGCTCTTGCTAATGTCGGACAAACAGCTTTTGATTCTTCCATTAGTTATGAACTTTCAGTAGTACCTTTATTTATTCTGATGGGAAATTTTGTTACCAAAGCACGATTATCAGAAGAGTTGTACACGGCGTCAAATGCATTCCTTGGACACCTAAGGGGTGGACTTGCCATGGCAACAGTTGTTGCCTGTGGAGGTTTTAGCGCTGTGTGCGGTTCATCCCTTGCTACAGCTGCCACAATGTCCAAAGTAGCCATGCCTTCCATGCGTAAATTTGGATATGATGATGGTTTAGCGGCCGGCTCAATTGCGGCGGGTGGTACGCTAGGTATACTCATACCACCAAGCGTTTTATTAGTCATATATGGGATTTTGACCCAAACGAGTATTGGCAAGTTATTTGCCGCTGGCATTATCCCCGGCATTATAGGTATCTTATTTTATCTAGCGGCCGTTAAAGTGATGATTAAAATTAAACCGGAATTAGGCCCTCCGGGTGAACGATATTCCTGGATCCAAAGAATCAATTCCTTACGGGGTGTATGGGGTGTTATCACACTATTTATTTTTGTTATGGGCGGAATATACGGAGGTATTTTTAGTCCTACCGAAGCGGCTGGCATTGGTGCCTTCGGCGCATTCATTTTTGCATTGGCGAGAAAAACCTTAACCATAAAAACTTTTTATCAAGTTTTAATTGAAAGTGCCTCAACTACGGCCATGTTATTTACAGTTTTGATTGGTGCTTTGCTCTTTGCAAATTTTATTAATTTAACAAACTTTCCTGACGCCTTGTTAGAAATAGCGAAAAATTTTATGGACCAACCTCAGCTCGTCATTCTCGCAATCTTAATTACATATGTGTGTTTAGGGTGCGTCTTCGAGAGCTTATCCATGATATTATTGACAGTTCCAATATTTTTTCCTTTAGTTAAAGAACTAGGATTTGATCCAATTTGGTTTGGTATTTTGGTTGTTGTAATTACCGAGATAAGTTTAATCACACCTCCCGTAGGTCTAAACGTTTTCGTCTTGCGTGGTGTTTTGCCAGATGTCACTACTTCAAGGATCTTTAAAGGGGTTACTCCCTTTTGGATAGCAGACTTATTTCGTTTGGCAGTTATTGTTCTAATTCCGAGCCTGTCTTTGTGGCTACCAAGCTTTGTTAAATAAAGATGGGGAAAACTTATGACCATCACTCGTCTCTGAATTTCCAGCTGCACGAGCCAAATCGTCGAACATAACGGCCTGGCTTATTAGCTGGCCAAATACCGAATTATTGGTCTCTGCCTATTCGAGAGCAGACCCAAGAATTTAAGGACAAAATCGATAAACAACTCGCCTCAGCTAGAAGCAATAAATCACGCCTTCTTTCGGCAGCTATCTGGCTAGATGATATCCGGGAATTTGATCTTATGAACTAAATTTGGGAAGCGTGGGTCCGTCGATACCCCGCCTGCCCGGACAACCTGTCCAACTCGTCTTGCCGCGTCAAGGGGTATGTGTTAAAATTACTGCAGTAGTCGCCCGACTAAATAAGAGCGATTATCACCCCCATCACCATCACAGCTTATAAAATTACGCAATATATACCACTATAGTTTATCCAGAATAGTCAACGTGTAATCAATTGCTAAATAGCGTCTAATTTTTGACAAGTCATATTATTTGATTCAATAACAGAATAGAAATTTGAGTGATTGTTGCCAACAATTTAATAATAAGATAACCATTTTTCTATCATTATTTTTGTTGGCCATCGCTGAATTGACCGAGGGCTAAACATCATATTATAATTTTACATTAGCTATCCACAGTCGGGAGATGCATGTGAACAAAGAAAATAACACAACGGATAAAAACAAAGGAAACGGATCAGAAATGAATCCTATTGAAAAGCATATAGGCGAAAGCATAGCCAATTATAACTGGTCAATAAAGCTAAAGATTGCGTTGGCATGTCGTAAATTGGCTAGTGAGGAGCATGCCCAAACCTTAGCGGGACATGTTACAGTGCGAGCAGAGGATAATACATTTTGGGTAAATCAGTTGATGGTAGGCTTTGGTAATACGAGCCAAAGTACGGTTATTCGAGTTAATGAAGATCTCGAAGTTGTTGAAGGTAATGGTATTGCTAACCCAGGCATGCGCTTTCATTTATGGGTGTATAAAGCACGCCCCGATATCAATTCTATTGTTCATACGCATCCGCCGTTTTCTTCAGCTCTAGCCATGACTGGGAAAGAGTTAGCTGTAGCACACATGGACGTAGCAATGTTTTATAACGACTGTGCCTATTTACCTGAGTGGCCTGGGGTCCCTCTGGCCGATGAGGAGGGCCGAATAATATCTAAGGCGCTTGGTGATAATCATTCACTCCTTTTAGCGAGCCATGGCATACTGACAACGGGTAAAAACATTGAAACCGCGACTGTATTAGCAATGCAATTCGAACGGGCCTCTAGATTGCAGTTACTTGCCGAAAGCGTCGGCACAATTAAACCAATTGAAGATAAGCAAGCTCAAGAAGCACATGATTTTCAATTAAGTGATGGGGTAGTAAAAGGAAACTTTAATAGTTGGGGATCTCAATTGCTGCGGGAGCAGCCTGACATTGAAGATTAAAGCTATTATCTTCTAATAATAAGGATCCTTGTCGAACTCACTTTAGCGTATATGTAGGATAATCTATTATAGAAAATGTAATCAACCTGCTGCTGATCCTTCAACCCTCCGAAAATACTTGATACCTCCAATTACGGATTTTGCCGGCTCTCGTCAAAAAAGACAGCATGATAAGTGTGTAATTTTTAGTAGCGGCAAATCTTTGGGAATTATTTTGGAGAGAGGAGTATACTAACCCCCGAGAGGCTCACAGCCTTGCTGGTTTTAATGCTGACTAATGTCATTTCATATCAGCTAAGATTAAGGCTGTTGGTATTTGACAATCATGGTAATGTTGAGCATATTTTTTACCCCAATCAAAGGATTGTTCGGACATCCCAAAGCTCAGGGAAAAATCGATACTCCAGTGCTTTGGCCAAATAATCGACTCCACTGGTTCCACCAGTTCCCCGCTTATGCCCGATAATACGTTGGACAGTGATCAAATGACGAAAGCGCCAGCGCTGGAAGGAATCTTCTAGATCTACCAATTTTTCAGCTAACTCATATAGGTCCCAATTGTTATCTGTATCTCGGTAGACCGCGAGCCAGGCCGCTTGAACTGACTCATTGTGTTTATGCGGAATTGACCAGTCTCGATCGGTGATTTCGTGATCTATATGAAAATTCCGTCGTTGTAATAACAGGATAGATTCATCATATAAACTAGGCTTGTTAAGCACGTTGGTAAGTCGAAGCATAATCTCCTCGTTGTGCTTATGAGGAGAGAGAAATGATGGCTTTTTATTGCCGAGAAAAAACTCTATATGGCGGTATTGATGTGATTGGAAGCCCGATGATTGGCCTAGATTATCCCGAAATTTAAGATAATCCGCGGGTGTCATCGTAGATAGCACTCCCCAGGTTTCAATAAGTTGAGATTGAATGGCTGAAACTCTAGAGAGCATTTTAAAACTTGGACGAAGATTATCATCACGCAAACATTGGGCTGCTGCATCTAATTCATGTATGGCCAGTTTCATCCATAATTCACTTATGTGATGGATCATAATGAACAGTGGTTCATCGTGTTCCTGGGTGATTGGGTTTTGTGCGTCCAGTAGCGTTGAAAGACTGAGATAATCTGCATAACTCATCGATTCATCAAATTTGGTGTAAACGCCTTTTGGTAAATCTTTATCGCTCATTAAAATTGTCCTACTCAAAAAACTAGGTTACAAGGCTACGCTCATGATATTTTGGTTGGTCCCAAGTTCTTTTTTGCATAATTTCAGACAATATTAACACGGCTCGATAGACATCTCCAAATGAGAGGTATAATGGGGTTAACCCGAACCTAAGAATATTGGGGGCTCGGAAATCACCGATTACGCCATGATCAATCAATGCCTTTATAATCGCATAGCCTTCAGGGTGAGAAAATGCAATTTGACTGCCCCGCTCAGATTCAGGGAATGTAGTTTTTAGAGATAAGCCAGTTTCTGGGCAAAGTTCCTTAACTAAATCAGCAAATAAATTAAATAGTTTCTGGGATTTCTGACGCACTAATCTTAGGTCAACGTCTTTCCAGACATCAAGTGCTGCATCGAGAGCACTCATAGAGATGATACCTGGTGTTCCGCAAAGATTTCGGGAAACTCCATTTCCCGGGCGATAATCAAGATCAAAGCTAAATGGTGCCTCGTGTCCCATCCAACCAGATAAGGGGGGCTGAATACTCTCTTGGAGTTCGGGCGAGACGTAGAGAAAAGCCGGTGCGCCAGGGCCACCATTTAAATATTTGTAGCTACATCCAACCGCGAGTTCAACTCCGCAACCTGATAGGTCGACCGGGAACGCTCCTGTGCTATGACACAAATCCCATATAATTTTTATACCTTTCGTTTTTGAGATAGCTGTTAAATTAGCCATATTGTGTTTTCTCCCTGTGCGGTAATCTACCTCAGTAATCACCGCTACTGATACATCCTCTCGCAAAGCTGACGAAATTTCTTCAGGTTCTACAAGGCGCAGTTCAAAATTATTGTTCAACTGTTTAACTAGCCCTTGTATGATGTATAAGTCATTTGGAAAATTACCAGTATCTGATAGGATCACTTTTCTGTCTGGGTTTAATTGCGTAGCAGCTGAGAGTAATTTATAGAGATTTATCGATGTACTATCTGCACATATAACTGAATTATGCTCGGCACCAGTTAATTGCCCGATCTTGTTACCTACTTTGATTGGTAGATTTATCCAATCAAACTCATTCCACGAACTTATTAACGTTTGTCCCCATTGATTGTTAACAACCTCCATAATGTGTTGTGTAACCGTTTTTGGCAAAGCGCCTAGAGAATTGCCATCTAGATAAACTATTCCTGGAGGTAAATTAAATTTCTTTTTATGCGATCGTAATGGATCTTCTTTATCAAGGAAATCTATAAAATCTTTGTTCATTATTGTGAAACTTCGTTGTCTGGGTTAGTCATAAAAAAATAGTGGTTTAAAAAAGTAAATCTTGTCAAGGTTATAGTATTGAATCGTTCTAAACTATTAATGACAATTAAAACTTCGGAAGTTAATCTTCAATCTAGGTTGGCGATTTGTATGGTCATGCTAATAAATAAGGTTCTTACTTGGTTAGAGGCCTAGAAATAAAAAAATGGAGGTGTATTGAACCCCTTTGGGTTCGAATCCTCTACACCTATCATTGAGTTGCAACAATAATCGTCCTGAAAGATAACAAAATCAAGGTTTTTGTTGCTACGGTACTGAGGGTTTGCATTTCCGATAGTGGGTAGTATTAACCCCTTAGTGCAAACTGATACGGTACGATACCGAGGGTTCGAATCCCGCTTTGCCTTCATTGGAAACGATTACTTACTTGAGACGCTAATAGGTGATAATTCGTCCCTCACTGATTTTATCAGTTTATTAATATCAGCTTGTGAATAACGTTTGCTACTCATAATCTCCTCGAGATATGCGTTTGAAAATCTGGCGCTGAAATAATCTGGTTATAGTCTGTAATCAGCGGTTCAAAATGTGCATAGCTCTTTTGCTGGAACATGGTTTGATATTCGTTGATTAAATCACCTTTGGCTTCATGGCCAGTAAAGGGGTCGATCATTTTGGGCAGGTAAACGATATTCCATGGCGCTGTGAACAAGAAGATATTCTTGGTGCGACCAAAGAT
>JADHRD010000049.1 GCA_016777585.1 Rhodospirillales bacterium | reverse complement strand
CCAATATAAACTTTACAGCGTTTGCTATCTCACTCACATTAACTTGTACTTGTAACGGCGTCGAACCAACTTGCCGCGCGAACTGTTCTTTTGATTGCCTGATCGAAGGCAGGGTTGCACCAGGCCCGATTGCATTAACTCTTATATTAGGTGCCAAAGCTGATGCTGTGGTCTTTGTAAGCGTCCATAAGGCTGATTTACTTAAGGTATACGAAATGAAATAAGGTGTGAGATTCTCAACGCGTTGATCTAAAATATTTATAATATTTGCTTTTTCATTTTTCCTCAGTCCGTTAGCCAAACTTTGTGTGAGTATAAATGGAGCCCTAAGATTAATAGCCATATGAAGGTCCCAAGAGCTTTTAGTCACATCACTTACATCATCTCTCTCAAATAAAGATGCATTGTTTATCAGTGCTGTGACTGGTGGTAGTTTTATATTTATTTTTGCTATCAACGAGGATACAGCAGTTTCATCCGCTAGATCACATTGAATAGCATAAGCGTTACCTCCAGCTTTTTTTATATCAGTCTCTATTTTTAATGCTTCAACCGATGAATTTTTATAATGTATTGCTACTGCTCGACCCTCTGATGCTAGCCCATACGCAATCTCTCGGCCTATACGCTGGGCCGCGCCTGTTATTAAAACCGTGCCATACTGTTTTTTCGTCATGGCCAACAATGGAAGAATAGGGGTAAATAGGCAAGTCTTCTTTAGATTTAATTAAAATCACCAATGCCATAGCCAACCGCACCAATGTAAAAAATATAAAACAATAAAAAAAGACTAGCCCCTGTGCGACCAAAAACTTTCTTGTTCCCAATCATAAATGGCATTAAAATCAATGTAGCAGCCAACATTACCCATAAGTCAATCTCAATAATACGTTCAGGGACCTCCATAGGGGAAATCAAACTAACGACGCCAACAATACCAATAATATTAAAAATATTACTCCCAACCAGATTCCCTAGAGCAACGTCTGAGTGTTTCCTATATGCGGCGACTGCGGTCGCCGCCAACTCTGGCAGCGATGTTCCAAAAGCAACGATCGTTAGGCCTATAACTGCTTCGCTTATACCAAAAACACGTGCAACTCCTACACCGCCAGTTACAAGCAAATCAGAACCAAAAATTAAACCAGTGAAACCTATGATTAGGTATAATATTATTTTTACTAAACTATTAGGAGCACTATCGATTTCATCTGCGACGCTATTAGGCTGTTGTTTAGTTGTATTTACACGTCCCTTCTCACGAAAGAAGGAATAAGAAATAAAAAAAACAAAATAACTAATAAGTATAAGAGCTGTAAAACCTGTAATATCGCCGAAAAAAATAATGACCGAAAATAATACTGTTCCACCTAGTAACAAATAGCCATCCTCTTTTAAACTTCTCGGCTGTATAATAATGGGTGTTATCAAGCCCGCTATCGCCAGCACTAGAAGTATATTGGCTATATTACTCCCAATAAGATTACCTATCGCAAGGCCAGGAGATCCCGACAACACAGCATTCAATGAGACCACAAATTCTGGCGCCGAAGTGCCAAAAGCAACCACTGTTAAACCAATAACCAGTTTTGATAGATTAAATTTATCTGCTAACCCGATAGCGCCTTTCAGCATTATTTCTGCTCCAATAAGAAGCAATGAAAGACCTCCAATTAGCATAAAATAAATCATCACTTCTTACCTTAAATGCCGGAATAAAATAATCTACTTGTTTAATTTATCGAAAAATAGTTAATCTTGGATAAATCTGTACCTTTAAAAAATTTCAATATCTCCAGAGTTTTGCTCATCATAGAAACGACTGATAAAATTTGCGAGTTGGTTATTTCCGATGCTTTTTCTTAATGCACACATTAAATCCTGATAATATTGAATATTGTGCCATGTTAACAACATCGGTCCAAGAATTTCATTTGATTTAACCAAGTGGTGAATATAAGCACGACTATAGTCAGTGCACGCTGGACATTCACATTGATTATCTATCGGTCTTGGATCGTCTGCGTGGCGAGAATTACGAATATTAATTTCACCCCTACGGGTATACGCTTTGCCAGTTCTTCCAGAGCGGGTCGGCAGCACACAATCGAACATGTCAACACCCCTAGAAACAGCGCCAACAATATCTGATGGAGTTCCTACCCCCATTAAATAACGCGGCTTATCCTCTGGCATGTGAGGTATTAGTCCATCTAAAACTTCAAACATCGTATTTTGTGGTTCCCCGACTGCCAGTCCGCCAATTGCATAGCCATGAAAACCAATATTCGCTAATCCTTTTATTGATTGCTCCCGAAAATCTTCAAAAGTGCCACCCTGAACAATCCCAAATAATCCGTAACCTTGACGATTAATAAAACTGTCTTTCGATCTTTCAGCCCATCGAAGAGACATTAGCATAGACTTTTCTATAACTTGTTTATCAGTTGTGTGTGCCGGGCACTCGTCTAACTGCATTGTAATCGTGGAGTCTAACTTTTGTTGAATATTGACAGACACTTCAGGTGTTAAGTTATATTTTTTCCCATCTATGTGCGACTGAAATACAACCCCAGTTTCTGAGAGAGTGCGGAGTTTTGAGAGAGACATCACCTGAAATCCACCCGAGTCCGTAAGTATTGGACCAGGCCAATTCATAAATTGATGCAACCCCCCCAAGCCCTTTATGCGATCAGAGCCTGGACGCAACATCAAATGGTAGGTATTTCCCAACACTACCTGAGATCCTGTTTTTATTAATGAACTTGGTAACATAGCTTTCACAGTGCCAGCGGTACCTACCGGCATAAATGTAGGGGTATCAATGGTCCCGTGTTTGGTCTCAATCTTTCCTAATCGAGCCATTCCATCCAAACCGAGTACCTGATACGAGAGAGGTTTCATATAGATCTCTCAATTAATGTTGTATCCCCATAAGAAAAAAACCTGTAACTTTCCTTGATTGCATGTTCATAGGCAAATTTCATTTTATCGGTCCCGGCAAAAGCACTAACTAACATGAACAATGTCGATTTTGGTATATGAAAATTTGTAAGCATCATATCCACAATCTTAAAATTATACCCAGGCGTTATAAAAATATCAGTTTCACCCGAATATGAGAGAATCTCTCCTGAATTTTCTGCAGCTGTCTCTAAAAGCCGCACAGATGTCGTACCTACAGCCACCACTTTGCCCCCAGCCGCTCTAGCCTTATTTATTGCCTTAGCTGTATTTGAGTCAATTTTACCCCACTCTGAATGCATTTTATGATCTTCTGTATCTTCAGACTTAACTGGAAGAAATGTTCCCGCACCAACATGTAAGGTCAGGAATGCGGTCTTTATTCCAGCGGCTTTAATATCATCTATTAATTTATCGGTAAAATGAAGGCCAGCGGTCGGGGCTGCTACAGCTCCACTTTTGTTTGCAAATATTGTTTGATAATTTGCACGATCATCATCATTTTCTTCAAAAGTCCGTTTAATGTAAGGTGGCACTGGCATAGAGCCATATCTGTTTAACTGTTTCATTAAATCTGCCTTTGCAGACATAAATGAAATTATAACTTCACCATTTTCTAATTTATCATCTATTACACCAAAAAATTCATCCCCAAATTTTATTTCATCACCGGTTTTAATTCTTTTCGAACCACGAACGAAGGCAAACCAAGCTAACTCTGATTTCTGCTTGTGCAAAGTAATCTGGATTTTAGCCTTTCCACGAACTCCGCTCAACCTAGAGGGAAACACTTTCGTATCATTAAATACCAAAATATCATTTGGATTCAAAAGATGAGGGAGGTCGCACATTACCCTATCCGACAAAGATTTTCCAATATGCAACAGCCGAGAAGCATCTCGGGGAACAATCGGTCTCTGAGCGATCAGATCTTTTGGTAAATCAAAATCAAAACTTGCTACTTTCATAAACGTGATTTAACTGATTAAATGATTAGGATCAAACGAGATAGTTTTAAATTTGGAGTTATCTTTATTACAGTTCAAAATTAGTAAATTGTTAGAGATTCGATTAATAAAAATATTAGAAAATGATAAATAGTATTTATAATAAAGACGTTATCAAGCTTGCTTCTAATATTAGCGGATTAGAACAAATAGATAATGCATGCTCGCGTATATCACTGAGAAGTCCTCTATGTGGAAGTTCAATAGAAGTTGCTATTGTTGTAAAAGATAACATTATTACCGGCTATAGCCAAAAAATAACAGCTTGTGCATTGGGTCAAGCCTCGGCATCTATAATGGCGAACGCTGTTAAAGGTAAATCAAGAAATCATATAATAACTGTTCGTGATCAGGTTAAAGTTATGCTAAATTCTGGTATAATTAACCTCGAGCGTGATTGGATACAATTAGATTGTTTGGCCCCAGCAAGAGAAGCTAAAGCTCGGCATGGGGCAATTTTATTACCCTTTGATGCCGTATTAAAAGCCTTTGAGGAATGTGAAAATAATTAAAAAATAAAAAATGTTTTTTTACCCTAATTTTATATTGAGCGGCCACTTCTTTAGAGAATATTATAGTATTTATTTAACAATAATTTTAGACCCACCATCAAATAAACTTCCTATAGCCGTAGCTTGTTCAAAACCTGATTTGTAAAAAACCTCAAGCACGCTATCAACTGACGCAGGACTGCATGACACCAACAAACCTCCGCTTGTTTGCGGGTCCATTAGCAGATTTATCTGCCATTGCTGAAAACTATTTGGTATTGAGATAAAGTCTTTAAAACTCTCAAAATTACGAATAGCCGCCCCCGTATTATAACCCTTTAGCGCATATTCCTTAACATTTTCAAGGATTGGTAATTTATCCCATTCTAATGTGGCAGATAATCCAGCTCCCTCACACATTTCATGTAAATGGCCACATAAACCAAATCCAGTAACATCAGTTAGAGCGTTCACTTGAGGCATTTGTGCTAATTCTGCTCCGACAGAATTAAGCTTTGTAGTTGTTTCAACCAAAGTTTTGTAAGCTGATGAGTCCAAATCATCTTTATTTAAAGCTGCACCAAGAATCCCAACCCCTAATCCCTTACCCAGAATAAGAACATCATCAGCGCAACCATCTGAATTTCTTTTAATCTTATCAGGATGCACTATTCCTACAACCGCGAGGCCATAAATCGGTTCAAGAGAGTCGACTGTGTGACCACCTGCTATGGGAATACCAGCCTCGGTACAAACCTTAGCGCCGCCCTCAAGTACCTTCCCTATATCAGCTTCTGACATCTCGTTTACTGGAAAACCTGCGATCGCTAAAGCGAGAATTGGTTTGCCGCCTACAGCATAGATATCTGAAAGAGCATTGGTTGCCGCTATGCGGCCAAAATCAAAAGGATCATCAACAATTGGCATAAAAAAATCAGTTGTTGCAACAATGGCTTGATCTTTATTGATTCTGTAAACAGCAGAGTCATCGCCAGTTTCAACACCAACAAGTAAATTGGGATCTCTAACTGAAGCAGGTAATTTTGATAGTATATCGTTAAGCACCGACGGTGCTATCTTAGCGCCTCAACCACCGCTGTGCGATAATTGTGTCAGACGCTTTTTCTGATTTATCATCTATTTAATTCCTTTATCAAGATTAGATTGGGTTTCACTATCGATCTCATCAAATAGGTCCCCTTTTATACCATCAAAGAAACCTGGCCCGTATTGTTCCCGAAAAGTTTTAATAATTTCATCCATTGGGACATCATCAAAAGAACCTCTCTCATAAATATATTGCATATGTTTATTTCCAACTTGATCGTATTCATGAAAAATTGAATCTGTAAAACCATCAAACTCAAGTGGCTTCAATTGAAACTTTTCACATAAAAGCAAATTAAAGGAGGGGGTTGATTTTACCCATTTTCCATTAATATAGGCTTCGCAATATGAATGCCAAGGGAACAAATCGGTACCCAATAAATCCAAAAGCCGCTGAGATGCTAAATGATTTCTTACATCCGCATATCCCGGCCGTGCAGGTATTCCATTTGCCCGCAAACACGCTACCATTAAAGCGGCTTTTGGGACACACCAGCCTTCTTTCTTCTCAACTGCATCACTTGCTCGGTAGGCGGTTATACTCTCCGCATCCATATAAGGATTATATCGAATACCGTCCCTAATTGCATAATAAAGGCTACATGCCACATCAATATCTGTTTTATTATTCCCAATATGTAATGATGCAAAGTCGATTACCGCTTGATGATCGCTATCAATAAATAGGGTTGGCTTTAAATATTTTTCGAACATTATCATAATACACTAAATTTGAGTTACAGGGTAAATTTATTAGATATTAATTTTAATCACATTCATAATAAAAGTCGAACGGTTTGAATTAATTTTAGAAACTAGACAATTAATATAGTAGCCTTGTCAATAAGAGCCGTAATGTTAGAATTACAAATATCATTTATAATCAACCCTGACGTTTAAGGAGAGCATCCCATGAGTATCACTGATGATGACATTGTAGACTACGTTGTTACATGGGCTGAGGTGCATCGTGATACCAAACTTCTAGCGAGGAAATTAATCGAGACCGGATCGTGGAGCGGCATTATTGCAATTACACGAGGGGGATTAATTCCGGCTGCCATCATTGCTCGCGAAATGGATATCAGAAATATCGATACAATTTGTATAGCAACCTATGATGAGAAAAGTATGGGCGATGTAAATTTGATTAAAATCCCAGAAAAAGCGTGCGAAGAAAAGGGACAAGGATGGCTAATGATTGATGATCTTGTAGACACAGGCTCCACAATTAAGGCCGCAAGAAAACTTCTCCCAAAATGCCATATAGCGACAGTTTATGCAAAAGAGATGGGGCGCCCATCAGTTGATACTTTCGTTCACGAAGTGCCACAAAATTATTGGGTATTTTTTCCATGGGATACCGATGTTCAATACGCGGCTCCATTACATAAATCCACTAAAACAAGTTAAGCGAAATAAACCTTTTAATTATGGTATTTACGTGCTCCCAGTGTGTTATCGGAGACATGTGAGATGCTCCGTCAATTAAAATTTTTTCTGATCGAGGAAAACGTTTATCTAACATTTCTAATATTTTCAAAGGGGGGAAAGTTGACTTTTTCCCGCCCAGAAGTAACACTGGTTTTTTAAAGTTTTCAATATTAAACCTGCCCAATCTTTCATCAAAGATTACCTGAAATTCATAAAAATTTTTATCCGCACCAGCTAAAACATAAGATGCGAGCTTTTCATCCAAACCCAGCCATGCTCCTGCACCATTCCAATAATCAAAATATTTTTGAATGCCTTTTTCCGCTTGCCCTCGTGAGTGGTTCTCCCAAAAATATTTGGCCACACTGTGCAATTCTTCGTATTCAACTGAGTTTTTTCTAGGATCCAGCATTGAGCCCAGCATTGGTTCAATTAAGGTTAAGCTTTTAATTCTATCAGCGTGCATCATGGCAAAATAAAATGCTATTGTACCGCCATAAGAATGGCCAATTAAATGTATTTTATCTTCCGCAGATCCAATAATTTTAGAGACAATTGAAGCCTCGCTTGCAAGCAAATCATCTCTATCTTTTCTCCAGGCATCGGTCTCACCCCAGCCAAGTAAGTCAATTGCAATTACGTGGTATTTTTTTAATGCATTCCATAAGTTTTTCCATTGACGATGTGAACTGGAGGAACAATGGAGCAATATAATTCTCTCACCCGCGCCAACTTCGTGGTAATTGATTTTAGAGCCGTCAACTATTAATTTTGGCATTACAGATCTCTTTGTCCGCGTTTTATTAAGGTTTTGTAAAAAAAATTCATTGGATTTTTGAGTCAACAAAGCTTCGATAATTTCTTAAAATAATTTATTATCCAAGTCTCAAAAAACTATTATTTAAATAATTTATTTAAAAGCTAGGCATTCTCGTATGACCTATCTTTTTGTTGAGATAAATTCCCGAGTAAAAACCCAGCTATTATCATTGGAATCTTTGTCATTAAACTCATATCGATCTTCAGAAAATAGTTTAAGGTCTGCTGGATTTTCTATCCGATTTTGGATTATAAAACGAGCCATTGTCCCTCGAGCTTTTTTTGCCAAAAATCCGATAATTTTCGAATCTCGCCCTTTAAGTTCCTTAAAAACTGGCGTCACTATTTCAGGATTTACGGTTTTTTTATTAACAGATTTGAAATATTCGTTTGAAGCTAAATTAATCACAGTAGAATTTTTATGATCTTTCGTTAAAGAATTTATTTTTTGTGTTAATTTATCGCCCCAAAACTCATAAAGATCTGAACCCCTCTCATTATTTAACTTGCGGCCCATCTCCAAGCGATACGGTTGTATCAAGTCTAAAGGGCGCAAAAGTCCATATAGCCCCGACAATATTCTCAAATGATCTTGGGCAAATGCCAAATCCTTAACTGTTAAACTTGCTGCATCAAGCCCATTGTATGTATCTCCAGCAAACGCAAAAGCCGCCTGCTTAGCATTCGCTTCCGTTTGATTGTTCTTAAATACCTTAAATCGCTCAAAATTTAGTTCTGCAAGAGAGTCGCTCAAACTCATAAGCTGCTGTATTTGAGCCTGATTTAAACTCTGTGTGGTTTTTACTAATATTTTTGTATCAGAAAAAAAATCTGGATCCGTAGACAACAATGGGCGTGACAATTCATCAAAATCCATTTTTTTTGCTGGGGAAACTATTGCTAGCATGTGTGCTCCGAGTGAAATATGCTTTGTTAACAGGGATAAGATTAGTTTAGTTGAGATCTACTGGTAAACTCAAGTATTAGTTTTGAACTTCTACTGGCTTTCTGTAAATAATTACGAATTTTACTAAACACAAACAACAAAGATCTGACTAATTTTCATTCATTAAATTAATAGAAGCATATTTAAAATAATTATGAAACCAAGACGAAAAGGGAAATCGAAACATCACAATTTATTTCGCGAGGAATTTGCGAGTAGCGCAACCTCTCTTGAAATAATTGAAATTCAAGAATTAGGTGTTAAAGCTGAAGGCAAGGCCATCCGATCGAACGGAGAAATATGCTATGTTCCAAATACTCTTCCCGGGGAAACTGTGCAGGCTGAATTTTCCCCCACAGGCGCCAGAATAACAAAAATTATAAAAAAATCACCAAATAGAATTCAACCCTTTTGTAGCCATTTTCTAGGATGCGGTGGATGTTCAGCTCAACATATGTCAATAAACTATTACACCAAATGGAAGATTGGGATTATTGAAAAAGCAATGAAAACACGTGGATTAAAAACCACTGTAAAGGACCTCATCGATGCTCACGGCGCTGGAAGGCGCAGAGTAACTTTTCATGGGAATAAAAATAAAACTGGAATTTCTGCTGGATTTATGGGTGCCAAGACAAATGATATTTTAAATATAGAGAATTGTCCTGTTTTATCCCCAAACCTTGAAACAGCAATTAATGTTTCCAAAGATATTATAAGAATGATGCCAATTAGCAATAAATCACTCGATGTTTTGCTGACACAAACATCTACAGGAATTGATTGTAATATCGATGGTATTCAAAACTCTGGTCAACAATTTTTCTCTGAAATATCAGAAATTACGTATAAATATGATTTAGCTCGGGTGACCGTCGAGAGAGAGACTATAATAGAGACACGCTCGCCGATAATTTGCGCTGGTGACTCTAAAATAGTTTTACCACCCAAAAGTTTTCTTCAGCCAACCAAATCTGGTGAGGAAATACTTATCGAATTAGTTTTGAGAAATACCGAGGGAGCTAAACATGTTCTTGATTTATATTGCGGAATAGGACCATTTACACTCGCGATTGCTAAACAAACTTCTGTTTTTTCGTTTGATAATGATGCTATGGCAATTAACGCTCTTACAAAGGCAGCTAATAATACTTTAGGGCTGAAACCCATAAAAGCTGAGAAAAGAAACCTAAAAGTAAACCCATTGTTGCCTTATGAATTAGACATGTTTGATATAATCGTTTTAGACCCGCCTCGGCAGGGAGCGTTCGAGCAAATCAAACAAATTCTGTTATCAAAGGTAAACAATATTATTTATGTGTCCTGTAATCCAATAAGTTTTGCCCGAGACGCCTCTATTTTGGTTGAAGGGGGCTTTAACCTAGAGCCTATAAATCCAATCGATCAATTTAAATTTACATCACATGTCGAGCTATTAGCATTATTTAAACGATAAAATAGTTTACTTTTTATTATCAATGACCGAGCAATGAACCAGACCAAGTTTATTAAGTTCACCCCGGCTAAAATTACCTAAAAAGTAGCATTCGCTATCTGTAAGAATGTGTTTCCTGATAGTGTATTTACGGCCATCATGAATTCGATCTAAATATTGGAATCTGAACATCCAAAAGGATACAATTATTAGAATTGCCACAAAGGCTGTTATTACGAACTTTGTCACGTTTTAAACCTACCAAATATTTAATTAAATCCGTAATATCAAATCTTCATATACTTTTTAAAGAGCGAAGACTTGTCCATAACGCTTAGTCTCTTTACATTACGTTATCAGAAATCTCAATCGGATTTATAAACAATGAATAAAATCAATCCAATTAAAAAAATTTTGCGCACTGAAGATAAACGCCTCTTGGAAGGCAAAGGTCAGTACGTTGATGATATAAAGTTAGACAATCAACTCGTTGGCTACATGCTCAGATCACCCCACGCAAATGCAAAATTAAAAAACATCGATGTTTCAGAAGCTTCAAAACTAAAAGGTATCTTAGATATTATAACCTTTAAAGATTACCTAGATGCTGGCTTAGGTCCATTGCCCCACAATGTAGCATCAACGCCCACTTTTGATCCTTCGAAAATTTATCCAGCAATTCACTATCCACTTGCAAGAGACATTGTTCGCTATGTTGGCGACGGAATCGCATTTATCGTCGCTGAAACAAGAACTATCGCGCAGGACGCGGCTGACTTAATTCAGATTGAGTTTGATATTTTGGAGCCAGTTGTTGGCCTCTCAAAATCAACTTTGGATGACTCACCATTAGTAAGAGCTGATTGCCCAAACAATATAGCATATGAATTTCATCAAGGTAACAAAGATGCTGTCGATAAAATCTTTTCTGAATCTAAACATGTGGTCAAACATACAATTGGAATTAATAGGTTAACGGCAAGCCCAATAGAAACAAGAGGCGTGATCGCTGATTTTAATCCAGAGAATATGATGACAACCGTATACCTTCCAACACAAGGAGCTTTTGGGGCAAAAAATATTTTAGCAAAAGTTTTTAAACAAGCACCTGAATCATTTAGGGTCATAGCGGGAGACGTCGGTGGCAGTTTTGGAATGAAAGGTGCCATCTATGCAGAGACACCCCTCGCAGTATTTGCGAGTCAGAAATGGGCCCGACCAATAAAATGGATAAGTGACAGAAGCGAAGCTTTCATGAGCGATTGTCATGCCAGAGACAAAGCAGTCACCGCCGAATTAGCACTTGATAAAGATTTAAATTTCTTAGCTCTTCGAGTGCATGCAGTAGCAAATACTGGCGCCTATTATTCGACAATGTCGATTTTTCCAATAATAATGTCGACAAGTGGCCTGGCAGGCGCTTATAAAACACCAGAAATATACTATCGAGCGACCGCAGTATTTACCAATTCCAACCCAATGGCTCCTTACAGAGGATCGGGTAGGCCTGATGCCGGATATATTATTGAGCGGATCATTGATATCGCGGCGCGGGAGTTAAAAGAAGACCCGATTAAACTCAGAAACCAAAATCTCATTCCTAAAGAAATGATGCCATTTAAACCAGCAATCGGGCCAAGTTACGACTCTGGTGATTTTATTGGAAATCAACTTATGGCTCTTGAAAAAGCTGAATATAGTTCGATTGAGTCGCGTCGAGTTAAAGCAAAATCACGAGGAAAATTACTTGGATTTGGATTGGGCAACAATGTTGAAAGCGCTGCTCCCCCTGGACAAGAGTGGGCTAAAATTAGTATTTTAGACGATGGTTCTATTGCCCTTTTTGTGGGTTCAACTGATCAAGGACAAGGACATGCGACTATGTATTCTCAAATCATTTGTGACCGACTTAGAATAAGTCCAAATGATATTAAAATTATTGAGGGCGATACTGGGACACTCGCGTCAGGGTCAGGTACAGGAGGGTCAAAAGTTTCAGGCTTGGGCGGCTCTGCGGTTTTTGAGGGAGCTCGTCTGCTTCTAGAAAAGGCTAGAGAGGAGGCCGCAAAAGAACTGGAATGTTCTAGCACTGATATAGAATACCAAGAAGGTGTTTTCTCAATTGTAGGTACTGATAGATTTATATCACTTGGTGAGGTATCAAAAGCTGCGACTAAACGAGATAGTGAAGGGTTAACAATTTTAGGTACACATAAAACAAACGCGCCAACATTTCCCTCAGGTTGCCATACTTGCGAGCTTGAAATTGATCCAAATACTGGATCTGTAGAAATTATACGTTACGTTGCAGTGACCGACGTTGGGAATACCATCAACCCTGTTCAAGTAGAGGGACAAGTAAGAGGTGGTATCGTCCAAGCCCTTGGCCAAGTCTTCCATGAGAACATATCATACGACCATAAATCAGGACAGTTATTATCAGGCTCTTTTCTGGACTATGCCGTCCCTAAATCGAGTGATATATGCTTCATTGAAACCTATCAAAATCCCACGAAAACAGAAGTAAATCCTCTCGGGGTAAAGGGTGCTGGTGAAATTGGAACTGGTTGTGCTGTCGCGACCTTTGTAAACGCCATAGTCGATGCATTGTCGTCATTGGGGGTTACCCATATTGATACACCGGCAACAGCTCAAACCATATGGAAAGCAATAAACCAATCAAATGAAAATAGGTAAATTCTGATTGGTAAAGATCATCAGGATCAGGCGCATATGGTTATTTACTTGTGGAATTTTATTTAGAGTGACGTCCAAGTAGAAATAATATTGCTATGATGTCATCTCAGACTAATCTAGCCCATAAATTTAATTTATTCTTATCCATAATTTGACACTACATATAAATTATACTCAAATAGCTGAGATAAATAATTAGATAAATTTAGATAGAGATTAATATGCAGTATGACTTCGTTCCCATAACGCAAAGAGGCAAGCTAAATTTTCCAGATCAAAAACGCCTGGCTGTAATTCCTACAATTAATTTAGAGTATTGGGACCTAATTAAAGACTCCAGCGAGCCCTATTATGCTGGAGGCCCGCCAATATTACCGGACGCGCTTCCAGGCAACATTGCCGACTTTCCAAACTTCAGCTGGCGAGAATATGGTCAAAGAGTTGGTGTATGGCGTATGATAAAAGAATTCGACAACGCTGGAATTGCCCCAAGTTGCACCGTAAATGCAAAACTCATTGAAGAGAGATGGCAGATTGTTGAAGCTGCTAAAGAACGAAATTGGGAGCTTGTTGCCCATAATTACGAACAGGGCGATTTACTTACTAATTATGCCCATAATCCTGCAGAAGAGAGAATTTTAATAGAAAGGTCTCTAGAAATATATGAAAAAGCTATTGGGCGAAAAGCTAAAGGTTGGTTGTCATGCTCACTGAGGGGTACAATTAATACTTGTGAGATACTCGCTGATAATGGTTTAATTTTTTTCTGTGACCTTATGAACGATGATCAGCCTTATTTAATAAAGACACCAAAAGGTAATATTGTCGCTACCCCGTATTCAATTGAGGTTAATGACTTTACCTTTTTTTCCAGAAGAGGCCTTGATACCGATGGCGCTATAAAACTTTTAAAAGAACAATTGGATGTTCTTTATGAAGAATCTGCTGAAACTGGTCTCGTTATGAATATTGGACTGCATCCACATGTAGCAGGTGTACCTCACAGAATTCGGGCATTAAGAGAATTCTTAGCTTATGCAAAAACATTTGATGACATATGGTGGCCAAGCCGAGAAGAGTTAGCAGAATGGTATATGACGTGCCATGAAACTCACATACCCCAAAAAATAAACAGTACAAAATGTTAATACTACAACAAATCGTTAATGGATTAATGCTGGGAAGCGTCTACGTAATGGTTGCTGTAGCCTTTACCTTAACGATAGGTATGTTGAATTTTCTTAATTTTACCATCCCTGCATTATTTATGGTGTCAGCTATGATTACATGGGCGGCTACAGCTGCGGGATTCCACTGGCTTGTTGCAGCTACCTTTGGAATGATTGTGGCCATTCTAGCTTCCTTAGTAATTGAGAGGTTTACGTACCGATATATGAAAGCGAAATACGGCGATGCTACCGAACATGCATTGCCATTAGTCAGTTCGCTGGGGTTCTTAATTATATTTGAACACGTTGTTATTATGATTTGGGGCACCGACCCAATGACTTTTAATTCCCCATTTGCTCATGCGAAATTTGAAATTAGTGGCATTATTTTCGGTATACCACAATTGATTAGCTTGGCTTTATCTCTAGTACTTGTTTTTGGATTGAGCCTTCTTCTCAAAAAAACTCAATTAGGGCGTGCCTTAAGAAGCATTGCCGAAAAACCAGATACGGCAACGCTTATGGGTGTCGATGTTGGCAAAATTGTCCCAGTTGTATTCGTAATGACAGGATTTTTGTGTGCGTTGGCGGGTATTTTATTCACCGTAAACTATCAGCACGTTAGTCCTTATATTGGTGATCACGTCGCGACTAACGCTATAGCAGGAATGGTTATTGGTGGACTTGGTAACATCTGGGGGGCTATAGCAGGAGGGCTACTGATTGGTATGGTGGAGGTTTTATCAATCCATTTCTGGGGTGCCGATATAATAAAAGTACCGGTGTGGACCCTGATGCTGTTAATTTTAGTTTTTCGGCCCGCCGGACTATTCGGTCATACACAAATTGGAAAAGGGAAATTCTAACCATGAGTGCCTATATGACTGGCATTATTATTATACTGTGCCTCAATATAATCATTGCTTATTCTGTATTTCTGCCTGCCGCAGCTGGACAACTTAATCTTGGTGCAGCAGGTTTTATGATTATAGGTGCCTACATGGATGCATACCTTAGTTCGGCTGATGAAGGTCTTGGTTTACCTATTGCACTCACTATCCCTGCTGCAGCATTGTTTACCGGCCTCATAGGTTTTCTAATGTCATTTCCTATATTAAGGACCAAGGGGGTTTATATGATTTTAGCGACCTTCGCATTTGCAGAAATCGTTGCTGGGATTGTTTTGAATATGGAGGTTGTTGGTGGTGCCTCAGGTTTTCCTGTAACAACTCATACAGAACTAGAAGTCCTTTTACCCGTAACCGTTGGTGTAGTTCTATTTGGATTTTATCTGATCTCAACGCGCTTCGGCCTCTCAATGAGATCCATCCATGATGATGAAAGTGTCTCACTATTATTTGGGGTCAATACCCATCTTGTTAAGGTAGGTGCATTTACCATTGGAGCAGTCTTGGGAGGCTTAGCTGGAGCACTTTATGGCCATCAATTTGATTATATTGAGGTCCAAAATTGGGGAATTTTATTCAGCATTTATGTTTTATTATATGTTTTAATAGGAGGAACCCAAACTCCTTGGGGGCCGCTCGTTGGAGCAATGTTTTTTACATTTATCCCAGAAATACTTCGCGCAGTGGGAGATGCCACAGGCATTGAATTGTTTACTGAACTTCGTTTTGCAGCCTTTGGGGTTATAATTGTTGGAATGATGGTACTTCGGCCAGAAGGCATCATGACCAGAACGTTCCTCGAACTTTTATTTAGAAAATCAACACCTAAATCAGATATAAAATTAAGTTAGAAAAGGATGTCTAACGTGCTTAACCTCAGATCAGTAGAGAAAAGCTTTGGTGGCTTAAAGGTTATAGATAACGTTTCATTTAGTGTCAAAAAGGGTAGTCGCACTGCTCTAATTGGCCCTAATGGCGCCGGAAAAACAACTATTTTTAATCTATTGAGCGGTATTTATGAAGTAGATAATGGAAGTATAAGCCTAGATAATAATGATATTACACAAATTCCTGCGAGAAAGCGGATCGATATAGGAATGTCCCGGAGTTTTCAAAATATTAGGTTAATGCCTCACCTCAGTACAATAGAAAACGTTATGCTGGGACAGCACCACTTAGCTAATTCTGCTAGAGAAAATTTTTTCCCCTTGGGGCTTATCAAAAGTAATAAATGGGCCAAGCTCGCCGAACAATCATTAATCGAAGCCGGGTTAGGGACATATCCAGGCCAAGTCGTATCAGAACTTCCCTATGGTATTCAAAAACGAATTGAAGTAGTCAGGGCACTTGTATCCAATCCCAAATTATTATTACTGGATGAACCAGCCGCGGGCCTTAACTCATCAGAAACAGCAGAACTACAGATATTATTGGAAAAAGCATCATCCACAGGGACTACTCTATTAGTGGTTGAACATGACATGAATTTTGTCCGAAACCTATGCCAGCATGTTGTCGTTTTGAACTTTGGTAGAAAAATCTTTGAAGGAACGCCAGATGAAGTTTCCAAAGACCCCCAAGTTTTAGAGGCTTATTTAGGGGGTGATGATAACAATGCTTCTTAGCATAGAAAAAATTAACGTTCATTATGGCCGTAATCATGCTGTAAAAAATGTATCCATTAATCTAGCTGACGGCGAGATTGTTACTGTCTTAGGAGCTAACGGTGCTGGTAAAAGCTCACTTTTAAAGGCAATTCAAGGCACAGAAAAAATACAAAGTGGCAGCGTACGATATAAAAATGAGGATATTAATCGCTGGGGAGCGCCAAAACGGGTGCAAAGTGGATTAGTTTTAGTTCCGGAAGGGCGACAAATATTTATAAGCATGACGGTAGAAGAAAATTTATTAATGGGCGCATATAGCCGGAAAAATACTGACGTGACTAACGAGATAGAAATGATTTTCGAGCGTTTCCCCAACCTTAAAGAAAGGAGAAATATGCCAGCGGCAGTTTTATCTGGGGGAGAACAACAGATGCTTGCAGTTAGTCGAGCCTTGTTAGCAAAACCAACTATTATGATGCTAGATGAACCATCATTGGGCTTAAGTCCAATTCTAGTAAAACAGTTATTTGAATTAATTAAAGAGATTAATACTGAAG
>JADHRD010000048.1 GCA_016777585.1 Rhodospirillales bacterium | reverse complement strand
ATCAATAACAAAACGTGTTTGATCATTATTGGTTCCGATTCTTATATCTGTGACCACAGGAAGCTCAGAACAGGCATTATTTGAGAAATTAATAATAATTAAGCTTGATAACAAAATTGTGCCACTTAGCTTAATTAAACGTGAGCTGAAATTCCACAATAAACCGTCGATAAAATGTTTAACTATAAGCATTATCCATCGTCTCTCTTGATAAATACTGATAACACAACGGTACAACGTTTATAACTATTTTTAAAATTCCTTGTTAGCATTAAATTTCAAATTAAGTGTAAAATAAATTTATTTTAAATGTTATTGTAGAAATATACTATCACGGGTATGATGTACGATATAAATATTTTTTTAGGAAGAGTTTTATTTGTCATTATCAGAAAACTAAATACAAGCTTACATTCCTAAAGTAGATAAATCGAATAACAAAAGATATACTGGAATTTACGATGCTTGCGAGTGAAGTGCATCCATATGAGATAAAGTTAAAAACACCTATCATTTCTTTTAATGATAGGCTGAGATTTTTAATTACATCTGATGACCCCGCAAGTTTTTTTCAAATAATGCAACCTATTGGCTTTATTATTCTGTTAATAGGCTCGCTGTTGTGGAGTTTAAATAATTATGATTACCAAAAGAATGCTAATAGATGCCGCTCACCCGGAAGAAATACGGGTTGCTGTAATGGATGGAAAAACACTTGAAGAACTTGATATTGAGGCTTCTGCTCGGAAACAATTAAAAGGTAGTATATACTTAGCCAAAGTAACACGTGTAGAGCCATCACTCCAAGCGGCCTTCGTGGACTATGGAGGCAATAGGCACGGTTTCCTGGCATTTAGTGAGATACACCCCGACTACTACCAAATACCAATAGCTGATAGGGAAAAGCTTTTAGAAGAAGAACAGGCTGAGATGCACGAAGAGCCTATTCCTGAGAATAATCAAGCTCAAGCTGAAGAACAAGCGACTGATAATAAAGTATTAGAAACCATTGGTGGTGATGAGATCGATGAAGTGGGACAGCGTCAGAGATTTTTTCCAGCTAAAAGATATAGAATTCAGGAAGTAATTAAACGTAGGCAGATTTTACTGATACAAGTTAATAAAGAAGAAAGAGGTAATAAGGGAGCGGCGCTTACCACCTATTTATCTTTAGCGGGAAGATATTGCGTATTAATGCCCAATTCTGGGAAAGGTGGAGGAATTTCAAGGAAGATTTCAAATAACCGTGATCGAAATAGGTTGAAGAGCATTATATCGGAACTAGATATTCCGAAAGGTATAGCAGTAATCGTGCGGACGGCTGGATCAGAAAGAAGCAAGGCGGAAATTAAAAGAGATTATGAATACTTAATAAAATTGTGGTCTAGCATACGTGATCTAACGTTAAAATCAAACGCGCCATGCCTAATCCATGAAGAAGGAAGTATTATAAAAAGGGCAATACGTGACCACTACAGTAAAGATATAGAAGAGGTGGTAGTATCTGGAGATGACGGCTACAGACAAGCAAAAGATCTAATGAAAATGCTGGTTCCCAGTCATGCAAAGAAGGTGCAGCCATACAAGGATGATGTTGTAACTCTCTTTAACCAATATAATATTGAGTCTCAATTATCGACTATTAATGTTCCCCAGGTTCAGCTAAAATCAGGAGGTTATATCGTAATAGATGTAACCGAAGCTTTAATAGCAATTGACGTCAACTCAGGTCGGGCTACCAGGGGCCGAAGCATTGAAGAAACGGCTTTTAAAACGAATCTAGAAGCAGCTGCTGAAGTGTCGCGACAGTTAAGACTGAGAGATTTGGCTGGCCTTGTTGTAATCGACTTTATTGACATGGAGGTCAATAGAAATCAAACAGCTGTAGAGCGTCGTTTAAAAGATTCAATGCGCAAAGATCGGGCCCGTATTCAAATAGGTCGGATTTCGCCTTTTGGCCTATTAGAGTTATCCAGACAACGTTTAAGAACAAGCATCACTGAAACTATGACAGAAATTTGTCTTCATTGCGGTGGGTCGGGGCATCGACGATCAATTGAGTCTACAGCTCTCCACGTACTCCGTGGCATTGATGAACATTGCAGTCAAAACAAATTAGATGAGGTTGAGGTGTCAGTGCACTCTCAAGTTGCACTATACATATTAAATTACAAACGAGATTCAATTACAGCAATTGAAACTAAATTTGCACTTAAATTAATTTTATTAGAGGATGATAAATTAATTCCTCCCGAGTTTGTTATAAATAAAATTCCAAATAATAAGCAAAAGAATGATTATCAAGACAAACAGCCGGATAGTTCTGGCGGACATACAAGAAGTGTTCAGAAAAGAAAGAAAAGAAATCGTTCGCGTAAAAACGACCATGAAAATTCTAAGATCGAAGAACCATCAGATGTAGCTGATCAAGAAAATAAAGACGAAATGGAGGTTAAAGACAAAATAATAAGCGATAGAAGCAAGGATCATACAAGTTCAGACACGAAGGAAAAGAATGTTCGTCGCCGTCGTGGCCGCAGAGGCGGTAAAAATAAGACCAGAGATTCAGCTCCAAATTTAACTGATGATCAGAAAATTTTATCATCCAATGATGATTTAACCAAACAAACGCAAACTAATATAAAAGTTGTTAAAGATACTAGCTCCCAAGATGTGGGACAAAAATTAAGTCAAAAACTAAATTCAATAGAGATAAAAAATGGCGATAATAGCCATGCTGTAGAAAGTATATCTGATAAAGAAGCGGTCAATGACCAAAATAGAGAAGGCAATAACAAATCTATAGATGATAAAAATGAAAACTCGTTATCGAACTCTTCTTATAATCCGAACATAACAGTAGTAGGCGAAGATAAGCCCAAAGATCAGAAAAGCACTCGTGGTGGTTGGTGGAAAAAAATCACTAATGGTTAAAAATTTATTTAGTAAGAAATTTCTCCAACCTTTTAATTGCTAAACTTACATTAGATGTAGAGGAAGCAAATGATAGTCGGACATAACGGTTGCCAAATCGACTATCAAAATCAGTACCTGGAGTAATAGCGAGCCCAACTTTGGTCAATATGTTTTGGCACAGAGAAAAGCTGTCGACAGTATAATCACTTACATCAACATATAGATAAAATGCGCCATCTGTTGGCGCAAATTTTCTTAGACCTATTTTAGGTAACTCTTCTTGTAAGATTTTTCGATTTTCAGCATAACGTAAAACATTGATATCTAAGTCTCCCAAACACTCGAAAACTGAGACTGCTGAAAGCTGAGAAATTGCTGGAGGGGAGATAAATAGATTTTGAGCCAATCTTTCAATGGTTCTAACTAAATTATCGGGCACCACCATCCAACCTAGGCGCCAACCAGTCATACAAAAATATTTCGAGAAGCTGTTAATAATTATTGCATCTTCGTTGTATGACAGCGCTGTTTCAGCTTTTTCACCATATGTAATGCCATGATAAATTTCATCCGAAATTACTCTAACTTCTTTTCGCGAGCACCAGTCTAATATCTCTTGAAATATTGGCTTTTTTATCATACTTCCTGTTGGGTTGGACGGGCTGGCAATTATTAAACCATCTAATTTACAGTCCATACGTTCCAGTATTTCAATACTGGGTTGAAAATCTGATTCATGACCAACATGAATGTCTACAACCTCAACACCAATCGCCTTTAGAATATTTCTATATGCTGGATAAGTGGGGACGACGAGACCAACTTTATCGCCAACTTCAAACACGCTCAAAAATGATAACAAAAATGCCCCTGATGAACCCGTAGTAATTATAACTCGGTCTGAAGAAACAGCACAATTATAATAATCTTGATAATGGGCAGATAAACGCTCCCTTAAATCCATGAGTCCAAGCGCATCCGTATATCCAAGTAAACTTTGGTCCAACGCAGTTTTCGCTGTCTCCAAAACGGCTCTTGGCGCCGGTGTGCTCGGCTGACCAACTTCTAAATGAATAATATCTCTACCTGTCATTGAGAGTTGATTAGCCATACGCATTATATCCATCACTATAAAAGGGGAAACCTGCGAACGTCCTGCAACTTTTAAAACCATATTATTTTGTGGCTCCTGTGGCTAAGCCACTCCCTCTGGGGTCAGTCACAAACTGGCACACATCATCTCTTGGAAGACCACCTGGACAATAAATGGCATTTACTTGCCCCAAACTCGGTATTTTTAACATTTTATGTCCAGCATTTGATAAGTATTTTTGAATAACTTTATTCAAAGCTGGCTCATGAAAAGTAATACTCGGCATTCCACCATGATGAACTCTTGGCATATGAATCGCATCCCGAAGAGTTTTTCTATTAATCATTACCTCGGTCAATACTTGCATTAGCGCAGTTGTCGAAGGAGCGCCACCCGAGGCTGCCCCAGCAAAAAATAAATTCTTTGAATTCTTATTTCTGACTATTATTGGCCCCAGCGCTGAAGGTCCTTTTCCTATATTGATGGGAGCTGCGGCCAACATAATGCCTGTACCTCTAGCTATACGACCATTCCCGAAAATATTATTCATTGTGAAAGAGCATGTAACTGTTAAACCCTCTCGGTCTACCACCACCAACCCCGTGGCTGAGGGGTTTTCACTTCTATTACTTGTTCGTGCTAGTCTTGGATCTAGCTCAGCATATTTGTCTTTTTGAAAATTTTTCATTAATCGAATGGCATGTTTTCTAGAAATTAAGTCACGCAAATTTCCAATCAATGCGAAGTCATCTGATAGCCAACGCTGCTTATCCAGGTTTACTCTCCTAACAGCTTCCGCCAGGATATGTATTTGTTCTTGCTCAGTAGCATCTTTAAACAACCTATTATTATTTAATATTTGGAATACTTGTGCAGCTGTTACCCCACCATATGCCGGAGGCTGGACAAAATTTATTTCATTTAAACCAAACTTTAATGCTAATGTATCTCTCCAAACTGGTCGAAATTTTTTAAGGTCCCCCGCTTCTAAGGTTCCAGACGCATCTTTGACAGAATCTACAAGCCTTTTAGCTAACCTTCCATTATAAAAATCGCCTGGACCAAATTGCCTAATGTTAGAAAGGGAAACCGCTAAATCAATCTGACGCAAATAATCTCCTTCATTAATAATGTTACCATTCTTCTTCAAAAATATAGCTCTGCTGCCCCTATCCTCAAGAAGTGCTCCTTTCACCTGTCTTATATCTCTAATTAAAGTTCGAGGAGCTTGAATACCATAACGTGCTAATTTCTCTCCAACCGATACTAAGCTCGACCATTGAAAACGGCCATATCTTGCATGCAGTGCAAATATTCCAAGTGGATTCCCAGGTACGGCACTTGGTCGTGAACGAGTAGCTGGGATATCAGATGGGAGACGATTTAGAAAATCAAGTGATTCTGTTTTATTTGTTTTTGGATCATAAACGATACAAACCCCGCCACCACCGAGACTAGCCTTGGATGGCAAAGTAACAGCCAAAGTGAAATAGGCAGCAGTAGCGGCATCAGCGGCACTTCCACCTGCTGATAGAACTTTCTTACCCTCGAGGGCGGCCTTTGGTTCATCTGCGACAATACCCCCCATGAAACCTTTGACAAACCCCTCGTTGCCAAGTTCTTGGGGAATTTGAGAGCTACAAGATACAAGCAAAAATCCAGAAATTATTAATATAAAATATTGCAGATTTTTATAATTCAGCATATTCATTATTCAAGCACCTTGTATTTGACATAGTATATAATGACTCTAACTTAATGACATCGTAAGTAAAAGCCAAATGGCACAACGGACAATGAGTCAAATTAAAAAAAAAGGTGGAATAATTGCATGAAAATGAAAATCTTCGCTAGTTTCATTTTTGTTCTAATACAGTTGAATATTGCAGGCGTTTGCGCGAGAGGAATACCCATCCTTCGTGATGCTGAAATTGAGAATATCTTGTATGAAGCAACCCGCCCATTACTCAATGCGGCAAATTTAAATCCTAAATCGGTTAAATTATACTTAGTTAATGATCAGTCGTTAAACGCATTTGTCGCTGGTGGCCAAAAAATCTTTATACACACAGGCCTCATTTTAAATAGTTTAAATTTTGATCAAATTCTTGGTGTTCTTGCCCACGAAATGGGTCATATTTCGGGTGGCCATCTAATTCGCGCCTCTCAAGCCCGAAAGACATCATCTACTTCAGCTTTAATGGGCTTGATGCTCGGTAGTGTAGCGATTATGGCCGGAAGTCCAAATGCCGGCGCTGCTGCAATTCAGTTAGGAAGAGATGTCGGTATAAAAAAATACCTAAGCTTTAGTAGAATCCAAGAAATCGCAGCCGACCAAGCAGGTCTCAAATATTTAGAAAAAAGTGGGCAATCAGCAATCGGCTTATTAGAATTTATGGAAACACTTCAAAACCAAGAGTTATTGAGTAAAAATCATCAAGATCCATATGTTAGAACTCACCCATTAAATCAAAACCGAATACAATCAATTCGTTTTCATATAAAACACTCGAAATATTCAAATATCAGGGTATCAAAAAAATTAGAAGAAGATTATGAGGTTATGAAAGCAAAAATTTTTGGATACACAAAACCACTCTCAGAAACGCTGCGTATATACACAAAATTAAAAACGAAACCATTCAATAAATATGCGCACGCAATGGCTTACTTCCGCGTCGGAAATATGGATAAAGCGATTGAACTTCTAGGTCAACTGACCGAGGAATACCCGTCTAATCCCTTTTACGAAGAATTAAATGGACAGATTTTTCTTAAATTTGGGCAGACTCAAAAAGCTTTAAAATCCCTAAAAAAATCGGTAAAATTAATGCCAGATTCGCCACTACTTCGCTCAGAACTTGCTGATGTGCAAATTCAAATAAACAAACCGGAATATCTGAAAGAGGCAATAATTCATTTGGAATATTCATTATTGAAGGAACGTAACAATCCCCGCATGTGGCGTCAGTTGGGTATTGCATATGGCAGACTTGGTGATCTTGGTAAAAGTTGGCAGGCACTATCAGAGGAGTCATTCATCCGCGGGCAATATCAAGACGCTTTGCGACATGCCAAGAGGGCACAGCGAAAATTAAAAGCCGGGTCTTCAAGTTGGTTACGTGCAGAGGACATAAGCTTAGCTTCACAGCGACATCTAAAAATAGAAAAATGATAAAAAAAATAATATTAAAATATAATTATTTTGTGCTAATTTTTTTGGTTCTATTACTAGCAGGGTGTACCCTTCCCAAAGCTCAAGTTACTCCCGAAGGTAAACTCAATATATTTAGTCCGGCATTCCCCTCTAAAAACCCCTTATTGAATTCTGAGTGGCTAATTGACACTAGTGCTTCAACAAATTTTTCTCAAGAATTTACTCAAACTATTGTCAAAGGTGAGAGCTTAGCACTAAATTTACTAAATCATAAAAATCCTTACATTCTCGTTAAAAGAGTTGACGCAAACTTATTAGCCACTCCTTTCTTTTCATGGAATTGGAAAATTCCCGTATTTGAAAATCTTGATCATCCAGTATGTATTTTAATTGGATTTTATGGAGGTCAATCGGATACTAAACTTTGGACAGACAAATCAATTGCATACGGTGATGCCGGATATCCAGCCTATGATCGAGTACTTAAAATAATATGGCATCGCAATGCTTTGTTGCGAGGAACGTCGCAATTTAATGGTCGAATTCCCGAGTATATTGCACGGGGCGGCCTTGAAAATGTTGATAAGTGGTACTCAGAGAATATAAATCTTGAGTCTATTTACAGCAAAATTTGGCCGAAGGACATCATCGTGAATACTAATATTGTTTTTATAGGATTCTGGGTAAAAAGTAGCAAGTCTTATCAAAATAAAGAGACCATCGCATCGTTTAATAATATTATTTTATCTAAATAAAAACACTTAATCCATTCAAAGAGTATAGTGTATAAAGCAATTCAATTCTAATACTATGAAAATACAAAATAAATTCAGGAGTCGTTTGTTAATGTTAATGAATATTTATAAGCTAATCAGCATATTATTAATTATACAATTAGTCTCGATATTGAAGTCCCCAATAATTTTCTCGCAACAATTACATAAAGCAGAGGTTCTAAATTCAAGTCAAAGAGAGGAAGTTAAAAATTTAATCAAAAGTTTTATTAGAAATAATCCAGAACTGATTGTTGAGTCAGTCCAGAAAATGCGAGAGAAAAGTCAAAATCAAATATCTAATACCCACAAGAAGAATATTAAAAAGTATAAAAAACTGATATTCTATGACCCGCAAACGCCCATAATTGGAAACCCAAATGGTGATATTACTATCGTTGAGTTTTTTGATTATAATTGTGGCTATTGCAAAAGTTCTCTCAAAGTGATTAAAAAATTATTGGAAGAAGACACTAATATCCGAGTCGTTTTGAAGGAATTGCCAATTTTAGCACCATCTTCAGAATTTGCGGCTCGGGTCGCTTTAGCAAGTTGGATTTACAATAAACCACTATATGGAAAATTACACAGTAGTTTTATGAGCATGTCTGGAAAACTATCCAAGCAACGTATTATGAGAGTAGTAAAATCTTTCGGAATTAGTGAAAAACTTATAAAAAAAGAAATGTTTTCAGACCCTATTAATAAAATACTTGCGAATAATAAACTTTTAGCGCGTGAACTGGGAATATCGGGAACACCCGGATTTATAATTGATACAAAAGTAATTCCAGGAGCAGTCAATCTATCAACCTTTAAAAAACTTATATCGGAAATTAGATCAAAATAATTGTTACTTATTCAAAAGATAATTATAAATGCTGGATATAACATTTTGGTTAATGTGGGCCGGGGTAATCCATTAAACAAAAACAATACAACGTTATTTGATAGAGTATTTTATACTATTTTCTAAATAACGTGGTTAAACCCTTATAACTGATTATAATACATATAATTTCTTTAAATAATGATTTTGAGGTAATAAGGAGGATGAGTATTAATTGATAAAAATCTTAAGTATTTTTGGAACTCGTCCAGAAGCTATAAAAATGGCCCCGGTGATAAAAGCTTTAGAGAACGAAACTAGCATCGAGAGTTTAATCTGCGTTACAGCTCAACACAGAGATATGCTAGACCAAGTTTTAGAGTTATTCGAGATCAAACCAGATTATGATTTGGATCTTATGACACCGGATCAGAATTTAGTCGATCTAACTGCAGTTTGCTTAAAAAGACTTAGTGAAGTTCTAGGCAAATGCAAACCAGATAGGGTCTTGGTTCACGGAGACACAACTACGAGCTTCGTCGCTGCTTTAGCCTGTTATTATTCAAGAATTCCTGTAGCTCATGTCGAGGCCGGCCTCAGAACTAATAATATTTATTCTCCGTGGCCAGAGGAAATGAATAGACGATTAACCGATACAATTTGTGATTTACATTTTACGCCAACACAAAAAGCTAAAGAAAATTTATTAAAAAGTGGTATCCCTGAGACTTGCATTCATATTACAGGAAATACAGTAATTGATGCCTTACTTGATATATCTCGTCGAATTGAAGCAAAGAAAAATATAATCCAGTCAATAAACCCCAAAATAATCAAGTTGATTAATAAGAAGAGAATTATATTAGTCACCGGACACCGAAGAGAAAACTTTGGTAAAGCGTTTGAAGAAATCTGCGAAGCTCTGGCAATCATAGCAGATAGACCAGATGTACAAATTATATATCCAGTACATTTAAATCCTAATGTACAGAAACCTGTAACGCGAATACTAGGGGGGCATGCAAATATTCATCTAGTACCGCCTCAGAATTATCTAAACTTTGTTTATCTAATGATAAAATCATTTTTTA
Organism: Rhodospirillales bacterium; assembly: GCA_016777585.1. Classification (GTDB taxonomy): domain Bacteria; phylum Pseudomonadota; class Alphaproteobacteria; order Rhodospirillales; family UBA2165; genus TMED23. Next base: position 7,922 of record JADHRD010000048.1, on the reverse strand, counting down.
TTATAACTGATTCAGGCGGCATCCAAGAAGAGGCACCAGCTCTAGGAAAACCAGTTTTAGTGTTGCGAGATGTTACAGAGCGGTCTGAGGGACTAGATGCAGGTACAATTAAATTAGTAGGCGCCAATAGAAGTAATATTATAGATGAAGCCTTTAGTTTACTTGATGATAAACTACTATATAAAGAAATGTCTAACGCGCATAATCCTTACGGCGACGGTCAGGCGGGTGCGAGAATAATGGAGAAACTTATAAGTGGCCCCTAAAATGGTTACAAAATATAAAAAAGTAACAGTGTTAGGTCTTGGCTATGTTGGACTTCCGACTGCTGCTATTATTGCCAATAAAGGCTTAAGCGTCATTGGTGTTGATACAAATGTGTCTACCGTTAAAACTATTAATGAAGGCAATACACATATTATTGAGCCAGACCTCGAAGTTTTAGTGCGTAGTGCAGTTAACTCTAAAAATCTTGTTGCTTCAATAATTCCAGAACCCGCTGATGCCTTTATAATAGCAGTGCCTACACCTTTTACACAGAAAAAGAAACCAGATCTGACTTTTTTACAGCAAGCTATAGAGTCAATTGCCCCAGTTATTAAAGGAGAAAATTTAATCATATTGGAGTCGACATCTCCGGTTGGGACTACCCAACTAATTGCAGAATGGCTCTCTAATATCCGAGAAGATATCGAGTTTTCAGAATCAGATAATAGTCTAAAAATAGACGGTAAAAATATCTATGTGGCACATTCTCCCGAACGCGTTTTACCGGGGCGGGTTCTGGTAGAATTAGTGAATAATGATCGCGTGATTGGGGGGCTTACGAAACAATGCGGTGATGAAGCAGAGAGCTTATATCGTCTTTTTGTAAAAGGCGAATGTCACGTTACAAATGCGCGAACTGCTGAGCTCGTAAAGCTTACTGAAAATGCTTATAGAGATACAAATATTGCCTTTGCTAATGAGATATCACTTGTTTGTGATAAGCTAGATATTGATGTTTGGGATCTAATAAAACTCGCAAACCGACACCCACGCGTTGACATTCTAAAACCAGGGCCTGGTGTTGGGGGACATTGTATAGCCGTAGACCCATGGTTTATCGTAGACTCTGCGCCTGAAGAAACGCCGCTTATACAAGCAAGTCGCTATGTTAATGATAACAAACCAGCTTGGTTAGTTCAAAAAATACTCAACTCGGTAGACGATAATGCTACGGTTTCTTGTCTCGGTTTAACTTATAAGTCAGATATTGATGACCTCAGGGAAAGCCCATCAATAACAATTGTTGAGAAACTCGCGCAACACCACAAAGGCCAAATATTAGTAGCAGATCCTAATATTGAAAGCTTACCAGATAAGCTATGCAAAATTCTTAATATTGAATTTTGTAATTTTGAGGACGCAATATCAAGATCCAGAATAATCATTCTTCTTACAGACCATAGGGAATTTATCGAAATCGACAAATCAATCTTAAGTAATAAAAAGGTTTTCGACACTCGCGGCATTTGGCGCAGTTTTCTAACAAATAATAATTTGGAGAGCATTGGTGACTAAAAAAGTAGCGCTGATCACAGGAGTTACGGGTCAAGATGGAAGTTATCTAGCTGAATTCTTACTTGATAAAGATTACATAGTTCATGGTATTAAACGTCGATCGTCCTCCTTTAATACTGCGCGAATAGATCATTTATATCAAGATCCTCATGATAGCGGTAGAAATTTCTTTATGCATTATGGTGACCTTACTGACCCAACAAATTTAATAAGATTAGTACAAGCAACACAGCCCGATGAAATTTATAATTTAGCAGCACAAAGTCATGTTCAGGTGAGTTTCGATACACCCGAATACACGGCGAATGTTGACGGTCTTGGCACACTCCGTATTCTAGAGGCTATTAGAATCCTCGGTTTAACAAATAGTACTAAATTCTATCAAGCTTCAACGTCTGAGTTATTTGGGGGTAGTATAGAATCTCCCCAGAATGAAAATACACCCTTCATCCCTTTGAGCCCATATGCTACCGCTAAACTATTTGGATTTTGGACAACAGTAAATTATCGGAATGCCTATAATATCCATGCATCCAATGGAATTTTATTTAATCATGAGAGCCCCTTAAGAGGTGAAACCTTTGTAACGAGAAAAATAACAAGAGCTGTTGCTGCTATCGAATTAAATAAACAAAGTACACTGTTTCTTGGAAATATTAACGCGGCTCGTGACTGGGGTCACGCCAAGGACTTTGTTTATGGTATGTGGAAAATGTTACAAGAAGAAATTCCTGATGATTACATTCTAGCGACTGGTGAACAGCACACTGTAAAAGAATTTGTAGAACTCTCATTTTCTGAAATTGGACGTGAAATTATTTGGCAAGGACGTGGGGTTGATGAGACCGGCATTGACTCAAAGAGTGGGGACGTTTTGATTAGAATTGATCCCCACTATTTTAGACCTAATGATGTAGACAGTTTATTAGGAAACCCAAAAAAAGCCAGAGATAAGCTGGGTTGGAGGCACAAAACAAGCTTTAAAGAATTAGTCAGCGAGATGGTGCAATATGATTTGAAAAATTTTAAAAATATTAAAAGAAATAATTAATATTAGGAAATATCTTGATAGAACTATTTAAGCTTAGAGGTAAAAAAATTTGGGTAGCTGGCAGTACCGGAATGGTCGGAAGTGCAGTTGTTCGAGAGCTCTCAAAAGAGGAATGTTTAATTATAGCTCCGAATAGAAAAGAATTGGACCTACTTGACCAATTAAGCGTAAATCAATTTTTAAAAATAACTAAACCAGATATAATAGTTATCGCCGCCGCAACAGTTGGAGGTATTTTAGCAAATTCTACACGACCAGCAGAATTTATCTATGAAAACATTACAATTGCTGGCAATATAATTCATGGGGCTCACATAAATGAGATAAATAGGCTCTTATTTCTTGGATCGGCATGCATATATCCACGAGAGGCAGAGCAACCAATGACTGAGGAGGCTCTACTACAAGGGAGACTTGAACCAACAAACGAATGGTATGCTATTGCTAAAATTTCGGGTATTAAAATGTGTCAGGCATATAAAATGCAATATGGACGGGACTATATTTCCGCTCAACCAAATAATTTATATGGTACCCACGATAATTTTGATGTAAATAGTGGACATGTTATTCCAGCATTAATGCAGCGCGCGCATTTAGCCAAAGTTAATTGTGAAGACGAATTAAGTGTTTGGGGTACAGGATCTGTATTACGTGAATTTTTGCATGTTGATGATTGTGCCCGTGCCTTAATTCACTTATTAAAGTTTTATAATGACGATATTCCAATAAATATTGGAACAGGTGAAGAAATAACAATAAAAGAACTAGCTATAAAAGTTTGCGATATTGTCGGCTTCAAAGGTAAATTAATCTTCGACGATAACAAACCAGATGGATCACCAAGAAAACTGCTCAATAGTGACCGCATCAAAAACCTTGGGTGGAAATCTAGTATAAAATTAGAAGAAGGGCTTAAGGAAACTTATGAGTGGTATAAAATAAATACTATGCACTAATAGATTTTATAAAAAGTTTCTATTAGGTAAAACCCATAACTACCCGATAAAAGTTGTCCAATTTGCTCTGCATATGCGTAAGGTGTTCTATTTTACTATCCACATGAACGTTCTTTTATTGCTTTTTTATCTATTTTTCCGATAATAGTTCTAGGAATTTGGTCCACAATAAAAATTCTTTTAGGAATTTTATATTCAGCCAGATCCACTCGACAATAATTTAGAATTTCAGCTGAATTAATTTCCGATCTTCGTGTTATCGTCACGAAACCATGTAACACTTGTCCTCTATATTCGTCAGCAATGCCAATGACAGCCGCTTCTAAAATATCAGGGTGTCTATATAAAATTTCTTCAATTTCTCTGGGATAAACATTATAGCCACCGGTGATAACCATATCCTTTTTACGATCTCGTATGAATAAGTTTCCAGCTTCATCAAATTCACCTATATCTCCTGTATACAGCCAGCCATTTCTCAAAGCTTCGTCTGTTTCGGCCTGATTATTTCGATAACCAGACATTATTTGAGGCCCTTTAACGCGTATTTCGCCTTTTTCTTTAATATCAAGTATTTTTTCCCCAGTTTCCACATCGATAATTTCAATTTCAGTATCCATTAGCGCTTTTCCCACTGAACCAACGATAATTTCCGAACCTTCGACATTAGCAGAGACAAGGGGTCCTGCCTCAGTTTGTCCATAGCCCTCTAATATTATACACCCTGTTTCATTCTCCCAACGTTGCAATGTAACATCTGGCAAGGGCGCTGACCCCGAATAAGCGATTCTTAAAGTCGAAAAGTCGATAGTATTAAAAATTTCACAGTTCATTAGATTATGGAAAATTGAGGGACCAACAGGCAACAAAGTAATCCCGTTATTTTCTATTGCTCGCAAGACTAACTCTGGATGATATTTGTTCATAATGTGCATCTGGCCTTTACTAAAAGCTGATAAATAAAGAGCCATTGAGGTAGCAAATACGTGGAATAAAGGCATTACACAGAGTATTTTCTCCTGGCCCTCAATTGTTGGCCAACTTGCTTCACGCTGAGTAATGTTTATCGATAATTGCCCATGAGTAATATTTACGCCTTTTGGTGAACCAGTTGTACCACCCGTGTATTGTAACGTTGCTAAATCTTCTGGTTCTAGAATTGAATAAATATCTGCATCTTCTTTATCTCGCCATGTATTAGGAAGCATATTATCTTCGCCATCCACTTTAATAAAATACCTAATTTTAAGTCTATCAATAATAGGAGCAACTATTTCCTCAATTGTTTGATCAAAAATAACAATCGTTGGATCAGAATCGACCAAAATAAAGGTTATTTCTCGGGTTGTATAAATAGGGTTTATAGGGACTACTTGTGCGCCTGCTGCATGCACCGCAAATAAACTGATAGCCATATCCATAGAATTATTGCAAATAACCGCTACTCTATGCCCTTTTAGACTCTGTAGGTTGGCCATGGACTTAAGATTTTTTGAAAAACCCATCACATATTGGAAATAATCTTGGTAATTCAATTTGCGTTTTTTATAAACCAAAGCTATTGAACTGGGAAATTTAACAGCCGCATCATGTAACATATGTACAACGGTTTTATAACTCTTGGGATATTTAGTCGGGTCACCAATCATTTATAAAGTTTCTTATTATTTTATATCTGGAACATCATATTCATTCATAAAGTCATCAACTATACCATTAAAAAAATTCCAGTCGGTTTCACGGTGAGAGTGATTTCTAATAATGAATGATGCCCCTGCATAAAATTTCTCATATTGTTGTTGCCTGCCAGCAAATTCTGAACCAACGAAATCCCATGCCAACCTCATAAGCTTCATTCTATCTAGAGCCTCCATTTGAGGAGTTTGGAAGTATTTCTCAAAATTCTCCCTTAATTTTTCATCATGCATGACGTTCACGCTAGCAGGCATTTGAAAAACTCCACCACCACATAAAGTTCGGAGTTCGTCAATGATCCCTGAATACTTATCTGTGCACCAATCTAAAGCGGCATACATCATTCGTCTATTATACGTTAAATAATTTTCTGGCCAATTTTCTGCCGCTTCAATTTGTCCATGGATCATTGCCGATAATGTTGCCTCTTGTGCTGACATTTTTCCGATAACTTCTCTTACTGCAGGGATCTGATCCGCTCCTGTCGATTGTGTAATTTTAGAACAAAGACCTAATATTAATTGCATTTTTGACCAATATCTTACATTTGCCTGATGGTTACCGTAACAATGGCCTGGAGTTTTTATATAAATTTCTCTAGCTAAGATTGCATCATCCAAAACAAAGATTTTGTCCCATGGAATCTTTACTTCTTCACAAATTACAAGAACATCAGTTTCATCAAATTTCCATGTTAACGGACTATCAAACTCATTATCAGCATTCAGTGATATAGGCTGTCTCATCCAAAGCGATAAACCTTTGGCGTTGCATGGCATGGCACAAGTAATAGCCTCTTTAACCTGACTAGGCGCTAAAGGCAGGAGATTTCCAACCCAAATTTCATTACAAAAAACTGCGCTCGTTGCTAACATTTTCATTCCCGAAATTACAACGCCATCATCTTCTTCTCGAATAACGCGGAGCGTAGGAACTGGGAGATTTTGCTTTTCATAAAAGTCTGGATTTCTAGCTGCCTGTGGAGGTAGAACAGCATAAGTAGCAAAAATATCATTTTTACGCATGTGTTCGTAATAAGAAATCAAATTTTTACTAAACTTATGATCACCCGAATCAAAAATTGAGGGATTCGTTGACATACCCGTTACAAAACTCGCAACATGATCAGGGGATCTTCCAAATAAACCACAAGATAGATCCGCTATACGTTTATGCGCGGATGTTCGTTTTCTGAGGTCATCTCGTGTCTTAGCCTTAAGAAACCACATAGAATATCGCTCATTATCTTCCTCATAAGATAGTATATCGCGATATTCTGGTTCGTGCTTTGCATCATATAAAGTTGCAACTGTTTTGGCAGCATTAATAAAGGCCGGATGCGAAGTAACGTCATCAACCTTTTCCTTACCAATGAAAACGGTTCGTCCATCTTTAAGGCTCTCTAGATGTTCAGCACCAGTTTTTAACATTTTGATACTTCCAAAAGTTGCTCCTATTCTTTATATCGGTCCCCACTAATTTCCTTGGTATTCAGAAATAAGTATGTTGAAAATGATTATCAACTAATATCTAGTTTTTATAGCAGATTGATTAACTTTAATCAGGTTCATAAAAATAATGTAATTCAAACATAACACAACCTTCGACCGATTTAAACGGTCCATGATAAACGCCTGGCGGTCGACATGCATACGTGGGAGCGTTAAATTTCTCACCGCCTTCACCATTCTCATCGTTACCAACAATCATGTCCCCCTTAACCAGATACACCTCTTCCCAATGCTCATGAACAAAAGGCTCGGTTGAATAGACCCCTGGCTTTATACGAAGGAACCGAGAACGACTACCTGTTTTTTTCTTTTCATCCAAATCGGAGGTTAAAACTTTTTGTTCCATACCCTCTGGATAACCAGGTGGCACTTCCCAACCATCTTCCATATCTAATGGCATAAATTCTATATGTGGCTTACCTTTTCCCATTTAAAAACTCCTATTTATTCTTCAGCTGGCAGGCTTATAGCTCTATAATCAAAGTAAATTGTACGATTCATCTCAACATCTTTCAAGCTACCATGAAAAGTTTCCGCAGGGCGAACCCCACCTTCAACTGCTAGTGTCCCACAGAACATCAAGGTACCCAGATTAAGTTTTCCACCATTTGTATACAGTGAAATCAACTCTTCAGGGTCACGCATAGTTGTCACTGGTCCCTTTTGATACAGTTCTTCGGTCCCATCATTCTTAATCGTAGACTGAAGAATTAATTTATCCCAATGGTCTTTGACATCATCAAATCGCCATAAAGTATTTGCGATTGGCTTAGAACACATTTGTTTGGAGAGTGTAACATCAGTCGCTTCCACAACTCTATCTGTATGATCTGAACCAAGGCCTATCCAATATCCATCTTCTAAAGAAAGAATTATAAATTCGATTTCGCCACTTGAATTATTTCCAATTACTTGAAAATCCTGATCGGTAGTCAACTGATTTACAGAACACCGGTAAAAAGTTGGCATCCGGGATGGCCGAGTAATTCCTAATTCTTCTAACTCAAGAATATGGGCTTCCATAGCTTCAACATTGCGACCTGTCCAACCTGCAACAACAAGATTGTTTATGGTAATTTCTCTTTCATCTTTCCCATCAAACAGAAATTTTAGACTTTTGCCTGGTTTCATTCTACAACGCCT
>JADHRD010000047.1 GCA_016777585.1 Rhodospirillales bacterium | reverse complement strand
TATCACCTTAGATATAAATAACGGGGCTATAAAAGGCTTACTAGATTTAAGAGACACAGATTTACCTGCACTTCAAGGCCAATTGGACGAATTAGCAGATAAAATCAAAAGCCATTTGAATAAGGCTCATAACAAGGGAACCGGTTTTCCTCCCCCTACAAGCTTGGTTGGGGATAATTTTATAACCACTGCAACTAGTTTGGCTAATGCAAGCGGAAAAGTATTAATTGGTGTTGTCGACGCCTCTGGTAATTTAGTAGAGAGAGAATTCATTGATTTATCGAATGCGAATATAACCAGCGTTGCCACTCTTTTAACAAATGGTGCTAACGCTGGTATAAATGATAAATTTACAAACTTAACTGCATCAGTTAACTCTGATGGAAACTTATCCCTAGTAGCATCAGGCAGTAACAGGGTAACGATTAATGAATTTACAAGTTCTGTAAGCGGAGCCAACAAGCCAGATTCTGGATTTTCAGACTTTTTTGGCTTGAACAACCTTTACGTTTCAACAGAAAGTTTTAACACATATCGGAGTAGCGCTGTCAAAAGTAAGACAAGTGCTCTAATCACAACCGGTGGAACGGTCCAATTCACGACTTCTGGAGGTAATACGTCATCAGTTAATTATACAGCGAATGATACACTGGACAATCTTAAAACAAAACTAACAGCAGCAACTGGCATAACTGCTACTATTATTTCTGATGGCTCGGAGTTCCGACTCCAGTTGACAGAGGATAGCGGTAACAATTTTGCTGTTGTAGAAACAGGAAGTGGCACACTTCTTACGGAAACAGGGCTCCGCAACGATTATCGTGGAATCAGTAATAGAGTTAAAGTGAGATCTGATATTTCGTCAAATAACTTTAACCTTGCAAGTGGCAAACTTCAATCTAGCACATTTTCTTCCGAAAATCAGACCAGTTCATCTAGCACCTTTGCGGCCTTAGGCAAATCGGCAGGAACACTCGCTTTTACGATAGATTCTTCAACGACCGCTTCAATTAATTATGCAACTGGAGATAGCTTAACAACTTTAGCTGCCGCGATTAACTCAAATGCAACATTGTCCACTGCCCAAATTTCAGCTGAAGTAATTGCTTCCGGTTCAAACTTCAACTTAAAGATTACGGATGCCGGCAGTCAAAATTTTCTAATCACTGATAGCGGAGGTCTGGCGGTAGCCACGAGCCAAGGGTTGTCAATTGGTAATGGAGACAATGCTATAGAACTAGCAGCAGCGTTTAACGATAATATAACCTTTTTAGAAGCACCAGCAAGAGGCGGTGGTCTCTCTCAGACGACGACGACTATAAACAACTATGCGTCAAATATTTTGTCGGCTCACTCAGTTGAGGTTGCTGCAAACGAGAGAGATCTTCAGTTTCAAGAAAGTTTAACTCTAGAGCTTAGTAATCAACATGGATCCATAAGTGGTGTCAACATGGATGAAGAATTAGCAAGTATGATTGTAATTGAACAATCCTATCTTGCAGCGTCGCGCATAATTTCAACCGTTCAAGACTTGTTTCAAATTCTCTCAAATATGATGGATTAAAAGTATGACAACTCGCATAACTGATTTAGCTCAAAGTAGGGTAGTCCGCTCGGTTATTCTAGATGCTCAAAATCGGATGTCAGATAACCAAATAAAATTAAGTACATTACAAAAATCACAAAATTATAGCGGTATATCTGAGAACTCCAATCGTCTAGTGGGATTAGAAACCTCAAACCAGAGAATGGAAAAATTTCTTGAAGACAATACCTTTATAAAGTTGAGACTTGATACTATGCTGAACAGTATTAATTCCATGAAATCCGTGCTGGGCGATGTGCGGGATATCTTGAGAGATATTGATGGAGAAGGCGTGTTGACTGATGGCATTGATAAAGATTCGACCGCAGATGTTAAAATCTCCGAAATTAAAGATTTTCTTAACGTTCAAATTAATGGTCGTTATTTGTTCGCAGGTTCTAAAACCACTACAAAACCTGTGGTGCCAGGCACTCTTAGTAATGCGCCAGCATTTGACAGTAATTTTGAGACAAAACCTGAGGCTTCATTTTACTACCAAGGAGATGAAACAAAATCTAAAGCAAGAATAGCAGAAGGAGTGGTGCTGAATTATGGCGATACAGCTGCGGACTCTGCCTTTGAGAAGTTAATTCGGTCAGTTAGAATTTTAAGGTCAACTGACATAAGTGGAGGCGACGCAAATTTTAGATCAAAAATAACTCATGCGCTGGAGCTCGCGAATCAAGCTGAAGATGGTCTCCAAGCAATGGAAATGAACATTGGGACCAAAATACAGCAACTCGACACAACTAACAAAAATTTAGAAACTTCAAAAAATTTTTTTCAGAATATTATTTCAGAAATAGAAGGTGTTAACACTTTTGAAGCTGTTACTGAATTGCAACAAGATCAAAATATGCTCGAAGCTTCATTTAGCACCATCGTAAAATTAGCGAATATGAGTTTAGCTAAATTCATTTAATATAAGTAATTTATTAATATTTTGTATGTTAGGAGATAAACTTAAGTTGCAAAAATAATAACAATTATAGAATAAAAAAGAGAAATGTCTGGGCGTGTGAAACAAATACCTGGATAAATATTAAGAAAAGATTGCATGGGCTTAATCATTTTGGAAAAGTTCATTGCTATTAGTTATAGTTTTTAGTAGACTCTTTGGATAAGTGGCCTTATCAATTTATCTAAGAGTAAAAAAAATAATTTATGTAATAAAGGGTCCAACAGGTAGAAGGACCTGTTAAGATATGAACCTAGAATAGGAGAATAAAAAAATGGCTGATCTTCCAGTAAATCTTAGCGCAGCGACACGAACTAATCTTTTAGCGCTTACAAAGACAACATCTTTAATTGGTAAGACGCAAGAGAGGTTATCAACTGGTCTAAAAGTGAACAGTGCAATTGACAATGCGATATCGTTTTTCCAAGCGCGTAGTTTGAACGATAGGGCGACTGATCTAAAAAATCTCAAAGATGACATAGACATTGGTGTCAGCACCCTGGAAACTGCGGTGTCAGGTATCGAAACAATCCAATCTATCGTTTCACAAATGAAAGGTCTTGCGATTGCTGCCAAGGGAGATGCAGATGCGGTAAATAGATCTAAAGCTGCAATACAATTTAACGATTTAAGGGGACAGCTGGACAATCTTGCGAACGACTCAAGTTTTAGAGGCACAAATTTAATTAAAGGTGCAAATAATAACCTGAAAGTTGCATTCAGTGAAGATGGTAGCTCGACACTCACAGTTACGGGTATAGCATCTGACTCGTCGGGGCTATCCTTGGCCGTTGCCGCTGGAAACTTTGCTACTGATGCAAATATTGACACTGCCATAAATGATTTAGATAGTGCTCTTACCACACTTAGGTCTACAGCCAGTTCATTGGGTACAAACGCTGCAGTGATGTCACTTCGTTTGGATTTTACCTCAAATCTAATTAACTCACTTGAAGGCGGAGCTGGAAAATTAGTTAATGCTGATCTGAACGCAGAATCGGCAGCGTTACTCACATTGCAGACTCGGCAACAGTTAGGAACCATTGGTCTTAGTATTGCTCAGCAATCTGAACAATCAATTCTTCGACTATTCTAATTGATAAGAATTTTGTAAATTTATGGGGAGCTCAAAGCTCCCCATTTTATTATTAAAGCTGCTACATTTGATTAATCAAATTGATTCATGAAAGATTTACTAAATTGTAGTCTAATACATAATTATATAAATAACATAAAAAATTAATTTAGAAGTAATTGTATCCGATGGTGAGAATATGCCACTTAAGTTAACTCTGAAGCCTGATGAAAAAGTCTTAATAGGAACGGCTGTAATATCAAACGCTGGTCAAAAAGCAGAAATAGTTATACAAAATACTGTGCCTGTTTTAAGAGAAAAAGATATAATTACTGAGGAGAAAGCTGACACTATTGCAAAAAAAATATACTTTATGGTATTAAATATGTACGTAGACACAAAAAATGAACGTGAATATCATAATATCTATTTTAAATTAGTTGATGAGTTATTTAAAAATTCTTCAAGTCCAGAAATAATGGCATATATTATGGAAACATCTCAAAAAATATTAGAGGGCGATCACTATCAGGCCTTGAAAATCTGTAAAAAATTACTTAACTATGAAGCGGAGTTGCTTACTAATGTCACAGAATAAAATAGAAGCCTACGCGCAAACACAAAAATCATCTATGCCCCCGCGAGAAGTTGAGGCAATGGCATTTACTAAAGCTGCCATTATGCTTCAAGATGCAAAAAAAGACTTGGACGATTATGATACCTACGCGGCCGCTCTAAAATTTAATCAACTACTTTGGACGATTATTCAAGCTGACATTATAGACGAGGCTAATCGACTTCCAGATCAACTCAAAGCTAATATTTTGAGTCTCAGTATATTTGTTGATAAGCAAACGGTAACAGCTCTCTCGGATACAGATGCTCAGCACTTAGACTCTTTGATTGACATAAACAAGAACCTTGCCGAAGGTTTACTTATGAATGCCGGTGATGATCCTCAAAAAACTAATCCAGATACACCTAACGAGCAGACATCAGATATCTCGATTTAATCTAAGCTCCTGGTTTTCGCTTCGTTAAATAAAACCTGGCCTATTTATTCAATACTCACAGTTGCCCGGCAGATTTTTCCCCTGCAATTTAGTATTTTAAATAACTACGCATTCTATAGTTATAATAATAAATACTAATTTATTTTATCTATTATTTTCAATAATTTAGCGACAATATAAAACTGGCCCAGGTTTTGCTTATAATTAAACGTACAGCATTATTAACTGCTAAATACGTTTAATTAATTAAGACAGCGGATTTATATTAAAATGAGAGACGAAGTTATTGCAACAAATGTTTTAGGAGCGGTTGAGAGCGCCAAAATAGCGCCGCCAGCTTTTAAAAATAAAATTGGGGCAACATCATTTCTTGGAGAAACATTACAATTTTCTTCAATTTTTAAAGCGACCATCGACTCTCCTGAGAAGACTTTAACCAATGCTCAGAAACCTAAAGAAACGCCAGAAGTTAGAATAGATAATAGATTAAATAATCTAAACGATACATCGTCTAAAGATGATTACAGCTCATTGCTTAATGATAAAAACTCTCTGGATGAAAATATAAATATTGGGGCAAATTCTCACCTGCAGGATAGGGATGACTTAACTTCTATAAGCAGGGATATTAAGGGCCCTAATACCCAAGAAATAAAACCATTAACATCAAAAGGCGATACAACTGAGGCAACAGATAATACTGATAATTCCAGTTTTAACGGCTTCTTGGCTGAAAATGATCAGAACTTGAGAAAGAACCTACCTTATCTAACGCAGGAAGTAACAAGTAAAAATACAAACTCAACGGCTGCAGATAGTCAAAAACCGTTTAGTCAAGACACAACAATAATTAGACCTGAAATTCTTAATGCTAATCAAATGGATAAAAATAAAATTATTCAAACGAATAGTAATTCCTCTTTTAACTCTAAGGTAAGTGCCGAAATAGCGGGACCAATCATACGCGATACGATTCAAAATAAATTTAATGAAGAAAAACCATTTAGATTGCCCCAAAATCTAAAATCTTCTGGCACCAACGGAATTCCCAGCCAAAATTCTAACAACTTAATTAGTGTTCAAGAAAACGACCTCTCCAATCGTCTGAAGGCTGATCCGTTTTCAACAATCAAAATCCAAGTCAACAACGGTAAAAATTCAATTAGTTCTAACTTGAACCAAAACAAAACACCAATCGCTCAATTGGCAGAATTATCACTTAATGAGATTAACTCTTCATCAAAGTCAGGGGTCTTAAAATTTGCACCTTCCACAGACACAAAAAATACAAACCCGCAACTTAATAATATAAGCAATCAGTCTCCAACCTCTATTCAAACAGATATTAGTACAAATATAGCGCCAACATTAAGGCAGCAAACAGCGATAATCGGCACTCAACAATCTATAACCAATCAATCTATAATGACCCCAAAAGTAACTGCAGGGAGTGAAATTCCTAATTTAACGGCAACTGCTAGCACAGGTAATTCGAGCCCTTCACAACAAACATCTAGAGTTGCTCCCCCACCACCTCCACCTCCACCTGCTAAACCCCCATTACCTGTGGAACAAGTAGCACTACAAATTAAAAAAGCAATCAGCGCTGGAATAGATAAAATAAACATTAAACTCAATCCAGCTCATTTGGGTAAAGTAGAAGTTAGAATGGAAATCGCTCGTGATGGTCAGCTATCAGCAACTGTTTTGGCAGATAGACCAGAAACATTAGAACTTTTACAACGTGATATACGAGGCTTGGAACGAGCATTACAAGATGGCGGTTTAAAAACTGACTCGCAAAGTTTTAATTTTAGTTTGAAAGATCAAGCCCAACAACAAATTGCGGATCAGAACAAGAACAAAAACACACAAAATACTGATACTCAAGAGCATGAAGAACAAAACGATGACCAAAACCAGGAACGAATGCACGATAAATATACTGGATCTTATGGGTCTAATTTAGCCAATAATGGCGGCATAGATATAAGGATTTAACTTAATTATGGCAGTTTCAGCTTCAGCAATTAGCGCACCGATTGTCGCAGAGTCGCAGACAATCTCGGATAAAAATACCCTGGCCGGAGATTTTGACTCGTTCTTGCTTTTATTAACAACGCAATTACAGAACCAGGACCCGTTGTCTCCGTTAGAGCCAACCGAATTCACAGGGCAACTTGTCCAATTTGCAAGTGTAGAGCAACAAATCAATACAAATGCAACCATGGAAGATTTGCTGAAAGTACAAAACTCGTCGCTCTCGGCCACAGTTGTAGGTTTTATTGGAACAGATATTGAGGCGGATGGCACAGCAGTGCCCCTTCAAGATGGTGTAGCAAGTTTTACTTACACACTTGATAAGAATGCCGAAGCAAATGTAATAACAATGCTTAATAGCAGTGGAGATGTCGTTTTAAATGTTCCAGGCAGAACTGAATCTGGCAGACACGAATTTATTTGGGATGGCAAGGATGCCAATGGAGCGCAACTCCCCGATGGCTCCTATGATATTAATATAACGCCAAAGGGTTTTGGTGATCAGTCTGTTTTAAGTTCAGCAAGGATTAGGGCTCGTGTAACAGGCGTAAACATGGAATCAGGCAACACCGTATTAGATGCGGGATCCGTACAAATACCATTAGATAAAGTAATCACGGTTAAAGAACCAGCTAACTTAACTACAACTTCAGAATAAAAAAACATCGAATAAGCGCGTGAAAAAAAACATAAATCAAACCAACTTTAAAAAAAGTTGGGTTTAATAAAATAGGAGAAAGAAAATGAGCTTATATGGTGCAATGTTCTCGGGCGTTTCCGGATTAAATGCGAATTCACAAGCGTTGGGTGCAATCGCAGATAATATCACCAACGTTAATACTGTTGGTTATAAAGCTACTGAGATGCGCTTCCAAACATTGGTTACAGCTCAAGCCAGCAGCAATAGTTATAACCCTGGCGGTGTTCAACAAAACCCTTTTGCAGCGGTTGACGTTCAAGGATTATTTACTTCGACACTGAATGCTACTGATTTAGCTCTAGCGGGTGACGGATTCTTTGTCGTGAACGAAAGTAGCAATAGTGCAGGATCATCGGGTTTCAACTTTACCCGTGCTGGTGCCTTTAATGCCGATAAAAGTGGTTTCTTAAAGAATACTGCTGGTCAATTTCTTCAGGGTTACAAAACGAATTCAACTGGTCAAACAGTAGATGCAACAAACACTGTCTTTAATCCAGATCCAACTGTTTTTACAAATCTCGAAACTATTCGATTGAATAACATTGGAGGAACGGCTGATGCCACGGACAATCTAACTTTTGGTGCCAATTTGAATGCTGAAGATGCTGTTGGCGCTACAGGAAATACAACTGTCCAAGTTTTTGACTCTCTCGGAGTTGCACATAATGTCGCATTAACATGGACCAAGAAAGATAATAATCAGTGGGATCTCTCTGTTGAGCCACCAGCTGGGGGCCAAAATGCAACACTATTAAATTCCGCTGGCGCTGTTTATGCATCAACGGGCCGATTAGATTTTGGCAGTGCTCCAGCAGATGGTGAAACCGTAACTGTGAACTTTAATACCGGTGGAGCAGCCGTGGTTTTTGAATTCGATACAAATGGATCAGTAACTGGCACCAATACTGCTGTTACTTTTACAGCGGGTGATGCAGCAGCAGCAGCATCACGATTTGTTAGCCTTTTCAATGTAGCCGACACGGCAGGAACCACTGCTGCAAGAGCTGCCGTTAGCAATACGCGGGTTAATATTACAAACACAACAACAGCATCGGAAGATGCAAAGGCCCTGGACATAACTATCACAGTCAATGGTTTAAGTGGCGCTTCAGCCATTAATCAGTTTGGCGGTGGAGCTTTTACCGTCCGAGATTTAGATTTACCAACAGCAACAACAGCTGCAATTAATTTTGATGGTAGCGGCATTCCAACCGCCTTTAATGTTGATGATATAGCAATAGCAACAAACAATGGCTCTGCGGATTTGGCAATTGACTTTACCTTTGGAACTGTTGGACAAGCAAACGGCATTACCCAATTTGCGGCGGCTTATAACCCAACATTTATTGATACAGATGGAGCGGCATTTGGTCAATTCTCAGGCGTTGTGATTGGCGAGTCTGGACTTGTTACTGCATTATTCCAGAATGGTGATATTCGACCGATTTTCCAAATTCCGATCGCAACGTTTCCAAACCCAAATGGTCTTGGTGCAAGCACAGGTAACGTTTATAGCCAAACTGACTTTTCAGGATTGATGTTCTTGCGAAATGGTGGTGTCGGTGGAGCGGGAAAGGTTCAAAATTCAGTATTAGAAGCGTCAACAGTTGATATTGCTAAAGAATTCACACAAATGATCACAACCCAGAGAGCTTATTCTGCAAGTGCAAAAATTATTAGTACAGCGGATGAGATGTTAGGGGAACTTATGAGAATTAAACGTTAATAGAGTTTCACGCCCACCACAACTTTCCCGGTAAATATATCGTTATATTTACCGGGAGTTTTTTTTGGTGAAAAACATATTTAAACGATTTCACGCCCACCACTAACTATCCCGATATATTTTATTAATTAAAATATATCGGGATCTTTTTTTATTAATATTTAAAATTTTACGAGCTATTAACCTGATTATGCCATCTTAATTTTTGATCTAGTAAAATTATATCTAATTAGAATGTTATAAGGTGACTTATGAATAACATTACCAACAGAGGTGGTACTGGAAAGATTTTTACTGAAACTGATAGAAATCAGATTAATGGAAAGACTATTTTTAAAAAACCATCAGCTTCACTTGAAGAAATTTTTGAAATTGGAAATACTTATCATAAAAATAATCAATTAGGTAAAGCTGAAACTATTTATCGAAAAATTCTAGAAAATGTTCCCGAACATTCAGGCGCTCTGCATTTTTTAGGCGTAATTGCTCATCAAAGTGGAAATATAAATCGGGCAATTGAGTTAATAGAAAATGCAATAAAACTTACACCTGAATATCATACTGCTCATAATAATTTAGGGAATATTTTTGTCGATATTGGTGAACTTGATAAAGCAACCAAAGCTTTTAAAAGAGCTATTAAAGCCAAAAGCGATTATGCCCAAGCTTACTATAATTTAGGTCTCATTGAGAGTTCAAAAAGAAATTTTAATGAGGCCATCGATTATTTAAAAAAATGTGTTGATATAAATCCCCGCCACATTGAAGCTCATATAGAGGCTGGCCAAAATTTTATAAATATTGGGAATAAAATTAACGCTCAAATCGCCTATAAAATCGTACTCGACATAGATAACGAAAACACACAAGCTAGGCTAAAATTGGCTCAAATTTTAAATGATTTAGGTATTATCGAGGAGTCACAAAAAGAATATGAACTTGGATTGAAAATTGCTCCACATGATACTCGTTTACTTAATGGATTGGGACGCCTGTTAGCAAAGATGGGTAAATTTCAACTAGCGTTTCAATACTTATATCAATCTTTGGAAGTAAATAATAAAAATACGGAGACACTTCATAATCTCGGTTCAGCATATCAGGCTATTGGAGACATAAAAAAGGCTACAGATTATTATGAGAGTGTTCTGAAGATTGCTCCGCATGCAGCTTTTTCTGAGAAGTGTTTATTATTTTTAGCTTTAAATGATCCCAGCTATTCACTTGATCAATTTTACGACTTACATCTCAAGTTGAGAGGGCATAATAACAAACCTGAACATTCTAAAAAGAAATTTAAAACTATAAATCGTAATTTAAACAAACGAATTAAGTTGGGGTATATTTCATCTGATTTTAGAAAACATGTTGTTGCCCAGAATATTGCACCGATGCTAACAAATCATAATCATGAGAAATTCGAAATATTTTTATACTCCCATTCTATTAATGAGGATGAATATACCGAGTCATTTAAGAGAAGTGCTGATCATTTCAAGTATATAGACTTACTAACTGATGAGGAAGCTGCGGATTTAATAGAGAAAGATAAAATTGATATTTTAATTACATTAGCGGGACGCTTTGATGAAAATAGACCATTAATCGCAACATATCGTCCTGCCCCTATTCAAGTTAGCTATCATGATTGCGCCACAAGCGGTCTTTCCGATATGGATTATTACTTTACAGACAAATTTATTAGCCCAAAAAATAGTAAAGAAAAATTTACTGAGAAACTATATCATCTCCCCACTTATTACCAGTATCCAATCCGGAAAATGCCAGAAGTCAATGAAGCGCCTGTTATCAAAAATGGCTATATAACCTTCTGTTGTTTTAATAAACCCGAGAAACTTAGCAATCAAGTTATTGAACTATGGGCACAGGTTCTAAAAAGGATACCTGACAGCCGTTTGATGTTGAAATATTTCGATTATTATTGCGAACCTCTGATGAAGTCTAGGATTAAAAAACTTTTTACCGATTACAATATCTCACCCGATAGGCTTATTCTAAAGGCCAAAAATGATGTCCGGAACGAGCATTTAAAATTATATCATGAAGCAGATATTTCGCTCGACCCTCTCCCTTTTAACGGTGCTACGACTACATTTGAAGCCTTAAGTATGGGTTTACCCGTAATTACATTGAAAGGTGATCGTTTTGTTAGCAGGGTAACAACATCAATGGTTGCACATATTGGGCGACCTGAATTCGCAGCAAACACCCCTGAAGCTTATATAAAGATTAGTGAAGACCTATCGAGCAATCCAAATAAACTTAACGAGATCCGTCAAAATCTTAGATCCCAAATACATAACTCTTCCCTGTGTAATAATGAAGTCTACACAACTGAAATGGAGAAGGCGTATAGAAATATGTGGGCACTTTGGTGCGACACTAACGATTATAGAGAATTTTAAGGATTTTAAGAAACAAAGCCCATTATAAATTAATTTACTGTATAGAGCCATATTTCCCTTACTTTATGGCAGAAGTTCTATAGGTAAGCATTAAACCCAGAAGAATAATATTAAAATACGGTAAAACAAATTTACTAGGCAAAATTTGCCCAGTGTTAACTACTTTTTCATTTAGACAGATTAAGTTTAGATCGTCGTGATGTTAAAATTCACATTACAGACAAAAATTAAAAGATTAAGAACCTTAAAAGGGGCTAATACGTGGGCAATTTTATAGAATTCCTAAGAAATTTGGGAACTATGCGTCTCGCTATAATGGGCGGAGTTTTCATAGCACTTGTATTATTTTTTGTTTTTATGATGACTAGGCTTACCGGATCAAGTATGGAATTACTTTTTTCTAATCTTGAACCCACTGACTCGAAAGAAGTTATTTCTCAACTTCAAAAACTTAATATTCCCTATGAGACTAGAAATAAGGGTAATGAGATATATGTTGCTGGTGATAAAGTAGGATCCACACGAATTGCGCTGGCCTCAGAGGGTTTACCGGGGGGCGGATCTGTCGGCTATGAGATTTTTGATGACTCAAGTTCATTAGGAACAACAAATTTTATGCAAAATCTATCGCTCGTTAGAGCTTTAGAGGGTGAATTAGCAAGAACGATACGATCTCTTAAGTCCGTTTACTCGGCCCGGGTACACTTAGTCCTACCCAAACGTCAATTATTTAGCCGCGAAAAACAGCCCGCAACAGCATCCGTAATAATAAAAATGAAAGGTTCTGGAAAACTCGCAGGAGATAAGATCGCTGCGATACAACATTTAGTGGCATCGGCAGTTCCTGAATTAGAGCCATCTCGCGTGGCAATAGTTGACGATAAGGGTAATCTTTTGGCAACTGGTAATGATGCTGATGCGATACAAGCAAATAGCATTCTAGAACGCAAAATAAATTTAGAAACTCGGCTCACCAGAGAATTAACAGAATTACTCACTAAATCTGTTGGCCCAGGCAAAGTTCATGTTAGGGTTGATGCTGAGCTAGATTTTGACAGAGTGTCTACCACTGAAGAAACATTTGATCCTGATGGCCAGGTTGTTCGTTCAACGCGAGTGATTGATGAAAGTCAGACGTCAGAAGAATCTCAATCACCTCCAGTAACTGTCGAAAATAATGTGCCAGATGGGACAGACCAAGGTGGGCCAAAGTCCTCATCTAGAGAAGCAAAAACAGATGAACAAGTAAATTTTGAAGTTTCTAAAAAAATTACTAACTTTGTTCGAGAAACTGGCGCCCTAAAACGCTTGTCTGTTGCTGTTCTAGTTGATGGCGTGATAACAGAAAATCCAAATGGAACCAAAGAATATAGGCCTAGGCAAGCCCCAGAGATGGCAAATTTAACTAAATTAGTATCTTCAGCGATTGGTTTTGATCGGAGTAGAGGGGATACTGTCGAAGTCATAAATATGAGGTTTGCTGATCAAAGGCTAGATACAGGCGAGTCAAAAGATTTATTATTTGGAATGGAAAAAAGCGATTTAACAAGAATCGCCGAAATAATAGTTCTAAGTATACTGGCTATCTTGGTAATACTTTTAATAATTCGCCCACTGTTATCAAGAGCATTTGACACCCTTCCTTTATCAGCTGCCGCTGCCGAGCAGAAAATGCTTGAAGATGCCGCAATGTCTACCCCAGCGTTAACCGGGCCTGATGGAATAACTCCCCAAGCTCTGGAGGATTTTGACGATCTTATTGATATTGAAAGTATGGATAGTCGCGTTAAGGCCTCTGCTCTTAAACAGATTTCTGATATAATTGAGAATGAACCAGAGCAAGCGTTATCAATTATCCGAAGTTGGATGTATGCCGAGACTTAGCACTATGTTAAAATGTCAAATAATGGGTGATTTATGACCGAAGACCTAATTTCATATAACCAACTCACTGGTGGGCAAAAGGCTGCTATTTTAATGCTTTGTTTAAAGCAGGAGCACTCAACAATCCTTTTTAATTTGATGGATGATGAGGAAATTTCAGATTTATCATTAGCTATGGCCAAACTTGGTCAGATCGACGAAGAACTTATTGAGCAACTATTCGATGAATTTACATTACACATGTCAGGTTCAGGCACAATTATGGGTGGTGCAGCGGCTACTGAACGTCTTCTGGCAAGAGGCTTTGATCCAGAGAAAGCGGCTCAGATTATGGAGGAAATTCGTGGGCCAGCTGGAAGAACTATGTGGGACAAGTTAGCAAATGTTAATGAGGAAGTCCTAGCTAATTATCTTAAAAACGAATATCCCCAAACTGTTGCAGTTGTATTGTCGAAGCTGAAACCCAATTTTGCGTCAAGAGTTCTATCTGTTCTTCCAGACAAGTTTGCAACAGAGGTAATAATGCGTCTACTTACAATGGGTACAGTGCAACGAGAAGTAATAGAGGGCGTTGAAAAGACATTGCGTAATGAATTTATGACAAGCGTAGTAGCCGGGAGTGGTCGGCCTGATAGTCATGAGGTAATGGCAGATATATTTAATAATCTTGATCGAAATACTGAAGAGCGTTTCATGACAGCATTAGAAGAGCGTAATTCAGAGAGTGCAGAAAAGATTAAAGGTCTAATGTTTACTTTTGAGGATCTTAAAAATATTGATCCTTCAGGCATACAAGTTCTGCTCCGGCAGGTCGATAAAGATCAATTAGCCATAGCCCTAAAAGGAGCATCTGAGGAAATAAAAGGTCTATTCTTCAATAATATGTCTGAACGAGCTGGAAAAATGATGTTAGAGGATATGGACGCCATGGGACCACTAAGGTTGAAAGATGTTACCGAAGCACAAAGTACTATTGTTACCACAGCAAGAACCCTTGCAGATGAAGGTGAAATTGCTATTGCTGGAAGCGGTGGAGAAGATGAATTAATTTTCTGAATTTATAATTATATTTTATTAACGAAGTTACTAGCCAAGAGAGTAAGCACACGATGGCAATTGCTGAGAGATTTATGTTTGATACGGCGTTTGATGAACTCGATGAGTTATCGACAGTTGGCCGCAAAAACGAGCTATCTGATACATTCTCCCAAAGCGGCAACAACACCTCTGCTAATGATATAAAATTAGAAAAAGAGCTCGAAGAAGAAAAACGCATCGAACAAATACGTGAAGAGAATTATCAAAACGGAAAAAAAGATGGTAACTCTGAAGCACTAATGGGAATCGAGGAAAGCGTAAATAAATTATTAATTACAATATCTGATGAAATGAATAATCTAGAAGCAAAACAAGATTTGGTTAATAAAGAAATATCAGATAATCTTATTTTACTTACCCAAACAATCATAAAGAAAATATTTCCAACACTTGCGAAAAATTCGGCTGTTGAGGAAATAATTAAAGTAATTGTCGACCTTCCTAAACTTTACACTGAGGAACCAGAGATTCTAGTCAAGATCAATCCACTTATTATTAATCAATTAAATGATCGCCTCTCTGAAAAGATTTTAGACAATACACGGTTAAAGAAATTAAAATTAGTTGAAGACTCAAGTGTTGAAGAAGGTGATTGCCAAATTGATTGGTCGAACGGTTCTGCAGAAAGAAATCTGGATAAACTTGTGCAAAAAATGGACGATATTATCGCCCAAAATATCAATTCAATCAATAAGCAAAATAATGACGAAGACGGGGAGAAATCACTCACTACCTCTAACGAAACTAATACTAAAATTGAAGATCAAAATGAAGAAATTTTTAATACTAATATAGTAGAATCCAAAACTGAAACTGAAACTGAAACTATTATTAGGCCAGAATCTGACGATTCGAATAAGTAAAATATTAATAATGTTACTAAAAAAATAATAGTTTAAAATACTTTAAGGTCTAAAAATGAGGAGCATGAAATGGGTGATGAGGACTTAGAATTAGCTGAGCTTGAAGAAAGTACAAATAAGGAGGACGTTGAGGATTATGAAATTGAGATAGACGACATTCCAGACCTGCCAGATGGGGCACGGGATTTGGAGGCCGTTTATGATATTCCAGTCCAAGTTACCGCTGTTTTAGGGAAATCTACAATGGAAGTATCTCGACTTTTACGCTTGGGGCGGGGAGCGGTAATAGAACTTGATCGAAAAGTTGGAGAAGCGATAGACATTTATGTAAATAATCGTCTGGTGGCCAGAGGAGAAGTGGTTGTAATCGAAGACCGACTTGGCATTACAATGACCGAAATTATTAAACAAGCAGTGAATAAGGTAAACTAATGGCTGATTCCGAAACTTTACGCATTTCTCCCGTACGCAAGTCTATTGACCTCGCAACGATCATTGGAATCACCATCGCCTTCTTTCTAGTATCTTTGGCAATATTTTTAGGCGGTTCACCAGGAACTTTTATAAATCTTCCAGCAATCTTGATTGTTCTTGGTGGAACAGCTGCGATAACAACAGTTTGTTTTTCATTTAAAGAGATGATTGGAGTATTTAAAATTGTCAGTAAAGCATTATTTAGTTCAACACGTAACGCTCCCGAGGCGGCCTTACAAGTAATGCAAATCGCGCAAATGGCGAGGAAAAGCGGGGTTTTATCGCTCCAAAATATTAGTGACCAGATAAATAAAGAACCATTTTTATCAAAAGGTATAACAATGGTGATTGATGGGATCCCAGGAGAGCAAGTTGAAAGAGTCCTCCGTCTGGAAATTATATCTATGATGGACAGGCATCAGAAAAGCGCAGGAATATTGAGACGGGCAGCTGAATTTGCACCAGCCATGGGACTAATAGGCACCTTAGTAGGACTAGTTCAGATGTTAGGCAATTTACAGGATCCAACGACAATTGGCCCAAGTATGGCTGTGGCGCTTCTAACCACTTTTTATGGAGCAGTTCTGGCAAATTTAGTCTTTATTCCTCTTGCCTCAAAGCTTGAACGAAATTCAATACTTGAAGAAGTCGTAAGTGAAATATACGTGATGGGTGCAGCATCAATTGGTCAACAGGAGCATCCTCAGCGATTAGAAATGACGTTAAACAGTTTGATGCCGCCCTCTGCTAGAACAGAGATTTTCTAATTAGTTACTTAAATTTGGAGGATAATTATAAATGCGCTTGCTAATTATTGGCGCACTCAGCGGGCAAATAGGCGCTGCAAGTCAAATTGCAGTTTCTAGAGGTGCAAAAGTGTCACACGCAAATGATATTGATACTGCAATACGCGGACTTTGTAATGGACAAGGTGCGGATCTTATTATGGTGGATACCACCCTTGATATTGCACACTTGGTTTCAAGACTTAAAAATGAGAGAATTTCAATACCAGTTGTGGCTTGTGGCGTGGATGATGATGCTAAGGTAGCAGTTGCAGCTATAAAGGCAGGAGCTCAAGAATATGTTCCACTTCCACCTGATGAAGAATTAATTTCAGCCGTTCTTGAGGCTGTTGTTCAAGAAACAAATCAGATTATTCACGCAGATCCAAAAATGTCAAATATCCTAAAATTAGCTGAAAAAGTCGCTAAGAGTGTGGCTAGTATTTTTGTTATAGGAGAATCGGGTACAGGCAAAGAATTAATCGCCCATTTTATACATAAAAAGAGTAATCGCTCAAATGCGCCGTTCGTCGCAGTTAACTGTGCTGCAATTCCAGAAGCTCTATTAGAATCCGAATTATTTGGTTATGAGAAAGGCGCTTTTACCGGGGCAGTTTCAAGAAGAATTGGTAAATTCGAGGAAGCACATGGCGGAACTCTTTTGCTGGATGAGATAAGCGAAATGGACCTTCGCCTTCAATCAAAATTATTACGCGCTATACAAGAAAAAGAAATTGATAGAATTGGCGGAAAAAAGCCTATAAAAGTTGACACTCGCATCATCGCTACAAGCAATAGAAAAATGGAAGATGAAGTCTCTCAGGGCAATTTTAGAGAAGACCTCTATTTTCGGTTAAATGTTGTAATGGTTGAAATTCCACCCCTCAAGGATCGGCCAGGCGATATAGAGCCCCTATCTTTGTATTTTATGGAAAAATATAGTGAAGATAATAATATTAAAAAATCATATATTACAAAAGATGGTTGGGCGAATTTGAAGTCTTATATTTGGCCTGGAAATGTGCGCGAACTTGAAAATACCATTCATAGAGGAGTTCTTTTAGCAACTGATGGAGAAATCAATCCAGATGCACTTCAATTAAAATCAATCTTGCCAACGAATAACAGTCAAGAGCACTTAAAGACAGAGGCTATGGGATTAGTTGGAAAAACGGTGGCAGATGTGGAGCGTTCTCTAATTTTTGATAC
>JADHRD010000046.1 GCA_016777585.1 Rhodospirillales bacterium | reverse complement strand
AACATCTACTTCCTCCTATTACCCAAAACGAGCACGATCATGTGGAGCTGAGAAATCAATCCCCTCTGGCCCTTTAGGTATTGTGCCAGTTGCGTTCACCCTAGTGCCTGTCCAATAATTAATTTTAGCCGCCTCCAGCCAGCAAATATCAGAAATACCCGGCATTTGGTATAAGTCTTTAGTATAATTCCACAAATTTGGATATTCATACAAATGCTTTTTATTGCACTTAAACGCGTAATGATAAACTGTATCAAATCGATAGAGTGTCGGAAAGGCTCTCCAATCGACACCTGAAATTATATTTCCAGCAAGGAATCTATGTTTTCCTAATATTCTCTCCATAGTATCAAAAGCTTCAAAAAGGCCGTCATATGCATCTTCGTATGCTTCTTGAGAAGTTGAAAATCCAGCTTTATAAACGCCATTATTAACTTTGTTGTAAACCATATCATTGAGAGAATGAATCTCCATTTTAAGGTTTTCTGGAAAATAGTCGAAATGTTCACCACCGATTCCATTAAATTCAGAATTAAACATTTCAATAATTTCTGACGATTCATTATTGACTATCTTACAATTTTTAGAGTCCCAAAGTGTAGGTACAGTAACTCTCCCCGTATATTTATTATCAGACAAACTATAAATCTCATGCAAACTAGTTATTTTTACATCGGTCCCAGGAACTAACTTAGTACTATCTTTTTCAATAGCATAGCCCTCATCTCCCGATTGCACCATGATCAGGCCAACATGATCGGTAAGACCTTTTATATGCCTAAAAATGATAGCTCTATGTGCCCAAGGACATGTTCTCGAAACATATAAGAAATACCGCCCACTCCCAGATTTAAAACCAGACGAGCCATTTTCGGTTATACGATTGCGAAAACTAGTGGGTAGATGATCAAATTTACCACCTTCACCGCGGCTCTTACCATCATCCTCACTCCAAGAACCGTTAATCAGCATTCCCAAAGCTTGCACCTTTTCTGAAAGAAAATTTACGCATAAAAAGTACCTCTTTTCACCAGATAAAATGAAATAAGGTAAATTTGACTAAGCCTTATTAGATATGCTTATGTCAATAGAAATAGTAAAAAATATCTACTATCGATGAATATTTTCGACAATGTAGGAGAGGGATAAAAATGGGTTTCTATTCAGACTCTAACTATAAAGTTAGAAAAGATCTTGATAAAGTACATGAAAATCAATTTAAAAATTTGGGAGAACCAGGCAGTTGGGGTTCGGGCGCTCAAAGAATAGCTATAGCGTCACAGGTTAGGGAAGCATGTTATGAAAAAGGCATTCAAGAAAGGCCAGGCCATTCATCCAACCATGATGATACCATTCTTCCCGACGTAGCAAAGTCTTTGATAAATAAATTATCCACATCACCCAAAGACTTTCTCCAAGATTCTTACACGGAGGCCATTGACGGTGGGCTTACCAATGAGGAGTATGTTGAAATCGTTGGTATTGTATCCCGGGTAACCGATATGGATATATTCGCACGGGGTATCGGAGTTGAATTACGTCCACTCCCCGAACCTAAAGATGGGCTTCCAGCCCGAGATCGTCCTTTAGAAGCGAAACAGGAACTTGCTTGGGTACCAACCATTCCAAGCCACCCTGAGGGTGGCAAATTAGCGGAGGATTTATTTGGAACTGGTCATAAAGCATATATTATGCGGGCACTCAGTTTAGTTCCGAATGAAAATCGAATGCATATGGAGCTCGAAAATATACAGTACCTTCCGGTTAAGAATATACTAATCGCAGACTATCAACATCACGATGGGCTATCACGGGCACAATCTGAGGTTGTCGCGGGCAGAATTTCAGCGTTTAATGAATGTTTTTTCTGAACTTCGGGGCACGCCCGGTTCCTCCGTGAGAGTGGACGTTCAACTAACTTAAATATAAATTTAAAGGCTCTAATCAAACCAGATTTGGATATAGGGGTACCTGGGGGAAGAGAATTATTAGACTTTTCGGACGCACTTGTTGGAGATGATCGAAAAACTCTTGATGCAGCACGGATAGCTCTTGCTAATTCCATTGGTGAAGAAACCATCGCAGGCGCCGCAGCGGTAGCAGCAAATTTTACAAAAAATGACCGGATTGCTAATGGATGCGGGATACCCACGGAACCGATGGTTTTAAAAGCAACCAAAGAAATAAGAGCTGAATTAAATTTAAATGGCTTTCGCTCCGCCATAAACTCATCTCGACATTTTCCGGATGACATGTGATTACAATGGAATGAGGCATGAGAAATACAATGATCAAAAATGCCACAATTATTTCCGTGGATAAAAAAACAAGTGACTAGCAAAAACAAACGATATTACAAAATTCTAGTGGAAGAATTTGAATGGGTTTTAAAACTTTAGTTATTTAATTTGCATGGTTTGATCTGAATACTTTATATTAACTGTGTAGCTACCTTCGTTTATAATCCACCTATCAACAGTATAAGTGCGCAAACCAGCCTCATGAAGAGGGTCTCCATCAGCTATCTTACGCGCCTCCTCAAAAGAATTTGCTCGAATAACAATCATTCCTCGGACTGCACCCTTCGCACCTTCTTCAAACATCGGACCCGCTGCAAATAAGATGCCTTTTCTTTCAAGTTCCACCTGGCGATCCAAATGTTTAGGCAACATTTTAAGAATCTCTTCGCGTGGCGCTATTGGTGTGGTAAAAATTACAAATAACTCTTTATGTAATCCACCTGATCCAGGTGTTTTTTCAACTAAGCCGTTAGACATGATTTTTCTCCTATTTATTTGGGTCTTGAAATGAATAGGCTTCTATAAAAGATGGACGACCTTGAACTCTTTTCCACCAGTTGCCAGTTTTAGGTCGCTTACCCCAATCTACTAGTGTTTCAATTCCATTGGCTTCAAATCTTTCAATGAATGGAGCAATAGCAATATCCGCAAGAGAAAAATCAGTTCCCGCCAGCCATTCACTATTCACTAAAGTTCTTTCCATTTGATCCATAGCCTCAACCAAACAATCAGTAGCTAATTTTTCATCATCGTTAGAGACACCGTTTTTAAACCTTTTAAGCATCACTGCTCTTTTTTCGATTCCTGGAAATCGCTCAATGTTCGAGAGTTGTTCCTCTTTTGAAAACAGCTGATTTGCTCTTGGAACATGCCTTTTATTGTAGGAAATTATGTTTATATTTTTATGTATTTTTGTTTCAGCCAAATCTAGCCATAAACGCATAAGTGCACGTTGATAACTATTTTTTGGTCTTAGCGAATTTTCTGGGAAAACATCGTCTAAATATTCGATAATAACATTAGACTCAATTATAATCTTTCCATCATGTTCTAGCGCTGGGACAACACCATTAGGGTTTATTTTTACATAATTGGGCTCTAGATTTTCGAGTTTTGAAACTATATCTATATGGTGACTAACCCAATCAATTTCCTTCTCAGCAAGAGTTAGCCTGACCTTGCGGGAACAGGTCGAACTCCAAAAATGATACAATTTTAGCATTTATTCCCCTCTAAACTCTAATTATAACCAAACAGTTTAATTACTCAAGGACACTACAACAACATATTGTTTGAAATATATCTTGCTTTATTTTCTCGCATTGATTTATCTCTATAGATAACTAAAATTTTGGAGATACGTGTGATATGGCTAATACACTATTACTTGAAGAGAGCGAGGGCTTTGCAACTATTAAAATTAATGATCCAGAAAATGGAAATAGAGTCAGCGATGAAATGGCTGCAGAACTTACAAATTTGATCAATGAAGCCCAATCTAACAATCAATTTATTCTCTTCAAAAGCGTAGGCAGTGCTTTTTGCATGGGACGAGCCGTTATGGGAGAAAAGAAAGGGGCCCTTCCAGAAGCACTAGAGATGCGCAACAAATTTGACGTGGTATTTGATCTATATGAATCCTTTCGTAATTCTCAAATACCAATTATTGGGATTGTTCAAGGTGAGGCTCATGGCTTTGGCGCCGCTCTTGCTGCATTAACTGATATTACAATCTGCAGTGAGAATGCAAAGTTTTCATTACCCGAGACATCTCATAATATAATGCCGACAATGGCTATGTCTGCTCTTATGGGGCGCGTAGGCAGAAAGGCATTGCTGCATATGACTTACACATGTGATGTAATCGATGCCCAATTAGCGTTAAATTTTGGTTTAATAACCCAAGTCGTCCCTCACATAGAATTAAGCCAAACAGAGCAGGACGTAATACGAAAAATAAAACGTATTCCTTTATCTGCAATCAAAGCCGTAAAAGAATTTTCTACGGAGGCTGAAGAATTATCAACCAAATCTGCTAAGGCGTATGCAAGGAACCTTCATGCTACAATTAATAGCTCCGAGTCACTCAGGAATTAGAATAAAATTTTATCCAACTGAAAAGAGCATTGTATGTTAGAGAGCATGAGATCCCCAAGCATTCCTCTTTTAAAATATCTACGAGTAAATTCTTTAAGAGAAACGGAAGTTCAAGGTCAATTAAGAGAAGAAACAAATCTATTACCTGAAGCAGGCTGGGAAGCAGCCCCCGAACAAGCACAGTTTCTTGGGCTACTTGTTAAATTATCTAATGCAAAGCAGGTACTCGAAATTGGCACATTTACAGGATATTCTTCCCTGGTAATGGCAATGGCTCTGCCAAATGAAGGGCACTTAACTACGTGTGACATGATAGATGATTATACTAATATTGCCCAACGATATTGGAAGAAGGCAGGTGTAGAGAATAAGATAACTTTACTAATGGGGCCAGCGGTTAATAGTTTAGAAAACTTGGTAAGGCAGAAAAAAAAATCCTTATTTGATTTTATTTTCATAGATGCAAATAAAAAGGATTATGACACTTATTATGAATATGCACTTAAACTCTCAAAACCAAGTGGATTAATAGCTCTAGATAACATGTTCTGGGGTGGTCGAGTTTTGGATCAAAATGATAGCGAAAAATCAACTATAGCACTTCGCCAACTCCTAAAAAAACTTCATAGAGATGATCGAATTGATTTTTCTTTACTTCCAATTGATGATGGTTTGGCGCTAGCTGTAAAAAAATAAAAGCGTTTTTTTAAATATATTTGTCAATCAGACTATTTAAATATCTCATGCTTAACTAAATCACCAACTCTGATATTCAATTTTTCAGTTGTTCCACCATTTAACTCCAATACTGCTCTAGCAGGAAAATTCGAAGAAATAATTGATTCTGACTTGGGAATAGTACGCTCCACAATCTTTATAATCCGACCTTGTTGATTCAAAAAAATCATATCTAACGGGATAAAAGTATTTTTCATCCACATCCGTATTAGCTTTGGTGAGCCGTAATCGAATAACATTCCAGAATCTTTAGGTAAGAAAGTTCTGTACATTAATCCTTGAGCTTGCTGCAAGGGTGTAAGAGCTAGTTCAATTGAAAATTTATGATATTTACCTAAACTGTTGATTATAATATTACTCTTAGAAAATTCTTGGTATTTTTGTGTGTAAACATTAGATGGAAAAAACCAGACTAAAAACATAGATATAAAAAATGGTATAAAATTATTAAATATTCCGTTTCGCATTGGAGCAGTCTAAAACGAGATTCGTATTGTGCCAATACCTATAACATGTATATAAAGTTTCTATAATAACCACTGGGGGGAGCCATTTTGGCTGAGAGGTCTGTCTAAGCAGACGACTCCAGAACCTGATCCGAGTTAAATCGGCGTAGGAACGAGTGAGTGAAAAATTTGCTAAACGACCAAAACTTCTCCGTAGAAATAAAAATTAAAGAATTTTCTTACAATCAGGAAGTCTTGTTTAAGAATTTTAATTTTATTCTTAAATCTGGTGAGTGGAGTTGTTTACTGGGCGGTAGTGGCGTCGGGAAAACAACACTTCTAAGATGCTTTGCGGGTCTACAAACAGAATATGGGAATATTGAAGTTTCATGCTCAGATGGTGGTCAACTTGGCACGCGAATAAGTTACATGGCACAAAATGACCTGCTCTTCCCATGGCTCACCGCTCTGGAGAATATTACAATCGGAAATAAGCTCAGAGGGCAAAAAATAGACGAAGAGAAAGGACTCTATTATTTAAATTTAGTGGGTCTGTTAAAAAACAAATATGACTTGCCTGATAAATTATCGGGAGGTATGCGACAACGAATTGCTCTTGCAAGAACCTTAATGGAAAATCGTCAAATAGTTTTGATGGACGAACCATTTTCAAATCTTGACACAATAACTAAATTAAAAATGCAAGATTTGGCCTCTGAGCTTCTAAAAACAAGCACAGTTTTAATAGTTACTCATGATCCAATGGAGGCAATACGTCTTGGTAATCGAGTTTATGTGCTTTATGAACGCCCAGGCCGTTTAAAGCAGCCGATTAAAATCGATAAAAATAAACCGAGACAAATCACGGATACTAACCTACTCGAGCTTCATGCCCAATTACTAAATCAATTAAGCTTTGAGCAAAATAATGGTTTAGAAACATGATACTTATAAGAGCTCTTATTATATTTTTATCAATATTATTAGTCTGGCACTTAATAACTGTTGTAACAGAGGCACCGCCTTATATCCTGCCCAATCCAAAGCTCGTAATTAAAGCCTTTATTTCTAATTCAGATCTTTTATTTTTCCACGGATTGATTACGCTTACAGAAATTTTACTTGGCCTAACAATAGGGCTAGTTTTTGGTATTATTAGCGCAATATTTCTCGCCTACTACCAGACCGCACGACAGTGGTTAATGCCAATTCTTGTAGTCAGTCAAGCGATACCAGTATTTGCATTAGCCCCAGTTTTAGTTTTATGGCTAGGTTATGGCATGGCTTCTAAAGTCGCAATGGCGACCCTCATTATTTACTTCCCAGTAACGGCTGCTTTTTTTGATGGCCTTAGACGAACAAATATTGGATTTTTAGATCTAGCTTTAACAATGAATGCCTCACAGTGGAGTATTCTCCGGCATATTCGCATACCTTCTGCAATACCAGCATTAGCGTCAGGCTTTCGTGTCGCAACGGCTGTCGCGCCTATAGGTGCTATTGTTGGTGAATGGGTTGGTTCGAGCGAAGGGCTAGGCTATTTGATGTTACATGCAAATGGACGAATGCAAATTGATGTTATGTTCGCCGCACTTTTTACCCTCTCCTTCATAGCAATAGCACTTTATTACGCAGTTGATGCTTTTTTAACGCGTGCCGTCAGCTGGTCACCCGAAACGCATTTTAACATAAAAAAGGACTAATAATGTTTAAATACAATACTTTAAAACTAACTTCATTACTTTTTGGATTAATCTTATCACTTACAGTGGTGAATTCGGTTGCATCTGCAAAAGAAAAAATCACAGTTTTACTTGACTGGTTTATAAACCCGGATCATGCACCATTAATAATAGCTAAAGAACGTGGTTTTTTTGATAAAGCTGGGCTCGACGTAGAACTAATAGCGCCATCAGATCCTAGTATGCCACCAAAACTAGTGGCGGCCGGAAAAGCTGATCTAGCTGTTTCATATCAACCTCAATTACATATTCAAGTCGATCAAGGATTACCATTAACCAGGATAGCGACTCTTGTTAGCACTCCCCTAAATTCTTTAGTTGTTTTGAAAGATGGCCCAATAAGCTCTATTAAAGACCTCAAGGGTAAAAAAATAGGCTTTTCAGTTGGGGGCTTTGAAGATGCATTGTTATCAGCGATGCTCTCGAAGCATGGGCTACAACTGAGCGATGTAACACTTATAAATGTTAATTTTTCCTTATCACCATCAATAGTATCTGGCAAAGTCGATGCTGTAATTGGCGCATTCCGAAATTTCGAACTTAATCAAATGGATATTATAAACAAACCTGGTTTAGCCTTTTACCCAGAAGAAAATGGTGTTCCAGCTTACGACGAGTTGATTATTGTTGCTCATAAAGACAAAACACAAGATAAGCGACTTAGACAATTTGTAAACGCTATTGAAAATGCCATGCAATATCTCGTTAATCACCCCAAAGAAAGTTGGTTAACATTCATAAAGACAGACAAAAAACTCAATGATGAATTGAACAAACGCGCCTGGAGAGACACGATGACTAGATTTGCGCTTAGGCCAGCCGCTTTGGATAAATATAGATACCAAAGATTTGCAAAATTTTTGAAAAAACAGGGATTAATAAAAAATATACGCCCCGTTAGCGAATATTCCACTGAACTGCCTTGATACAAAAAAAATAATAGTTAGTCTGACTCTTAATGTTATACTAAAAAACCATTTAATTTTAAATTGTGAGAACTTGGAAGTTAAGTAATTTGTTAAAAGTTGGACTAGTAATATTTTTGTTTGTTTTATGGTTAATGCTATCTGGTATTTTTGAGCCATTACTATTATTCTTAGGCCTACTATCAAGCTTGTCAGTAGCTTGGTTGGCTCATAGAATGGATGTTATCGACCATGAGGGGTTTCCAATTCACTTTAGTTTAAAAGCTATCACTTACTGGCCATGGCTGATCTGGGAAATCCTTAAAGCAAACGTGGACATAGCTTTATTGGTAATTAAACCAAATCTTGAAATAAGCCCCGTACTTTTTAAATCTAAAGTCAGTCAAAGATCAAATGTAGGCGCTGTCACATATGCAAATTCCATTACGTTAACTCCAGGAACAATAACCTTGGCTTTAAATGATGACAGTGTTGAAGTTCACGCTTTGACAGTTGGCGCAGCCGACGAGGTAATTTCGGGCCGAATGGATAGACGTGTCTGCAAAATGGAGGGTAAGTAGTTATGTTTATAGCTGCAGCAATAGCTATTATTATCGCGATGGCACTCATATTAATACGAGGAATATTAGGGCCTACCATTTACGACCGCATTTTAGCCGTAAATCTTTTTGGAACTAAGGCTATGCTTTTAATTGCTGTACTGGGATTTTTAGACGGACGACCGGAATTTTTGGATATAGCCCTTGTGTATGCATTAATAAATTTCATAGCGACTATCGCAATTATGAAATTTTGGGGTGTGACAGATATTTCTCAGCCGAGTAAGTCTGATCCATTAGGGGATATTTAATCTCATGTTAATAGATATTTTTAGTTGGATACTAATTTTGATAGGCTGCATTTTTTCAATTATCAGTGCAATAGGTATTTTAAGGCTTCCAGATGTATACACCAGAATGCATGCCGCGGGCCTTGGAGATACTCTTGCTTTAGGCGCTTTTGGGTTTGGTATGATGCTACAGGCTGGTTGGACAATAGTTTCAGTTAAACTCTTACTCATTTTACTTTTTATGTTTTTTGCCTCACCTACAACGACCCACGCGTTGGCAAAAGCTGCTATGACTGGAAAAATAAAACCAATGGTGACCCAGGATCGTCGCAATTCAAGTAAAGAAGAGGTATAATGGCTGGTTTTCTCGATGTCGTTATTTTAGTTCTAATGTCCGTAACAGCGTTTTCCATATTGCGTTCTCGCAACCTTTTTGGTGTTGTTATTTTATCAGGAATCTTTAGTCTTTTGGCTGCTTCTTTTTACGTTCTGCTGGCTGCTGTTGATGTAGCTTTTACAGAAGCCTCTGTCGGAGCAGGTATATCAACCCTCCTAATGTTAGCAACCCTCGCCATCACTCATCAAAAGAAAGAGAAGCAGCATATAAATAATCCTATCATGCCAATAATAGTTGTACTTGTGACTGGAGCAGCTCTAGTATACGGAACATTGGATATGCCTCTCTATGGTGATATCAATGCTCCCTCTAATCAATACTTAATACAACGGTTTATTGAGCAATCGGG
This sequence comes from Rhodospirillales bacterium, assembly GCA_016777585.1. Taxonomy (GTDB): domain Bacteria; phylum Pseudomonadota; class Alphaproteobacteria; order Rhodospirillales; family UBA2165; genus TMED23. The sequence continues at coordinate 8,064 of JADHRD010000046.1, read as the reverse complement.
CGCAGAAATTGGCATACCCAACATAGTTACATCAATCCTAGCAAGTTACCGAGGGTACGACACCCTAGGCGAAACATTTGTGATTTTTACCGCTGCTATCGGTGTGCTTACTCTCCTCGGGCGAGGTCGAACAGGAAACAAAGCTGAAGTTAAACAAATATCCAGTTTAGAAACAGACGGAGAAAAAGAATGAAACATTTTTCCGTATTAAGAGTGATTTCAAAACTCATGATTCCTGTTATCTTACTGTTTGCCCTTTATGTTCAATTTCACGGAGATTTTGGCCCTGGTGGAGGTTTTCAGGCGGGGGTAATTTTCGCTTCTGCATTCATTTTATATGCCTTGATCTTTGGGGTTCATTACGCAAGGAAAGTTATTCCATCTAGCGCAACTCGCATACTATTGAGCTTTGGAGTTATTCTTTATACGGCGGTGGGCATTGCTGGTATAATATTTGGAGGTAATTTTTTAGATTACAACGTTCTAGGTCAAAACAATATTGCAGGTCAGCACATTGGTATTCTTTTAGTGGAACTCGGTGTAGGCATAACCGTCGCGGCTACTATGATCACGGTTTTTTTCGTGTTTGCAGGTCAGGAATCATAAGCAATGAACTTATCATTTGAAATTCCAGGATTAATAAATTATTGGATTGTTATTATTTTTATGATGATAGGGCTATACATAGTCATTTCCCATGGAAATTTAATCAAAAAAATTGTTGGCTTAAATATATTTCAAGTATCAGTTTTCGTTTTGTACATTTCAATAAGCAAAATAGATGGGGGATCTGCTCCTATACTTGACGAGACAATCAAATCTTATTCAAACCCCCTACCACACGTTTTAATATTGACGGCTATTGTGGTCGGCGTTGCGACTACATCACTTGGATTAGCGCTTATTGTAAGAATACGTGAGGCTTTTGGTACGGTCGAAGAAGATGACCTTCTTAAAAGCGAGAGGTTAGACGACTAATGTTTGAGTTTCTAACACCTCATCAGGCAATATTGATTGTTGTTATTCCTTTATTGGCTTCCCCAATATGTTTGATAGTTAGGCATTCTGGTATTGCTTGGTTGATAGCCTTAGTCGCATCGTGGATTTCATTTGCAATTGCAATAAACCTCCTAAATCAGGTTACAACGGTAGGGCCAATTTCCTACTTATTAGGAAATTGGCCCGCGCCTTGGGGCATAGAGTATAAAGTCGACACTTTATCTGCCTTTGTTTTATTATTCATTTCAGGTATTTCTTCAATTACATTAATTTTTGCGAGAAAAAGTGTATATTTTGAAATAGCAGAAGATAGAATTTATTTATTTTATACAATGTTTTTACTCGCATTTGCCGGTTTGTTGGGAATTACTATAACCGGTGATGCATTTAATCTTTTTGTTTTTCTAGAAATTTCTTCTTTGTCTTCTTACGTTCTTATAAGCTTAGGTTCTTCTCGAAACGCATTAACCGCAGCATACAGGTATTTAATTCTTGGAACAGTTGGAGCTACATTTTACGTAATTGGCGTGGGTTTATTGTATCAAATGACAGGAACCCTAAATATTGCCGACTTAGCAGACAGAATGCCAGAACTTTCAGACACTAAGACAGTTTTAATTTCACTGGGATTTATAACAGTTGGAATAGGGTTAAAGCTTGGTTTATTCCCCCTTCATGTTTGGCTTCCAAATGCATATGCATATGCACCGTCTGTAGTGACAGCTTTTCTAGCGGCGACGGCAACTAAAGTAGCTGTTTATGTTCTCTTACGAGTATATTTTACAATTTTTGGGTATCAAATTTTTAATAAATTAGTAATAGATGAACTACTATTAGTGTTGGGATTAATTGCTGTGATTTCAATGTCTATTGTTGCAATTTTCCAGACTAATATAAAAAAGCTATTAGCCTATTCAAGCGTAGCTCAGGTCGGGTATATGGTTATTGGAATTAGCGCGGTAACCGTGACAGGGTTAACCTCAACCATCCTCCATCTTTTCAATCATGCCCTCATCAAGGGTGGCCTGTTTCTGGCGCTTGCGGCGATATTCCTTCGCATAAAGTCAGTAAAAATAGATGATATGGCTGGCTTGGGTAAATTAATGCCATTCACCATGGCTGCATTTTTAATGAGTGGATTGAGTCTTATTGGGGTTCCGTTAACAGTTGGTTTTATTAGCAAATGGTATCTAATACTCGCTACATTGGAAAAGGGCTGGTGGCCAGTGGCGATAATTGTACTTATTGGCTCTCTTCTGTCGATTGTTTATGTGTGGAAGGTAATTGAAATTGCTTATTTCAGGCCAGTTCCTGATAAATCAAGTAAAATAAAGGAAGCCCCCTTATCCATGCTTATACCGATTTGGATCTTAGTTACAGCGAACTATTATTTTGGTATAGCTACAGATTATACAATATCAAGCGCTCTATCAGCTGCAAAAGAACTAATGGGTGTCGCGTTATGAGTTTGGAAAACACAATTATACTTTCCATAATGACCCCCCTAATAGGCTCTATTTTTATACTATTAACTGGGAAATGGCCTAACTTACGCGAGACGGTAACGCTGGTTACATCCATTTCAATGTTCTTAGTTGTGGGATCTTTAACTCATTCAATAATGGAAGGCGAAAGACCTACCATAACACTGCTTGAGTTCTTTCCTGGCCTCAATATTACATTTACAGTAGAGCCATTGGGCATGTTATTTGGCTTAATAGCCTCTGGTCTTTGGATTATTAATTCGATTTATTCAATCGGTTATATGCGCAGTCATCACGAAAAAAATCAAACGCGCTTCTATTTCTTTTTTGCTATTTCTTTAGCAAGTGCCGCAGGTGTTGCCTTTGCTGGCAATATGCTAACTTTATTCATTTGTTATGAGGTATTAACTCTATGCACTTTTCCTCTGGTAACTCATTCCGGCAAACCAGAGGCAATAAAATCAGGAAGAATTTATCTCGGAATCTTATTGGGAACGTCAATTGGTTTACAGTTACTCGCCATTATTTGGACTTGGAATAGTGCAGGCACTTTGGATTTTAAGCAAGGTGGTATTTTTGATAATAAATTAACCGGTGTAACTATCAGTATCTTATTATTTTTGTATATGTATGGCATTGGAAAAGCCGCGTTAATGCCAATCCACCGTTGGTTGCCAGCGGCGATGGTTGCACCAACACCAGTTAGTGCGCTATTGCATGCAGTTGCAGTTGTTAAAGCTGGAGTTTTTACAGTTTTAAAAGTAATAATCTACATATTTGGCGTTGATACTCTTGCTGGGTTTACAGAAGATAATTGGCTTATGTATGTTTCGGGATTCACACTAATCACTGCATCATGCATTGCACTGACCAAAGATAATTTAAAGGCACGATTAGCATATTCCACTATAAGCCAACTTGCGTATATCGTTTTGGGTGCGTCGTTAGCAAATGGAATAGGCATAATGGGCGGAGGAATGCACATTGCAATGCATGCATTTGGCAAAATTACTCTATTCTTTTGTGCTGGCGCTATAATGGTTGCAAGCCATAAAACTGAAATATCCGAGATGGATGGTTTAGGGCGTATTATGCCTTTTACGTATACTGCATTTCTTATTGGATCATTGAGTGTAATCGGATTACCACCATTAGGTGGTTCCTGGAGTAAATGGTATTTAATGTTATCGTCTGTCGAAGCGGGTTATATAGTTTTTACAGCCATATTTATGGTTAGTTCTTTACTTAACATAGCATACCTAATGCCAATTATTGGCCGCGGACTCTTCGCGTCTCCTAAACAGAACCCGCAATCTAAAGAAGAGCACATAAAAAATAGTAATTTTTGGATGGGTCTTAATTTTGGAGTGGTCAGGGAGGCCCCACCACTTTGTCTGTTGGCAATGTTTTTCTCAAGTTTAGGGTGCATTGCTCTATTTTTCTATGCAGATGTGATATTTAGACTACTTGCCCCTGTGGCTGGTTTAAATTGAGTGAAGAGGAAATAATGGAAGATAATTCAGAACCAAATAAAAAATCGTTTTGGTTAGATAATAAAAAGAATGTCGATAAAATTTGGTATGCTTTGATTTTAATATGTGCGTTAACTGTACTGGCGGACTTGTTTTACCATAAACATGTCGAATATTCTATCGAAGATATTATCCCTGGCATGTATGGATGGTACGGTTTCATAGGTGCCGTATTTTTAGTTTTAGCTGCAAAAATTCTTCGTAAGATCTTAATGCGTTCAGAAAATTACTATAACGAGAACCAAAATGATTGAGTTACCGCCGGGTTTAATTCTCATTGTAGGTGCTTTTTTGCTACCATTTTTTCATGGTAACGTGCGAAATATTTATATGTTATTATTACCGATATTCGGCATTTGGGGATTATTAACAGTATCTAATGGCGTATACTTTCCATTTGAAATATTTGGATATAATTTATCGCCAGTGAGAATTGATCGTTTAAGCTTACTCTTTGGTTATATATTTCATATAGCCGCTATTATTAGCCTAATTTATGCATTCCATTTAAAAGACACTGTCCAACAAATGGCCGGGTTAATCTACGCAGGTGCGGCTATCGGTGGCGCTTTCGCTGGTGATCTTATTACTTTATTTATTTATTGGGAAATAACAGCGATAGCCTCGGTTTTTCTGATCTGGTCCAGTAGAACAGAGGCTTCATTTAAAGCTGGAATGCGATACCTAATTATTCAAGTAGGATCGGGCGTCCTTCTTCTTGCAGGCGCTATCATACATTTTCATAAAACAGGTTCGATAGCTTTCGACAAAATGAACCTTAGCGGGCTAGGCCCAATTTTAATTTTTGTTGCTTTCGGGATTAAAGCCGCCTTCCCGCTCCTTCATAACTGGCTTGTAGACGCCTACCCGGAAGCTACTGTTACGGGAACAGTATTTCTCTCAGCATTTACAACAAAACTTGCTATTTATGCCTTAGCCAGGGGGTTCCCTGGTACAGAGATGTTAATCTGGATCGGTGCAACGATGACCGCATTTCCGATATTCTATGCTGTGATTGAGAATAATCTTAGACGAGTGTTAACATATAGTTTGAACAATCAATTAGGCTTTATGGTGGTTGGTATTGGGATCGGAACCGAGTTGTCAATTAATGGTACTGCTGCCCATGCTTTTTCACATATTCTTTATAAAGCTGTACTCTTTATGTCGATGGGAGCCGTATTATATCGAACAGGTACTATTAAAGGATCTGAACTGGGGGGGCTTTACAAAACAATGCCTTATACAACTGGATTTTGTATTGTTGGCGCTGCTTCGGCATCTGCATTTCCATTATTTAGTGGATTTATATCAAAATCATTAATAGTGACCGCTGCTGCAGTAGAAGGACACTGGTTTGTATGGGGTGTCCTATTGTTTGCATCTGCCAGTGTGTTCTATCATTCCGGCATTAAAATTCCATACTTTGCGTTTTTTCAACATGACTCAGGAAAACGACCGCAGGAAGCCCCAAAAAATATGCTAGCGGCGATGGGTATAGCTGCATTTTTATGTATTGCAATCGGTGTATATCCGTATTGGTTGTATGATATTCTTCCATATAATGTTGACTACAAACCATACACCACCACACATGTTGTTACACAACTACAACTTCTATTTTTCTCTGCATTAGCTTTTGGATGGTTGATGCGAACAGGGTTATATCCTCCAGAATTAAAATCTACAAATTTAGATTTTGATTGGAGTTATAGAGTCTTTATTCCAAAGATATTAAATATTGTCGCAAATAGCATAAAAATCATAAATGCATCCCTTGAATCTGTGATACATAAGATATTAGCGTTTGTTAATGCGAATCTAAGCAAGCATCACGGGAGAAGTGGCATCTTGGCCCGCACCTCTTCGTTAGGTGGATCGGTTACTATGATAATTTCAGTACTAGCTGTTTTGATTATTATTTTTTATTTCGAGACTTAAATGATAAGGTTGCAAAATAATATTTACTGTTCGGATTTTAATTAAAAATAACTATTTTATAATTTACAGTAAGCAATTATTTTTTTTAACTCTGATCGCGGGGATTCCAAGTTTTAATCGTAACCGTGCGTCCGGTATGAGATCTGGCAGTTCGAGGTTTTAAAAATTTATCAGCATCATGGGCATAATCCGGTTTTTTAAAATCATTTATCATGTTTTTTAAAAAAATTTCGGATCTGAGACCACGATCAATTGCCGCTTTATAAGCAGATGTTTTAGAACACAGCTTGACCAAATAATCACTTGAATGATGGCCAAAACGCCTCCAAACACTCAAAATAAAAGTCAGTGTATCACTACTTAGCTGTTTTTCTTCCCCGAAAACCGGCCTTCCACGAAACCATGCAGCCTCAACGGATGGTTCAATTGGGCCGCTTTCGCCAGCCAAAAATAGAGCAGGGAAAAGTTTTTCTCCATCACTAATCGATGCATAATAAGCTTGCGATATAAATAATAGCGAATGCAACTTTGCTGGTTGGATATATTCACTATTATTTAATCCTTGGTCATAAAACCAAAATGCTAGGTCAAAAACCGAATCTAAAGCTGGAGCCATTGTATCCTCGAAAAATATACTACCGCTATGTTTATAGCGTTCATGACAAAATTAAAAAATAGTAAATTACATATTTTTGAGTTTATTGTTTTTAATGCATGATGCTTAATTTAAAAAAAGCTATTTTTTTTGATTTCTTATGACCTATTTTGTATATATACTTCGTAATTAACGTATAGGTAAACATATTGGAGCAATTTAAATGCCGTCAATAAAGATGACCGTAAATGGAAAAAATGTCTCGGGAGAAGTTGAGGGAAGGACCTTACTCGTACAGTTTATTAGAGAAAACCTGAGTCTAACGGGTACACACGTTGGGTGTGATACATCACAATGTGGGGCATGTACAGTTCACGTAAATGGCAGAGCAGTAAAGTCGTGTTCTATCTTAGCGGCAAATGCCGATGGCTCTGATATCGTTACTATTGAAGGCTTAGCTGATGGTGACACTTTGCACCCAATGCAAGAAGCTTTTCGCCAACACCACGCTCTTCAATGTGGTTTTTGTACGCCAGGAATGGTCATGAGCGCAATTGGTATAGTTAACGATAATCCAAATCCTTCTGAGTTGGAAATAAGAGAAGCCCTGGAAGGCAATATTTGCAGATGCACTGGATACCATAATATTGTTTTAGCGATTGAAGCAGCCGCGAAAGAAATGCAGGCATAGGAGGAACAAGTATGTATGACTTCGAATATAAAAGAGCAACAACAAGTACAGATGCGACAGATTTGTATTCAGAGAGTGAAGACCCAAGGTTTCTTGCGGGAGGAATGACATTGATTCCAGTTCTAAAACAAAGACTAGACCAACCAACTGATTTAATCGATTTAGCTGATATAAGTGATTTAAAGGGTATCTCTCTTGAGGGTGCCAATATTGTGATCAAAGCGATGACGACACACCATGCGGTTAGTGACTCGGAGATCATTTTAGATAAAATACCAGCCCTAGCACATCTGGCTAGTACTATTGGGGATCAAATGGTACGCAACCGCGGGACTATTGGTGGCTCATTAGCTAATAGTGATCCAGCAGCGAGTTATCCATCTGCTGTATTATCCTTAAATGCGACGGTCAAAACTGACAAAAGAGAGATTGCTGCAGATGACTTTTTTACAGGAATGTTTGATACAGCATTAGACGATGGTGAACTGATTGTCGCCGTATCGTTCCCTATCCCAGAAAAAGCTGGTTATATGCATTTCCCAAACCCTGCATCGCGCTATCCCATTGTTGGTTCATTTGTATCTAAGAGTGCAAATATCGTGAGGGTGGCTATTACTGGAGCTGGGCCATGTGCATATAGAATTCCTGAGTTTGAGACTGCATTAAGCTCAAATTTTGCACCAGAAGCAATAAAAGACATTAAAATTTCAGACGATGGCCTTAATTCAGATATTCATGCGTCCGCGGAGTATAGAGCACACCTAATCAATGTAATGACACGTCGAGCAATTTCTAAATAGCCACATTCTTAAGGAACGCTAA